>NZ_CP129382.1:3029564-3336628 GCF_030435705.1 Rhizobium sp. SSA_523
CCCTTCAACAGCATTGCGCCGCGTTTCGTTCCGCAAAAGTGGTCACCTTGCGTGAGCGTTTGCAACAAAATGTAAGCAAGGGGCGACAGAGACCATGCGACGGGCGAGCAAGCTGGCATGTTGCGATCCACATCTGTAAAACACTAGTTGACGAGATAAACAAAAGTTTGTAGCGGTGACGAAAGCAGTGCGGAGACGAGATGGGCGATCTGGGATCACAGGAACAGGCAGTCTTGACCATCATCAAGGCCAATCCCTTTGCGGGTCAGCAGGAGATTGCCGATCAGCTGGGGCTGGCCCGCTCCACCATTGCGGCCCACATTGTCCAACTCATCAACAAGGGCCATATCCTTGGCCGCGGCTATCTCCTTCCTTCGACATCGCGGGTGATGTGCATCGGCGGCGCCGTGTTCGACCGCAAATACCGTGCCCGTCAGGCCATCGTCCCGGAGACCTCCAATCCGGTCGATGGCGCCCGCAGCCATGGTGGGGTGGCCCGCAATGTCGCCGAAAACCTGTCTCTCCTCGGCGCCTCTGTCGGCTTCGTCTCCATCCTCGGAGAGGATGAGGCGGGGCAGGCGATCCTTGCGCATCTGCGGGGGCGTGGCATTGATACCGGCCAGGTGATCCTGACCGCCGAGCGGCCGACCGCGGAATATGCCGCTGTCCTCGATCCTTCGGGAGATCTGGTTCTCGGCCTTGCGGATATGGCGATTTTCGATCTGTTCCAGCCGGCCCATATCGATCGCGCCTGGTCACACCTGGCTTCGGCCGCTTTGGTCTTTGCCGATTGCAATCTTCCTGCCGAAACGCTGCATCATCTCGTCCGCCGTCGTCGGGATGCGAGGTTCCGTCTGGTCATCGATGCGGTCTCTGCCCCGAAAGTGGTGCGCCTGCCGCAGGATCTGGCGGGAGTCGACCTTGTCTTCATGAACCTCGATGAAGCCAATGCGCTGCTTGCCAGGCACGGCCATGAACGCGTGCAGGCACCACTCGAGGCCGCCCGCGCCCTCACCGGGCTTGGAGTCCGCGAGGCGGTGGTCAGCATGGGCGCTCACGGCATGGCCATCGCCACAGGGGAGCGTCTTGTGCATGTCCCGGCGGTCAAAGCCCGGCCGGTCGATATGACGGGCGCTGGAGATGCGATGATCGCCGCAACTCTCTACCGGCTGCTGGCGGGCGACGAAACCGTCGAGGCCGCCCGGATGGGAACGCTGGCGGGGGCCTTGACCACGGAGACGGACAAAAGCGTGCATGCGGAGCTCTCTTCGGCCTTTCTCGACGCCCACCGGCATCGCCTGGCGGATGAGGCGGCTGAGGCACCTGATGCAAAGGGCGAACATGACGCGCAGAGCGGTGAGCTGCGGTCCGACGAGATCACGCCAACCTAACTTATGCCAATGAAGCCATGCCGAATGAAAGGGATGACAATGAGCCTGCTGAAACCCCAACTGAGCCGCGAGGTCGCGGATGCGCTCGCCGCCGGCGGTCCCGTCGTGGCGCTGGAATCGACCATCATTACCCATGGGATGCCCTATCCCGCCAATCTGGAAACGGCGCTCGGCGTTGAAACCGTGGTGCGGGACAATGGCGCGGTCCCTGCAACCATCGCCGTCATCAATGGCGCCTTGCGCGTCGGCCTCGAGCGGGATGAGCTGGAAATGCTGGCCCAGGCGAAAGACGTCGTGAAGGCGTCCGGACGCGACCTCGCCGTCGCCATGGTCCGCGGCCAATCGGCCGGAACCACCGTTTCTGCGACCATGCTTCTGGCCGATCTGGCCGGCATCGATATCTTTGCCACAGGCGGTGTCGGCGGCGTCCATCGTGGCGCCGAACAGACCTTCGATATCTCCGCCGATCTGACGGAACTCGGACGCACCCGCACGGCGGTGGTCTGCGCCGGCGTGAAATCCATTCTCGATATTGCCAAGACGCTCGAATATCTGGAAACCCAGCGCGTGCCGGTGATTGCCTATGGCAGCGACGATTTCCCGGCCTTCTTCACCCGCAGCAGCGGATTCAAGGCGGATCACCGGCTGGACACGCCGGAAGATATTGCAAAAGCCATGCATCTGCACCACCAGCTGGGCACCGGGACCGGCCTTCTGATCGCAAACCCGATCCCGGAAGCAGCGGCGCTGCAGCCTTCGTTCATCGACAACACGATTGCGGATGCCGTGCGCGAGGCCGATGCCCGCGGCATTGGCCGCAAGGACCTGACGCCCTTCCTGCTCGGACGCATCAACGAACTGTCGAAGGGGAAGAGCCTGGAAGCCAATATTGCTCTGGTGAAGAACAATGCCGCCCTCGCGGCCCGTATGGCAGTGGCCTATGCCGGCCTGAGAGCCCGCGGCTGATCAGGGTGCAGGCGACGGCCGGGCAGTCACGGAGTGGAATCCGTCGAAGCCGCCGCCGGTCCCGTCACGCCGGCAGCTTGGCAAGCCGCTCGGTCAGCAAGGCGTAGAACCCGTCGGCATCGACCGAGCGCATGAAGGTCGCATTCTTCGGCCGGTCAGTGACACCCCACCAGTCCGCCACCGTCATGCCCTTGGTGAGGCTTGACTCCGTCTCGATCTCGACATTGCACAGTCGACCCTCATACAGGTCCGGCCGGATGAGATAGGCGATGACGTTGGGGTCGTGCAGAGGGCCGCCATCGGTGCCGTATTTCTGCTCGTCGAAACGCTCGAAGAATTCCAGCCACCCGACCACGGCGTCCGCGAGCGGCGTGTTCAGCGCCTTGATGGCGGCGACACGGCTGGCCGTGGTCAGCGTCTGGTGCGTGACATCGAGCGGCATCATGACGATCGGTGCGCCACAGGCAAAAACGATCCTGGCAGCCTTCGGATCGACGAAAATATTGAACTCGGCCGCCGGCGTCACATTGCCGCCTTCGAACAGGCCGCCGCCCATCAGCACGATCTGCTTAATCCGCCCGGCAAGGGCCGGCTCTCGTGTGAGAGCGGTGGCAAGATTGGTCAGCGGTCCGAGCGTGCAGATGGTCACGCTCGAAGCATCATGCGCCATCAGGGTTTCGATGATGAAATCGACGGCCGGCTGTTCCTGCAGCGGCATGGTCGGCTCCGGCAGGTCGGCCCCGTCCATGCCTGTCGCGCCGTGAACATATTCGGCGGTGAAGAGGCTGCCCTCCATCGGCCCTTCGCAGCCGGCATACACCTTCACATCCGGCCGGCCGGCGAGCTCGCAGATCTTGCGGATGTTGCGGGAGGTGAGGGTCACCGGCACATTGCCTGCGGCTGCCGTAATGCCCAGCACGTCGAGTTCGGGGCTCGCCAGGGCAAGCAGGATAGCCAGCGCGTCGTCCTGGCCGGGATCTGTGTCGATTATGATTTTCTGGGGCATGAGAAGTCTCGTGGTCTGCGACGAATAAGCGGCCTGTATCAGCAAGCGCGATGGAAAACGTTCGACAGGCTTTCGCATGTCCTGTGTCAGCCGGCAAGCATGCCCTGCAGGCTCACAAGGCAGCCAGTGGGCGCCGTGCCCTCCTCTTCGGGATGAAGAGAACCAATCCGCCGCAATGGCGTAGTATCACCCGAATGGAGGCGACAATGCGCACGACGAACACACCCGAAACGAACGGCGGCAGACTGGCCTGGATCACCGGCGCCAGCTCCGGAATCGGCGAAGCCACCGCCCGCAGGCTTGCCCGGGACGGGTGGCGGATCGCCGTCAGCGCACGCAGCCAGGACAAACTGGAGGCGCTCGCCGCAGCCTATCCGGGTCAGATCTTCGGCTATCCGCTGGATGTCACCGATCGCGCTGCGGCAAGGCAGACGGCGGAGGCAATCCGTGCGGCCCATGGCGCGATCGATCTCGCCATCTTCTCGGCGGGCACCTACAAGCGCGACAGCGTTCGACGGTTCGACAGCGAGGATCTTGCCGCCACCATCAATCTCAACGTGCTGGGGACCGCCCATTGCCTGGAAGCCGTGATGGCGGACATGATCACAAGGCGCCGCGGCAGGATCGCGGTCATCGCCTCGGTTGCCGGGCTCGTCGGCCTTCCGGGGGGCGGGTTCTACGGAGCCAGCAAGGCTGCGCTCAATACGCTCTGCCAGTCGCTCCGGCCCGAACTGGAAGCAGAGGGCGTGATAGTGCAGGTCGTCAATCCGGGCTTCGTCGATACGCCCCTGACCAAGAAAAACGATTTTCCCATGCCGTTCCTGATCTCGGCCGAGGCCGCCGCCGACAGAGTGGTGGAGGGCCTGAAGAGCGACCGCTTCGAGATCATCTTCCCCTGGAAAATGGCGCTGTCCATCAAGCTTCTGGCGTCTCTGCCTTACGCGCTCCTGTTCCGCATCACCCGCAAGATGCTCAGGTCCTCCTGAGCCGAGACGCAAGACGGAAGGCAGGGGGAAGCCAAGGGGAGGCCAAAGGGAGGCCAAAGGGAAGCCAAGGGGAAGCCAGGAGAGAAGGCGGGAAAAGGGGCAGGCAGGTCCGGCCACCCGCCTCTTGTCTCACAAGCCTTCTTCTATTGCGCCGCGGTGTGCAGCCGGAACTGCGCGACATCGATCCGCCCGGTCCGGAACCCGGCAGCGCAATAGTGCAGGTAATAATGCCACATGCGCAGGAAGCGCGGATCGAAGCCCATTGGCGCAATGGCCGACCAGGCTGAGCGGAAACGCCTGTCCCAATCCAAGAGGGTGCGTTCGTAATCGCGTCCGAAGCGGAAACAGTCGCTGACGCTCAAGCCCGCCGATCTGGCGAGCGTATCGAAACCGGAAAGGGTAGGCAGCATTCCGCCGGGGAAGATGTAGGTCTGGATGAAATCCGCGTGCCGCCGATAATGGTCGAAGCGGCTTTCATCGATCGTGATGACCTGGATCATGGCCTGTCCCGAGGGTATCAGGAGCCGCCGCACCTGGTCAAAATAGATCGACCAGTGCTCCTCGCCGACAGCTTCGAACATCTCGATCGACACGATCTTGCTGAAGCGCCCACGGCAGTCGCGATAGTCCTCCAGGCGGATCTCCGCGCGAGCGCCGCAACCGGCATCCGCCAGGCGCTGCTTTGCAAAGGCCGCTTGTTCCTTCGAAAGCGTCAGGCCGGTCACGCGGCAGCCCGTCTCGCGGATGGCCTGCTCCATGAAGCCACCCCAGCCGCAGCCGATTTCCAGCACGTGATCGTCCGGACCGATTGCGAGCTCGCGGATGATCCGGGCGTTCTTCTCGCGCTGCGCCTCCTCCAGGCTTGCCTGTGGATCGGCGTAGATGGCCGCGGAATAAGTCATGCTTCGGTCGAGCCACAAACGATAGAACGAATTGCCGAGATCATAGTGGAAGGCGATATTGCGGCGGCTGCCGGATTTCGAATTGCGCCGCAGGCGGTGCCGCAAATGCGCAAGCCGTGCCACCAGAGCCAGCGGGCGCGCAAGCGGTGCCCAGTCCTTTTCGTTCCCGATGGCGAGATCCAGAACCTGGGAAAGGTCGGGCGTCGTCCAGTCGCCGTCCATATAGGAGCGGGCAAAGCCAAGCCCGCCGCCCGAGAGGATCCGGCGCAGGGCGCGGGGCCGGATGACATGGATCGAAGCCTTAGGCCCCTGCTTGTCTTCGCCGAAATGATGCTCGCGCCCGCTGGGGAAGATGATGGTCAGGCGTCCGTGACGGGTATGGGCCAGCATGCGGCAGATCAAGCGTTCCCAGAAGGGTGCGCGTTCCGCAAAGAGCATCGGGTTGCCATGGTCGGCATGCGTCATTGATGCTGTCCTCCACTCAAAACAGGTCGTTCCTGGGAACTGCTGACGCGTCTTGCCGCAGGGTAATGACGATGAACCGGCACACCCTTGAGAAACAGACGCAATGCCTCCCAATGAATTCCAGCCATGACCTTCAATGTCATCAGCGGATAGGCAAGCAGCGCGCGGGCCAGCATGGCGTCCGACAAGGCGAACCGTCGGCCGGAAAAGCTGGCAAAGAGGAGCTTTCCTTCATCGTCCCGCTCGCTGATCGCGATTGTCACCCGCTCGGACGGCGGCGAAATATCGAAATCGTAAATGCAGTCCATCGGCATGAAGGGCGATACATACATTGCCTTCGCGCAGGAATGGCGGACCGACGAGCCATCGAGGCCCGTGGCGGGAATGACATAGGTATGGCGTTCGTTGAACGTGTTGCAGACCTCGTAGAGCAGGGCCAGCATCTTTCCCCTCTCGTCCTCGCAGAAGTAGATCGTCAGCGGGTTGAAGACATAGCCGAAGATCCGGGGATAGCAGAGGATCTTGATCGTCACGCCGGCCGCCGGAAGGCCCGCCGCTTCGAGATGCTCCTCCACCCAGTGGCGAAGCCCCTCTTTCTCGCCCCTGCCGTGGTCCTTCTCCCAGAAGCTGAAGATGGCCGTTCGGTTGAAGCCGAACAGGCGAAGGCTCTTGTCGAGCGTTTCGAGCTCATCGAGATCCAGGAGCAGCGAGAAGACGCGATAGGTCAGCCTGTGCACCTTCGGCCGGTGCCGGTGATGCACCACGCTGCCGCGGTAGAGTGCGGAGCGCATCATCATTCCGCCGCGGTGAGCAAAGGAGAGGTGTAGATGCGCCCGGAAGGCTCGGCCACCTGCCAAGGCCGGTTGAGACCGGAAATGGCTTCGGCCACGGCCAGGCCCGCTTGCAGGCCATCCTCGTGAAAGCCGCTGCCGAAATGGGCGCCGCAGAACCAGACATGTCTTCGACCCTGCAATTCCCAAAGCTGACGCTGGGCGGCCATGGCCGGAAGATCGTAAAGCGGATGCGTGTAGCGATAGGTGGCGTGTATCGTGCCGTCGGCAATGTCGCGGCAGGGATTGAGCGTCACGAACAGCGGGTGCCGCGGATCGAGGTTCTGCAGCCGGTTCATCCAATAGGTGACGCAGAGCGGAGCCGCCCGGTCCTGCCGCCTGCCGGCGATATAATTCCAGCTCGACCAGACGGATGTGCGCTTCGGCATCAGTCGCCTGTCCTCATGCAGAACCGCGATATTCTCCGTATAGCGGAAGCGGCCGAGAACATCGCGCTCGCGCGGATCGGCACTTTCGGCCAGAAGCCGCAGCGCCTGGTCGGCATGGGTGGCGAGGACGACCTCGTCGAACTGGTCCCTTTCGCCCTGGCTGTCGATCACGGTAACGCCCTGGCTGCCGTTCCTGACGATCCTCTCCACCTTGCAGCCGAGACGGATCTCGCCAGGAAAGGCACCGGCCAGTTTCGCGACATATTCGCGGCTCCCACCACTCACCGTGCGCCATTGCGGCCGGCCCGACAGCAGGATCAGCCCGTGATGGACGAAGAAGCGCAGGAAGGCGTGCAAGGGATAGGACCGCATGTCGGCTGTCGTCATGGACCAGATGGCGGCACCCATGGGCAGCAGGTGATCGTCGATGAAGGCCGGCGAATATCGCTCCCGGTCAAGAAACTCGCCCAACGTCACGCCTTCCAGATCGCCCCTTTTCAACAGGTCCTCGGCGCTGCGATAGAAGCGCAGCACGTCGGACAGCATGCGCCAGAATCTCGGGCGGGCCGCATTGCTGCGCTGGCCCAACAGGCCCTTCAGCCCGGTGCCGGAATATTCGAAGGCGCCATCGTCGATCGACGCTGAAAAGGACATGTCGGAGGCTTGCGTCCTGACGCCCAGATGCTCGAACAGGGCCACAAGATTGGGATAGTTCTTGTCATTGAAGACGATGAAGCCGGTATCCACCGGCACATTTCCATATGCGGTCGCCACCACGTCCGTATTGGAATGGCCTCCCAACCGTGCCTCGCTTTCATACAGCACGACGTCATGCGTCTTGGCCGTCAGCCAGGCTGCAGACAGGCCGCTGATGCCCGAGCCGATCACGGCGATCCGACGACGGGAAGAATGATTTGGAACCATAGGGCGTGTCCGTTGTTGGAGTCCTTCTGCTTTACGGCAGACTGTCTCAAACGGATTTGCACGATAATTCTTTTCTGAGACTGATCCAGCCGAAACCGCAGGGCGTAGCGGCGGACATGAGCTTGACTGTTTCCATCCCGGCCCTGACATGCCAAAACGGTAAAAAAGCACGCCTGAACCGCGTGCTTTCGACCCCGCATCATGGCGTCAGGATGAAACAGACAGGCAAGTCAAAAACGGTCACGGAACTTTCCCCGGCGGAATGCGCCGATCTTCTCGCAAGGGTTGGCCGCCGGCGCGATATCGAGGCCTTCGAAACCTTGTTTCGCCATTATGGGCCGCGGGTGCGGGCCTTCATGGCGATGAAGACGCGCGACATGCAGATGGCGGAAGAACTGATGCAGGAGACGATGGCCGCCGTGTGGAACAAAGCGGTGCAGTTCGATCCGGAGAGGGGACAGGCGTCGGCCTGGATCTTCACCATAGCCCGCAATCTTCGCATCGACGCCTTCCGGCGGAAACGGCCGGTTTTTGATGAATCCGACCCGGCCTTCGTCCAGGACGATGCCCCCGCCGCCGACCTTCAACTGGAGGCGCAGCAGGAGGCCGACCTTCTTCGCGAGGCCATGGAAACCCTACCTGCGGAGCAATTGGACGTTTTGAAACGCGCATTTTTCGACGAAGCCTCCCATTCGGCCATTGCCGAAGACATGGGGCTTCCCCTGGGAACCGTAAAATCACGAATCCGGCTCGCATTCGACAAGTTGCGGACGACGCTGGAGGGGAAGCGATGAGCATTCAGCACCACATCAGCGACGAACTTCTGATGGATTACGCATCCGGACACTTGTCGGAAGGCTGGAGTCTTGCAGTTGCGACCCATCTCGCGCTGTGCCCCTCCTGCCGCCGCCGGCTGTCCGCCATGGAAGGTGCGGCCGGCGCCCTGTTCGACAAGCTGGTGACCGACCGCGCCGTCACATCTTCGGATTGGGAGAAGATGAAGGCGAGGATTGCGGCCGCTCCGGATGGGACCCATGGGACATCCGCGGTCTTGACGGCGCCGAAGACGGCACCGAGAACGGCACCGGCAGCGAGCGATCCCGTTCCCGTCATTCCCGAGCCCCTGCGATCCTATCTCGGCGGCGATGCTTCGCAGTTGAAATGGCGCGCTCTGGGCCGCGGCGCCTATCAGATCCGGATCGAAACCGGTGATCCCGCCACACAGGTGCGCCTCCTGCGGATCCCCGCCGGCAAGCCGGTTCCGGAACACACGCATGTGGGGCGCGAGCTGACCCTGGTGCTGGCGGGCAGTTTCCGGGACGGAGACGAGATCTTCGCGCGTGGCGACCTCGAGGAGGCCGATGGCAGCCTCCTGCATACGCCGACGGCGACGCAAGGCGAAGACTGCATCTGTCTTGCCGTCACCGAGGCTCCCTTGAAATTCACCAGCTGGATCGTTCGACTGATCCAGCCGATCCTGAAAATCTGACGATGGAGCGGCCGATGTTGGTCCTTGCGGTGGCCTATCTTGCGACGGCCGCAGTGTTTTTCGGCCTCGATTTTCTCTGGTTGGGCAAGCTCGCAACCTCCTTCTACAAGAGCCAGCTGGGAGAGCTGATGCGCGAGCGGCCGAACCTCGGTGCGGCCGGGATTTTCTATCTCCTCTATGTCGCCGGTATCGTCTATTTTGCCGTTCACCCCAATCTCTTGTCGGGCTCGCCGGGTCAGGCCTTCCTGGCCGGTGCCATTCTCGGGCTCATCGCCTACGGCACCTATGACATGACGAACCTGTCGACGCTGAAGGACTGGCCGCTGACACTGAGCCTTGTCGACATGGCCTGGGGCACCCTGCTGACCGGAACGGCGGCCGCCGCCGGAACCTGGATCACACAGAAGATGATGATGTGAGTTAGGCCCCATTTGCGAGCTCTATTCTCCCTTATGGAACAATAAGCCCCTTCTTCCCGTTCGGCCTCTGATCACTGCGAAACGCAACGCAATTCCGATCACCCGACCACTAGGGAGAGTTCCATGACGGACAATGAGATCGACAAGGGTGACGGTCGCCAGACCACGCCCTCCTATTCGGGCTATCAGCAGAAGCCCGATGCCCAGCCCCGCCAGGGCGCCGCCGCTCCGGATGCGGGCGTCACGCGCGATGGTGCAGCCACCGGCTATACCGAAAGAAGCTCTGCGGCCGATAGTCGGCCGGGCACCGATCGTGGCCAGGATGGCGCGCAAAACCGTGGCCATGAGGGCGGACCGGATGCCGGGCTCCGCCAGAAGGCGAAGGAAGACTTCCAGTCCATGCGTCAGGTGGCGCGCGACGAAGCCTCCGGCCTCTATCACCAGGTCGAAGAGGCGGCAGAACGCCAGAAGGGCTATGCAGCCGAACAGGTTGCCGGCTTCGGGTCTGCCATCAAGAAGGCCGGCTCCGAGCTCGAGGGTCAGGACCAGGCGCAGCTTGGCCGCGTGACGCGTCAGATGGGCGAAAGCGTCGAGCGCTTCGCAGCCGATATCGAGGGCCGCAGCATGGGCGAGATCGCCGCCATGGCGGAAGATTTCGGTCGCCGCCAGCCTCTGGCATTTCTCGGCATTGCCGCGGTTGCCGGCCTCGTCGCCAGCCGTTTCATCGGTGCATCGGCCAGCCGCCAGCCTTCCATGGCCTCGCGCCAGTCCTCCACGCGCTCTGCCTCCGGCAACACCCGCGCCCATGGCCAGGGGTATGAACGGGGCCAGGAACAGGGCCAGGAACGGGGCCAGGAAGAGGGAACGCGGCCGCTTCCGCCCTCGTCCATTCCAGCACCCAGCGCCACGCCCGTAGGTCCGACCGGAGGTTCCAATGTCTAACACACAGGATAATCGTTCGCTTTCCGAACTGGTCACAGGCCTTGTCGGTGATATCTCCGGTCTGTTCCGCAAGGAAATCCACCTTGCCAAGGCCGAAGTCTCCGAAAAGATGACAAAGGCCATGCACGGGGTCGAGGCCCTGATCGCCGGTGTGATCTTCGCGATCGGCGCCGTGGGCGTGCTGCTTGCCGCCCTGGTCAGCGGGCTCGCCGCCTTTCTGGTGGCGCGCGGCTTTGCCGAACATACCGCGGAATCCCTGTCGGCCGTCGTGGTCGGCGTGGTGATCGCGCTCGTCGCCTGGGGCATGATTTCGAGGGGCCTCTCCGCCTTGAAGGGCGAGAACCTGAGCCTTGACCGCACCACGACCTCTCTGCGCCGTGACGCGCAGGTCCTGAAGGAGAGAAGCTAATGGCATATCATCCGGAATCGGAGCGCCCCGAAGACATTGAGCGGGCAATCGAAAAGGACCGCCAGCGCATCGGGCAGAAGCTCGACGAGATCCAGAACCGCATGTCGCCGGGTCAATTGATCGACGAGGCGCTGGCCTATGCCAAGGGCAGCGGCGGCGCGGAATTCCTGACCAATCTCGGCGGCTCGATGAAGACCAACCCCATCCCGGTCGCGCTGATGGGCGTCAGCCTTGCCTGGTTGATGGCAAGCAGCAATCGCCAGGAACCTGCCTATACGGCACGGTCGACCGAGGATGATGATATCTATCCTCTGGCAACGGTGACGACGCCTGTTCAGCGGGTCGGGCCCGTGCAGCAGGATGGCAGTGGACGCATCAGCCACTTCAAGGATGCGGCCGGCAGCCGCTTCCATGCGGTGACCGATGAGACGGGCCGTCGCGCCGGACATTACCGGGACGAAGCCGGCAAGACCTATCGCGGTTTTGTCGATTCCACCGGACGTCGGGTTCAGGATATTCGCGATGAAACCGGAAAATTGTTCGACGATGCATCCGGCTGGCTCTCCGACACCTGGGCAAGCCTTGGCCATTCGGCGAACAAGATGGGCCGCAATATCAAGGAAGCCGGCCGCAGTGCGGGCAGGGGATCGATGGCCATGGGCGCCTCCATGCGCGATCAGACCCTGCGCATGAATGACGGCCTGGTGCGGCAGTTCCAGGATCAGCCGCTGATCGGCGGGGCGCTTGCCTTTGCCCTTGGTGCGGCGATCGGCGCTGCCCTGCCGCGCACCGATCGGGAAGACGAACTGATGGGTGATATGGCTGACCAGGTGAAGGGCGAGGCGGCATCGCGTGCCTCCGGCGCCATGGACCAGGCCGAGCGCGTGGCCTCCGACGTAACGCAGAAGGTCGCCTCTGTCGTTTCCGAAGTGCACGACGTTGCCCGTGACCGCGTCGTGGAAGAGGCGCGGCAGTACCGCACCACCGGTGCCGAATCGCCGACCCGGCCGCATTAGAGGTCAAAGCCGCCTGCGGGTGGGCCGAGCCCCGAGTGAGACACTCGACCGCATACGTGTTTCCGTGAACGCGTGAGCCCCGCCCGCTGATGCCGGCGGGGCTGATCATGTCTGGCAGGGACCCGGCTAAGTCGGGGACGAGGTGTGAGAAGATCCGGCTCCGTTGTGGTTCTGTCAGCCGCGCAGGCGCGCTTGCCTGGGTGACAAGGCATACATCCTTTTGAACGCGGTCGCGAAGTTTGCCGGACTGGCATAACCAGCCATATAGGCGGCTTGAGCGATTGTGAGCTCGCCGTCTTCCAAAGCTTTCCTTGCCTGCTCCATCTTGAGCTTCCTGATGTAGTGGAACACCGTGGTGTGATGGGCCGCATGGAACAGCCGTTGCAGCGTATTGACACTGACGCCAACTTCGATTGCCAGCGCTTCAACAGAGGGTGGCGTGGGGCTGTCTTTCAGCAGAGCCTCCGCCCGACGGAGCCGCTTACATTCGACGACGCTTAGCGTCGCGCTGCGTTCGGGAACGACGGGTTTGGCCGTAAGGAGGGAAAAGGCCTCCGCAATAATGCTGATCACCCGACTTTCCACGTAAAGACGCGCGAGGTACGGCTCGCAATCAGGTGGTCTCACGACTTGGGTGGCCAGTGATACAAGCGTTTCGCTTGGTTTCCACGTTAGCGCCGCAAGCCGGGCTGACGTGAAGAGCTTCAGTCCCTGAGCTCTGGCATCTCCAAAGACATCGCCCGATTCCAGCCATTCAGGAAGGATCTTGATCTTGAGCTTGCTTATGCGATCGCCAATGGAAGCACGATGGCGAAACAGCTCGGTTTCCTGCTGGTGAAACAGTGTGGCCGATGGGATCCAGCGGGCGGGGTGTTCTGTTCGACAAGGCATAGGAATGGCTTGGTCGCCGATTCTGGCGCTCACGCCCCCCTGGAAGAACAGTTTGATCCCGAGATGCGGCGCAGACTCGGCTTCAGTGTCAAGATCGCAAACACTGGTGACGTCGGAATAGTGGATTGTCAGCCCGTCTCGGATCGTCGTTCTGCTGAACGTACCGCATAAAACCGTTTCATCCGCACCAATATTCGACTTGACGAGGCGGAAAGCCTTATTTTCCTTCTGCATCTGACTGAAGAAATCGTGCGCCTTGATAGTAGAGGTCATCGGCTGTCATCCCGTCACATGTTCCCGACCGGCGTTCTTGCGCAAACGAAAATGGCCGTTCCGCAAACAAGTTCACCATGGTCTTTCACCTGTAAAAACGTATAACAAAAAACATGACTTCATCCATCATGTTTTAATCCAACCTCTTTCGATCACGTCAGCGCAGATAACCAGATTAGCGTTCAATGTTAGGGAAACCGATGTATCTCAGACATGTTTTTGCAGGATTGGTGACGGGCTCAGCCAGCCTGTTCCTCGTGACGGCGACCGCTCGGGCCGGTGATCAAAATGGGATAGTTCTGCAAAAAATCATGATTACGGCCGACGGTCCTTCCTCCACGGGGCAGATCGCCAAGACCGCCCGTGCCGGTACCAAGACCAGCACACCTATTGCCGAATCGCCACAATCGGTCTCTGTTGTCACAGGCGCGCAGTTCGGGAAGCAGGGCGCAACCAGCGTTTCATCGGCATTGCGCTATGAGCCCGGTGTGACGACCGGTTCCAGACCGGGCGACCGTTTCGACAGCGTCTTCATCCGTGGCTTCGGCGGCTTTGGCCCCAATGCCAATTACGTCCATTACTGGGATGGGCTCAGGCTGCCGGCGGGCATTAATTTCAACGTACCTTCGATCGACCCTTATCTGATCGACCGCATCGAGATCATGCGTGGACCGGCTTCCGTGCTTTACGGTTCCGGCAATCCCGGTGGCCTCGTTAATCTGGTCAGCAAGAAGCCGGAAGAGGAGGCTTCTCACGAGGTTTTCACCCGATTTGGCAATCACGGCCGTGCCGAAGCCGGCTTCGACTTCACCGGTCCCATTGATGGCGAGAGCCAGGTTCTCTATCGACTGACCGGTGTCGGCCGCCTTTACGATCTCGGCTTCGACCATTCAAGCAGCCAGCGCGTGGCGATCGCACCATCCGTGACGTGGACCCCGGATGCCGACACGACGCTGACGGCCAAGGCGAGTTATACCCGCGATCCGAACGCCGCCCTCACCAACTGGTTGCCGGCGCTGGGCACCCTACAATCAAATCCGAACGGCCAGATCCCTTACGATTTCTTCAGCGGCAACCCGAACTACGATCCTTTTTCCCGTACGCAAGCCACGATCGGATATGAGTTCGAACATCACCTGACCGATGCCTGGACGTTCCGGCAAAACCTGCGTTTCATGCATAGCAGCAGCGAGTTCAAGGCCTACTCGGTACCCGGCGGCGGCAGTGCCTGGGCGTCGGCTGCGAGTTGCGGTGGCATCGCCTCTCTGTGCCTTGGCCGGCAGTCGACGCATTATATCGAACGCTTCAATGCGCTGGCGATCGACAATCAGGCAGAGACGGATTTCGAGACCGGCAAGCTCGAGCATACGCTTTTGATCGGCCTCGATTATCAGCAGCTCGACGCCACGTCGACCTATGGCAATGGCGCGGTCACCTATATCAACTACCGCAACCCGGTCTATGAAGGTGCTCCAAACATCAGGCTGACGGGACGCCAGGATCAGGTGCAACATCAGACCGGCCTCTATGTTCAGGACCAGATGAAGCTAGACAATTGGGCCTTTGTTCTTGCAGGCCGTCATGACTGGTCGTCGATCGACAATCGGACCGTCAATCTTGCCACAGGCGCGTTGTCCGGATCTGACACCAGAGATCGCGCCTTCACCTGGAAGGCTGGCCTCCTGTACGACTTCGACAATGGGATCGCGCCTTATGCGAGCTACGCTACATCATTCGACCCGATGAGGGGAACTGGCTATGGTGGAGCAGCCTTCAAGCCGACGACCAGCCAGCAATATGAAATCGGCGTCAAATACCAGCCAACGAACCTCGACGGGTTGTTCACGGTCGCACTCTACGACCTGACGCAGGAGAATGTGTTGACGACGGATCTGCGGCACACGAGCACGAATACTGCGCTGACCGGCTGCAGCTCGCCAACCTGCCAGACGCAGACCGGCGAAGTTCGCTCGCGCGGCGTCGAACTCGGTGCGAAATTCGCCATCACGGACGATTTCAACCTGAGCGCCGCCTATACCTATGCAGATGTGAAGGTGACGAGGAGCAACGTCACCACCACGCTCGATAAAACTCCCACGGGTGTGCCTACTCACATGGCGAGCCTTTGGGCCGACTATACCGTCGATACGGGCGGCCTGTCTGGCCTCGGTTTCGGACTGGGCGCACGCTACATGGGCTCGACTCATGGCGATGCAGCGAATACCGATGCCATGAAAGTACCGTCCTACATCCTCCTCGATGCGTCCTTGCATTACGACTTCGGCAATCTCGACCCGCAATACAAGGGCTTCGAACTGGCCATCAACGCAACGAACCTTCTCGACAAGAAATACGTCGCCGCTTGCGCTTCTGCCAACCAGTGCTTCTACGGCACCGGCCGGACGATCATGGCAACAGCCTCCTATAGGTGGTGAAGAGCCCGCGAAAGACGGGAAGGATCAGCAATGAAACATGTGACGGACATTCAGATCAGGCAGTATGCGGTTGAATTCGGCACGCGGCAGACTGAGGTGCAGCGAGAATTGCGGACGGAAACCCTCGCGCTTCCGGAAGGCAATATGGTGACATCGCCGCCGGCAGCCCAATTGCTGGCTTTTCTGATCCAGGCCATCGGCGGGAAAAGTGTTCTCGAGATCGGCACCTATACCGGCTACAGCGCTCTCGCCATGGCGCTGGCGCTACCGCCAGGCGGACAACTCGTTGCACTCGACATCAGCGACACCTGGACGACGACTGCCCGGCGCTACTGGCGAGAAGCCGGGGTTGCTGATCGCATCGTGCTAAAGCTTGGCGACGCCGTGCAGTCGCTGCAGCAATTGCTTGCCGACGAGGGTGAGGGTGGCTTCGATTTCACCTATATCGACGCCGATAAGGGAAACTACGACGCCTATTACGAACATAGTCTGCGCCTGACGCGGCCTGGTGGCCTGATTTGCTTCGACAACATGTTCTGGGGCAGGTCCGTTGCCGATCCCGATGACCAGAGCGCCGAAACCGTCGCACTACGCAGCCTCAACGTGAAAATCCGAGACGACGCGCGGGTGGACATGTCCATGCTTCCCCTTGGCGACGGCATGACCCTGATTCGCCGCCGCCCCTGATTTTGCCACGACAGACGCGGTTCAAGCTCATGTTGGAACACCCCTGATGTCCGAAACTCCGCACAACATTCAGTCCCCTTCGCGGCATCGCAAAATGGTCGTAGCGATTGCCATGCTGCTGTTCGCCGCAATGACTCCGGCCTGGGCGCAGGCTCAAATCGTCCTTCAAGATTTAAAGGGACGTACGGTCACGCTGGAAAAGCCGGCCGGCCGCCTGCTGGTCGATGACGGCCGGATAATCCTGGCGCTGTCCTTTCTCACCGACGACCCGGTGACCCTGATTGCGGCTTGGCCGCATGACGTCGATCGTTTCGGTCGTGAACTTTATGCCACCTATAAGCAGAAGTTTCCGGCGTTCGAAACGCTGCCAAAGTCGACCAGCAACGCCCAGGACATGCTGGTCGAACAGGTTATGGCGGCAAAGCCCGATCTGGTCGTGCTGTCGGTCTTCTCGCACCCGGCGGAACAGCAGATCGAGCAGCTTGCGCAGGCTGGGATTCCCGTCATTTTCATCGATTTCGTCGCCGATCCGTTTGCGAATTCGGACCGGAGCCTCGAAGTGCTGGGAAAGGCCGTTGGCCGTGGCGCCGCCGCCGTAAACGTCATATCCTTTCGCCAGCAGCAGAAGGCCCTGATTGCGGAGCGGCTTGCCGGTGCGGATGCCGTCAGCAAGCCAGCCGTCTTCATGGAGACGCATGCATCGGCGCAGGAGCCATGCTGCAACTCGCCCGGCACAGGCAATGCCGGCAAATTCATTGATTTTGCCGCAGCTCGCAACATCGGTGACGTCCTGGCCGGCAAACCATTCGGACAAATCGGCCTCGAATATGCCATCGCCTCGAAGCCCGATGTCTATATCGCAAGCGGCGGCGAATACATGGCAACCCGCGGGGGTCTGCTGATCGGACCCCATTATACTGCGGCCGAGACTCGGGCATCGATGGCGCGTCTGCTCGCAAGACCTGGCTTCTCTTCCCTGCCTGCCGTCGAAAGTGGGGCGGTTCACGGCCTGTCGCAGCAGATCTTCAACTCCCCCCTCGACATTCTCGCCCTCGAATTGATCGCCAAATGGACGCATCCGCAGCTGTTTGCGGATCTCGATGTCGAAGCGACGCGCCAAACCCTTAACAGGTTCATGGCTGTACCGCTCATCGGGACCTATTGGACCGAGTGACCTGCAGACGCGTCGCTCTCACCACCAAACAGACAATCCGAATCCAAGACACTGACCGGAGACCAACATGGCACATCCCTTGATCTGGATCGATGAGAGCGCGCAGTCAGAAACTGCCACCGCCCGTCCCATCCCATTCGTTCTGAGGACGGCGGGGGAGACGATGCTTGCGCTGGGCGAGATTGCGACTCTTGACGACGGACCGCTGGGCAGCCTCGCGGAACGGGTGACCCAATTTTTTGAAAGCCACGCTGACGGCCCGGATATTCTGGTTGGAGCTCTGCCCTTCGACCCTCGTCAGTCCGGCTATCTCGTTCAGCCGGAACGCGTGTTGCGCGTTCAGGGAAAGCACGACATTGGCGCCATTCCCGGCCTTGACGGTAGCGCGGCAGCGCAATTTTCTGCGATAAGAATCCGCTCGGTCGAACCAGATCCGGACTCTGCACGCTTTGCCGATGCCGTGGGTGCGGCGCTCGATGGATTGAACGCGCCCGATGCGCTCTTACGCAAGGTCGTTCTTTCGCGAAGTGTAAAGGTGAAGGCGAACCGCGACTTCGCCGCCGCCGATCTGATGCGCAGGCTTTCCAGCGACGAAAGCGTCACCGTGTTCGCGACACCGCTTCCAGCCCGTTCGCTTCGGCCACGCAGTCTCATCGGGGCCACGCCTGAACTTCTGCTCGACAAGCGGGGAGGCCATATCGTCTCCCATCCGCTCGCAGGATCGGCCCGTCGCCACAGGGAGCCGGAGCAGGATATGGCCGCAGCGAGCGCCCTTCTCAAATCCGAGAAAGATCGACGCGAACATGCCATGGTGGTCGAAGACATTCTGGATATTTTGGCGCCCTACTGCGTCGAGCTTTCGACGCCCGAAGGCACTGGTTTGCGTGCCACGGCCAGCATGTGGCATCTCGGAACGCGTATAGTCGGCCGGTTGAAGGACGCATCGCTGCCGTCGGTCTATTTTGCGGCGCTCCTGCATCCCACACCCGCCGTTTGCGGCCTTCCGCGGGAGTTGGCGCATGATCAGATAGCCAAGCTCGAAGCGTATGACCGGGATTTTTACGCCGGCGCGGTCGGCTGGTGCGATTCAGCCGGAGACGGGCGTTGGTATGTGTCGATCAGATGCGCTGAACTCGAGGGCGATCAGGCGCGGCTTTATGCCGGTGCAGGCATTGTGCCAGGATCGATTCCCCGAAACGAAGTGGCCGAAACCTCAGCCAAGTTCCGCGCCATGCTTGATGCCTTCGGCATTGACGCTGGCAAGTTCGGCGTCTGAGGCCCCCCATGCTGGAATTGAGCCAAGTCTGGCCGGCGGAAGACGCCACACGTTATCGCGATAAGGGCTATTGGCGCGGGGAAACCATGTATGGCTTTCTGGAGCAGCGAGCCCGCGACATTCCCGGTCACGTCGCCGTCATGGACGGCGACCAGCACTGGACCTATGCCGAACTGCTGCGACGCGCCGATGAAACCGCTGCCCGTTTCCTGTCGCTCGGGCTTCACCCCGGCGAACGGGTTGTCGTGCAACTGCCGAATGGTCCGGAATTCCTGTCTGTCGTGTTCGGGTTGTTTCGCGCCAATCTCATCCCGGTTTTCGCGCTGCCGGCCCACCGCGCCGTCGAGATCTCGCATTTCGTCGCGAAATCGGAGGCGAGCGCCTATGTGATCGTCGCGCGGGATGGCGATTTTGACTATCGCATGCTGGCCCGCGAGGTCTGGGCGCAATCGCCCGGTCTTCGCCACGTCGTGGTGATCGGTGACGCGCAAGAGTTCGATGCCCTCGACGCGCTGCCGGCCGGGAACATCGAGTTTCCGCCGTCCCCATCTCCGTCTTCGGTAGCCTTCCTGCAGATTTCGGGCGGCAGCACGGGCCTTTCCAAACTCATTCCACGGACTCATGATGACTATATCTACAGTTTCCGCGCAAGTGCCGACATCTGCGGCCTGAGCCGGGACAGCGTCTTCATGGCAACACTGCCAGTCGCTCATAATTTTCCCATGAGTTCGCCCGGGGTGTTCGGCGCTCTTTATGCCGGCAGCCGTATCGTCATGTGCCCGTCGCCGGGCGCAGAAATGGCCTTCGCGCTGATCGAGAGACATCGCGTGACCATTACCGGCGTCGTCCCGCCGCTGGCGCTCCTGTGGATGCAGGCGGCGGCGACATCAAAGCGCGACATATCCAGCCTTGAGGTTCTGCTTGTCGGAGGCGCCAAATTCGCGCCTGAAGCCGCATCCCGCGTTCGCGCGACGCTCGGCTGTGCGCTGCAGCAGGTCTTCGGCATGGCCGAGGGGCTTGTGAACTATACGCGGCTCGACGACCCCGAGGAGATCATCGTCAATACCCAGGGCAGGCCGATCAGTCCGGACGACGACCTGCTGATTGTCGATGACCACGGTAACCCTGTGGCGGACGGGGAGGCGGGCCATTTGCTGACGCGGGGACCCTACACGATCCGGGCCTACCACAATGATGAGGCGGCCAACGCCCGCGCTTTCACATCCGATGGCTATTATCGCACGGGCGATATTGTCTCACGCACGCCTGAAGGCAATCTGGTCGTCAGGGGCCGGGCGGGAGACCACATCAACCGCGCCGGCGAAAAAGTCTCCGCCGAGGAGATCGAGGGTCATCTTCTCGCGCATCCCCTCGTCTTCGACGCGGCGGTGGTTTCGATCCCCGATTCATATCTCGGTGAACGAAGCTGCGCCTTCGTCATACCGCGGGGTGAGAGACCGAAAGCGGCTGCGCTGAAGGCCTTTGTGCGCGGCCGGGGGCTCGCCGATTTCAAAGTGCCGGACCAGATCGTTTTCGTCGACGCCTTCGAGACGACGGCTGTCGGCAAGATTAGCCGCATGTTGCTGCGAGAGCAGCTTCGCGATCGATTCCTCAAGACAGTGCCGTAGGAGGCTTGAAATGGGATTGCCGAAAATCGCCCGCTACGACCTTCCCTCCCTTGCCGAAATACCGGCCGCGCGTGCCAATTGGGATTTCGATCCCGGCCGTGCGGCGCTGCTGATCCATGACATGCAAAACTATTTCGTGGCTGCCTTCGAAGCGGAAGCGTCGCCGATTGCCCCTGTCGTCGCCAATATCGTAAGGCTCAAAGCTGCTGCGCGGTCCGCGGGCATGCCCGTCTTCTACACGGCGCAGAATGGCAATCAGGACCTCAGGGACCGCGGCCTGCAGGCCGATCTCTGGGGGCCGGGCATGACCAATGCGCCGGAGCACCAGCATATCATTGAGCCCTTGAGTCCGTTGGCTGACGATGTTGTTCTCGTCAAACACCGCTACAGCGCCTTCCAGATGAGCAACCTCGCGCACCTGATGCGGGTCAGGGGACGCGACCAGATCGTCATCTGCGGCATCTACGCGCATATCGGCTGCCTGATGACGGCAGGAGAGGCGTTCCAGCGCGATATAAAGCCGTTTCTCGCGGTCGAGGCGGTGGCCGATTTCTCGCGAGAGCGGCACGATATGGCGCTAGATTATGTCGCGGCCGCATGCGGCATTCCTCTGAGTGTCGAGACGCTTTTGCGGGCGATGGAAGCAAGGGTGGCCGTATGACGATGCCTCTCAGCCTCGACCGGATGCGCGCCGACATCGCGACGATGATCCTTGTCGAACCTGACGAGATCAGCGAGGACGACAACTTGCTGGATCTCGGACTGGACTCGATGCGGGCCATGAATCTCGTGCTACTCTGGCAAACGCGCGGGGTGTCCCTCGACTTCTCTGAATTGGCCTCGCGCCCAACGCTGGGTGGCTGGTGGCAGATTGCCAGGCAGCGGATGGCAGCGACGGCGGAGGCCGGATCATGACAGTGCCGCCCCCTCTGAAAGCCTCCTCCGACCGGCTGGCGCGTCGTCTTCCGTTGACCGAGGCGCAAAAGGGCATCTGGTTTGCTCAAAGCATCGATCCCAGCAACCCCGTCTTCAACACCGGGCACTATGTCGAGATCGAGGGCAGGCTTGATGTGCCGGCCCTCGAAAATGCTGTGCGCCGCGTTGCGATGGAAGCCGTCAGCCTGTCCGTCCACATCCCGGACAAATGCGAGCAGGTGGTGGAAGAGCGCAATCGGCCACTGCTGCGTATGGAAGATCTTTCAGGTCAGGATGATCCGCATAGCGCGGCTCTCGCAGCAATCCAGGCAGACATGCGTACACCCGTTGATATGGCCGAGGGTCCGCTGGCCCGACAGGTCCTCTACAGGCTCGGGGCCGATCGTTTCCTCTGGTATCAGCGCATGCATCATGTCATCACCGACGGCTTCGCCACAGGGCTGGTCACACAACGTATCGCAGAACTTTACAACGCTGCAGTCGCGCATGAGCCGACCGGCGCACCATTGGCCGATCTCGATGTCGCCGTGGGCGAGAAGGGTGGTTGCAAATGGCGCGAGCGCGACGCCGCCTACTGGCGCGATGCCTTGCAGTGCCTGCCGGAGGCCATGGGTCTGAAGCCGGGCACGGCGCGCAGCGGACCATCCTACGATCACAGCGAACGGGAGCTTCCGGGCGAGGTTTGCGACAAATTGCTGCAACTGAGCCTTGCGGAGAAACTGTCGTGGCCCGACATAGTGACGGCGCTGGCCGGCGCCTATGTCGCTCGCCATCTTCGGCGTGACGAGGTCGTGATCGGTGTCCCATTTATGGGTCGTTTCGGCTCTTCGGCGGCGCGTGTTCCAACCATTCTGATGAATATTTTGCCGCTTCGCCTCACGGTTGATGAGGATGTTGCGCTTGTCGACTGGCTTCGTCAGGCATCAGGTCGCATGGCCCGGGATCGCCGGCACGGGCCCTATCGCGCAGAGCAGATGCGTCGCGATCTCGGCCTGCTTGGGGGGCAAAAGCGGCTTTACGGTCCCCTCGTCAATATCCTGCCATTTGATGCGCCGCCACGGCTTGCCGGGCTGAAGACAAAGCTGGTGATCCTCGGAACCGGTCCTGTGGACGACATCACCTTCAGCGTCCGCGGAGATTTCGCGGCTCGGCGTCTCAAACTGGAAGTCGACGCCAATACAAGTCTTTATGACGCTGGCGAGGTCGAAGGCCATGCCGAACGACTTGCGGCCTTTCTTGGTGCCGCAGTCGAGGCGGCGCTTGCAGGTGGCCCGCTGCGCAATGTGGAGTCCGTCACGCGCGAGGAGCGTTTTTGGCTCACCGAAAGCCTGAACGATACGGCGCATCCGGTCACGCAAAAGTCGCTGACACAATTGCTGGAAGATAGTTTTGCATCATTCTCCGACAGACAGGCTTTGCGCTTTGGCGGCCATTCCCTCACATATGCCGAGCTGGATTGCCGCACGGCGGCACTAGCCGAATGGCTGGCCCGGCGCGGCGCCGGACGGGACGCTATCGTGGCAGTCACGCTGCCACGGTCGATCGAACTTGTCGTTGCGCTGATCGCGATCTTGCGCGCAGGCGCAGGCTATATGCCGCTTGATCTCAATCATCCGAAGGAGCGTCTGGAGAGAATTCTTGCGTCCTCGCGCCCACGCGTCGTCCTTGGCGTGGATGAAGACTTCCGGCTCGCTGGGTCTGCGGACGTGTTCCCGCCCTCGGCGTGGCCGGCGGAGCCCCTTGGCGAGACACTGCCGGAAACCGCCGGCGACAGCGCGGCCTATGTGATCTACACATCGGGCTCAACCGGCGAGCCAAAGGGTGTCGTGGTGGAACACACCGCTATCGTCAACCGGCTTGAGTGGATGCGCCAGCACTATGGCTTCGGCCCTGACGACGTGATCCTGCAAAAGACACCGATGACCTTCGACGTATCGGTCTGGGAGTTCTTTCTGTCTTTCCTGTCCGGCGGCTGCCTGGTCGTCGCACCGCCTGATGCACACAAGGATCCGCGGACAATCGCTAAGCTGATCCGCGACGAGGGGATCACGACGGTCCATTTCGTTCCCTCCATGCTGTCGGCTTTTCTCGCCGAGCCCGAGACGCGCGGACTTTCGATCAAACGGGTCTTCTGCAGCGGCGAGGAGCTCACCGCCGATCTGCGAAACCGCTTCCACGAACGGGTAACGGCGGCGTTGCACAATCTTTATGGTCCGACGGAGGCCGCGGTCGATGTGACCTTTTGGCCCGCCGGGGCAGACGATCACGCCCGCCCGGTTCCGATCGGTCATCCCGTCTGGAACACCCGTCTCTACATTCTGGACGAACGGATGCGATTAGTGCCGACAGGCGTCGAGGGGCAACTCTATCTCGCGGGTGTTCAGCTGGCGCGTGAATATCTCGGACAGCCTGCGCTGACAGCGGAGCGCTTCGTCGCAAACCCCTTCAAACCCGGTGAACGCATGTATCGGACCGGCGATCTCGCGCGCGTTCGTTCCGACGGCGCAATTGTCTATCTCGGACGGTCAGATCATCAGATCAAGCTTCGCGGTCTACGGATCGAGCTTGGTGAAATCGAAACGGCGATTCTTGCTCATCCGGCGGTCACGCAGACTGTGGTGATCGTGCAGCAGGATTCGGCAGGCGAAAGACGGCTTGTCGCTTATGTGACCCTTGAAGAGGGACGGACACAGCAGGGACTGGTGGCGGACATTCTGGCGCAGGCCGGGAAAATCCTCCCCGATTACATGCTGCCTGCGGCGATCGTCATCCTCGATGCCTTGCCCGTCAATGCCAATGGAAAGCTCGATCGCAAGCTCTTGCCGGCGCCGGTATTTGCCGGAGGCCGAGGCCGGAACCCGGCGACGGAGCATGAGAAGCTGGTCGCCATGCTGTTTGAGCGGGTGCTCAAGGCACATGGACCGCTCCAGGTCGAGGACGATTTTTTCGATCTCGGCGGGCATTCGCTTCTGGCGGTGGAGCTGATGCTGCATCTGCGTGAGATCACCGGCCATGAACCGGGCATCGGCGTGTTGTTCGAGCATTCTACTATCGGCAGACTTGCCTTGTATCTGGACCGGCATCTGGATTATGGGCCAGCGGGCGCCTGGGCGGGGCTCCAGCCGATGATCAAACTCAGTGCGGCCGAGGGCGACAAGTCTCCTGTCTTCATGCTTCATCCCGCCGGAGGACTTTCCTGGTGCTATAACGGGCTTGCGCGCGCGCTCGGCGCCGATCGGCCCGCCTGGGGCGTTCAGGCGCTTGCGCTCGATCCACACGCCGAGGCGCCGCAAAGCCTCGACGACATGGCGTTGGACTACGCGCGGCGCATCGGCTTCATCGCCAGGCAAACGACGATCCATCTCCTTGGATGGTCTGTCGGCGGCATTCTGGCGCAGACCGTGGCCGTACATCTGGAGGAGAGGGGGCATGCGGTGGGTCTTGTCGCCCTGCTCGATGCTTATCCCTGCGATTGCTGGCGCCATGAGCCGGATCCTGGGCCGGGCGCCGCGCTCAAGGCCCTGCTTGCAATCGGTGGCCACGACCCCGATGCTTTGCCGGATCTGCCACTGACCCGCGAGTCCGTCACGGCTTTTTTGGCTGAAAGCGGAAGCCCGCTTGGCAAGCTGCCAGCGGCCGCCCTCGACGGCATGGCTCGTGTTGTTGCTCTTAACAATCGCTTCGTGCGCAACCACCATCACCGGCGTTACAACGGTCCGGTTCTGCATTTCAGGGCGGCGAAGGACCATGCCGACGAGGCCATGGGGCTTCGGCCGGAGCGCTGGCGGCCCCATGTCGGCTCCCTCGATGTATACGATATTCCCGTTGTTCATGCGCAAATGACGGGGGCGGAAGCAATATCGCACATTGCGACGAGGTTGAAGGCAGCACTTCTTGATCATGAAATGTCTGCGAAAACAGGACACGGGTTATGAGTGAATTCCAAGGCAAGACGGCGTTTCTGACGGGCGCCGCGGGCGGAATCGGCCTTGCCATCGTCAAGACGCTTCTAGCCGAGGGCGCGAAAGTTTTCGCGACTGACGTTTCGGTTGAGAGGCTCGATGAGCTTGCCTGCGACAATCTTCATATTTGCTCACTCGATGTAACGAGAAGCGCTGATGTTGACCGCGTCATCGATGACATCGCAGCGCAATGCGACGGCATCGACTTTGGTGTCTGTATTGCGGGCGTTCTTGTCAATGCCGCGGTGGTGGACACAAGCGATGCGGAATGGGAGCGTGCCTTTGCCGTTAACACAACAGGCGTCTTTCATGTGGCGCGCGCGTTGGCGCGCCACATGGTGTCGCGCTGTAGAGGTAGCATCGTGACAGTGAGTTCCAACGCTGCGGGCATCCCGCGCAAGACGATGGCAGCTTACGCCGCTTCGAAAGCAGCATCGACTATGTTCACCCGCTGTCTCGGCCTGGAGCTGGCTGAATATGGCATTCGCTGCAACATCGTTGCACCCGGCTCAACACTAACCCCCATGCAGACAGGCATGTGGAGTGATGCCAGCGGTGGGGAGCAGGTGATCAAAGGCTCCCTCGAGAACTATAAGACAGGCATACCTCTACGCAAACTTGCGACTCCAGAGGATGTCGCTCATTCGGTCCTCTTCCTGCTGTCGGATAAGGCAGGGCACATCACCATGGCGGACATATACGTCGATGGAGGCGCGGCACTTCATGCTTGACGGAGTCAGGAGGAAGCAAGCGGGACCAGAATGATGAGCAACAAGGCACTGCAGCACATGGCAACGGGGAAGCCAGGTCTGCGATCGGTCGCAATGCCGAACTGTCAGCAGTTCATATTGCGATCTTCGGTGACCGGCACAGATTATGAGATCTTCATCTATAGTCCCGACGATGCGCCGCCTGCCTCAGGCTTTCCCGCAATCTACGTCCTCGATGGAAATTCGGACTTCATTACCGTTGCCGAGACCGTCCGGCGGGTGTCCCGGCGGGCGAATGCAACGGGGATTGTTCCGTCGATCGTCGTCGGCATCGGCTATCCCAATACCAACGCCTATAATATCGACCGCCGCTATTGCGACTTCACACGTGGTCCGGCTGATCCGAGCGTCCATCCTGACAAGGCGAGCGAAGCTTGCGGAGGCCAGGCGGTCTTTATCCGTTTCCTCAAAGATGAATTGCTGCCACATATTCAGACTTGGCTCGGCGCGGATCCGGCATCTCGCGTCCTTTTTGGCCATTCGCTTGCCGGATATCTCGTTCTGGATCTGCTGGCGCAGCATCCTGACCTCTTCAATGGCTATGTCAGTTTCAGTCCTTCGGTCTGGTGGGACAGGCTTGGCCTCTCCCGCATGCTGGCCTCTGCGCCATCCGTCACGCGGTCGATCCGGCTTTACACGGCGGTTGGACGCTGGGAGCAGGAACTGGCGCCTTGGCAGGCCGTTGAGATCTTTGGAGACCGATATCATGAGATCCGCAGGATCAGACGCATGATCGACAATGCAAGTGAGATAACAAGCGAAGTTGCCAAGGTTTTTGGGCTGCACGCAAAGGTGCAATTTGAAGTCGGCGATGATGAAGACCATGCGACGATTTTGACGGCGTCCCTATGCCGCGCGCTGCGCTTCGTCGGCGCAGGATTTACCGCTGAACGGCAAACGTAACGGTTTCTTGTCCGTGACCGCGTCGTGGAAGAGGCGCGGCAAGTATTGCAGCACCGGTGCCGAATCGCCGACCCGGCCGCATTAGAGGTCAAAGCCGCCTGCGGGTTAGCCGTTCCCCAATCGAGACACTCGACCGCATACGTGTTTCCGTGAACGCGTGAGCCCCGCCCGCTGATGCCGGCGGGGCTTTAGGCATTGGCGCGCAGCTTGAGATCATCCTTCTGGCTGCTTTGTCTCGGCCGGGCATCGTGAGTTGGAACCGGCTTGGTGCATTCGGATGAGTCCGAACAGCAATCCGGGACGCGACCTATTATCAATGATGAAATTGGTGAAAAATCAGCGCGTTACGCGAACGGATGGCGGACAGAGAGGGATTCGAACCCTCGATACGCTTTCACGTATACACGCGTTCCAGGCGTGCGCCTTCAACCACTCGGCCACCTGTCCTTGATCCAAGGGCTGCAACGCGTTTTCGGCGAAGCAGCGGTCGGGGCGGATATATACCGATGAATTTTTTCCAATCAACCGGAATCTGAAACTTTTGTGACCTATTCCGAAACCGCCCGTTTGCCCTTAAGCTCACGGCCTGCCACAAGCCCGGTATCGAAAGCCGCGGCTGCGCGGTGAACGGCTCGTCAGGGAGGCAAGGCCATGATCTTCCTTTTTCGCTTTCTCAGCCTCCTGGCGCTTTCGGCCGCCATCGTGGCCGGCGCCCTGGACGCCATCCTGTCCGTCTCCTCGACTACGGTGGTCCTGACCTCGTTCGCCGAGGACTGGCGCGCCATCAATCCCGCTGGCCTGCCTCTGGTACAGGCCTTTGTCGAGCACTATATTCATCCACAAGCGTGGCGCCGGGGCGTCGAGGTCGTCATTGATCTCCCCGCCTCTGCCGTTTTGCTCGGTTTCTCGCTCATCTTCTGGATGATCGGATATCGAAGGCCCAAACCGGCATATCTGATGAACTGACCATCGCCGCACACGAAGGCGCCAGCCGGATGAAGAGCGGGATGAGGAGGCAGCTGAGATGTTTTTGATCGACATGTTCAACAAGAAGACCGTCATGCCGACCGCGGATGCGGCTTTGCCGGGGCGCTCGGAACCGCTTCCCACGGCGGAGCATCATTTCGTCAATGGCCGACCGCTGAAGGGACCTTATCCGGATCATCTTCACGTCGCCTATTTCGGCATGGGATGTTTCTGGGGCGCGGAACGGCTCTTCTGGACTATTGCGGGTGTCTGGGTCACCGCCGTCGGCTACCAGGGCGGATTGACGCCCAACCCCACCTATAACGAGACGACGACCGGCATGACCGGCCATGCGGAAGTGGTGAAGGTGGTGTTCGATCCGTCGATCGTCAGCTACGAGACGCTGTTGAAGACCTTCTTCGAGCAGCATGATCCGACGCAGGGCATGCGCCAGGGCAATGATGTGGGGACCACCTATCGCTCCACCCTCTATACGACGACGCCCGATCAGCTGGAAAAGGCAAAGGCCGCACGCGATGCCTTCCAGAAGGCACTGGATGCCGCCGGCCGCAAGGCGCGCATCACCACAGATATCGAACCTGCCGCGGAATTCTATTACGCGGAAGATTATCATCAGCAGTATCTGGCAAAGAATCCCGGCGGCTATTGCGGCCTGCGCGGCACCGGCGTGAGCTGCCCGATCGGAAGCTGATGGGGCCGTGTCTGCCCGGACAGCGGATGTTTGCCCTCCGGCTCCGGTTCATGCCTGATCTGACCTGAGGCAAGGCCCGCCCCTGTGGCGGGCCTTGCCATGTCCGCTATTCGATTTTGCTACTGCGAAAAATTTCTGGTGAATTTCGTCCGCAGCCATGCAAGGATGACGTCTGGCCAGGCATAATGGGAACGACTGGCACCGCAGAATGGCCCGGAACGGGCGTGCGGGGGGACCCAAGACGAATAGCAAAAACAGGGCTGCACGATGAAGAAATCCTTTTTGACACTCTTTGCCACTCTGGCACTCTCCACCACGGCTCTGGCTGCGGATGTCAAGCCGGCCCTGGTCTATGGCACGGGCGGCAAATTCGACAAATCCTTCAACGAGGCGGCCTATCAGGGTGCTGAGAAGTTCAAGCAGGAAACCGGCACCGATTACCGCGACTTCGAACCCACCAGCGATACGCAGGGCGAGCAGGCGATCCGCAACTTCGCCTCGCGCGGCTTCAATCCGGTCGTCGCCGTCTCCTTCGCCTGGACATCGGCCATGGAAAAGGTCGCAGCCGAATTCCCCGATACGAAATTCGTGATCGTCGATTCGGTCGTTGAACTGCCGAATGTCCGTTCGGTCGTCTACAAGGAAGAAGAGGGCTCCTATCTCGTCGGCGTGCTCGCAGGCATGGCCTCGAAAACCCACAAGGTCGGCTTCATCGGCGGCATGGACATCCCGCTGATCCGCAAATTCGCCTGCGGCTACGCGCAAGGGGCCAAGGCGGCCGATGCCAAGATCGAAGTTCTCCAGAACATGACCGGCACGACCGGTGCAGCCTGGAACGATCCCGTTCGCGGCGGCGAATTGACCAAGAACCAGATCGACCAGGGCGCGGATGTCATCTATGCGGCAGCCGGCGCAACCGGCCTTGGCGTTCTGCAGACCGCGGCGGATAACAAGAAGCTCTCCATCGGCGTCGATTCCAACCAGAACCACCTGCATCCGGGCTCCGTCCTGACCTCGATGGTCAAGCGCGTCGATCTGGCCGTCTACAACGCCTACAAGGATACGGCTGCCGATACGTTCACGGCCGGCATCCAGGCCAATGGCGTCAAGGAAGACGGTGTTGGCTATGCGGTGGACGAGAACAACGAGAAGCTGATCACGCCCGAAATGAAGGCCGCCGTCGAAAAGGCCAAGGCAGACATCGTCTCGGGTGCCGTCAACGTGCATGACTACATGTCGGACAATAGCTGCCCGATGTAATGCAATGGGAGGGCGTATGGCGCATCGCGGCATACGCCCTCTCCATGTCCGGGTTCATGTCCGGGTTCATGTCCGGCTTGCGGCATGTGGTCTGATTTCGATATTTGCTGCCGTCGCCGCACCCTGGAGGGCCAATGTCGAAATCTCCAAGGCGACTGAGCAAGACGACAGATCAAGACCAATAGGAACTCCACGATTTTAGGGGGATCACCGAATTTGACACGGGACTGGAGCGTTCGCCGCCAAGGGTATCAGATGTCGAATTCAGTCCACTCGGAAAGGCAAGGCGTGTGAGCCAGCATCCCGCTATCGAACTGGTGGGCATCGACAAAAGCTTCGGTGCCGTTCACGCCAACAAGAATATCAATCTCACGATCCACAAGGGTACGATCCACGGCATCATCGGCGAGAACGGGGCCGGGAAATCCACCCTGATGTCTATCCTCTACGGTTTCTACCAGGCCGACCGCGGCGAGATCCGCGTCGATGGCAGCCCGCTTGCCATCCGCGACAGCCAGGCGGCCATTGCCGCCGGTATCGGCATGGTTCATCAGCACTTCATGCTGGTGGAGAATTTTACGGTTCTGGAAAACATCATGCTCGGCGCCGAAGGCGGCCAGATGCTGTCGAAAGGCGTCGCCGAGGCCCGGATCGAATTGAAACGGCTGGAGACGGAATATGGGCTGGATGTCGATCCCGACGCGGTGATCGAGGAACTGCCCGTTGGCCGCCAGCAAAGGGTCGAGATTTTGAAGGCGCTCTATCGCAGGGCCGACATCCTCATTCTGGACGAGCCGACCGGTGTGCTGACCCCGGCGGAAGCGGACCATCTGTTCAAGGTGCTGCGGGTTCTGCGCGACCAGGGCAAGACGGTCATCCTCATCACCCACAAATTGCGGGAAATCATGGCAATCACCGATGAGGTCTCCGTCATGCGCCGCGGCGAGATGGTGGCAACCCGCAGGACCGCCGATACCAGTGTCGAGGAACTGGCCGAACTGATGGTCGGGCGGCGGGTACTGCTGCGGGTCGAAAAGGGCGAGGCCAATCCGGGTAAGGTCCTGCTTTCGGTGCAGAATCTGACGGTCAAGGATGCACGCGGCGTGACCATGGTCGACAATGTCTCCTTCGAGGTTCGCGAGGGCGAGATCGTCGGCATTGCCGGCGTGGCCGGCAACGGCCAGTCGGAATTGCTGGAGGCAATTGCCGGCATTCGCAAGCCGGCCTCCGGCCGGATCATGATCGATGGCAAGCCGATCGAAGGCGCCGATCCTGCGCGCCTGCGGGAACTCGGCCTTGCCCATATCCCGGAAGACCGCCACCATATGGGGCTGGTGCTGAAATTCGAAGAATATGAGAATGCGGTTCTCGGCTATCACCGCGATCCGCGCTACGGCAAGGGGAGTCTGCTCGACCTCAAGGCGATCCAGGCGGATGCCGAGGAAAAGATCCAGAAATACGATATCCGCCCGCCCAATCCGCGTTTGAAGACCGCCAATTTTTCCGGCGGCAATCAGCAGAAGATCGTCGTTGCGCGCGAGATCGAGCGCGATCCCAAAGTGCTGATCATCGGCCAGCCGACGCGCGGCGTGGATATCGGGGCGATCGAATTCATTCACCGGCGCATTGTCGACATGCGGGATGCCAAGAAGGCCGTCCTGCTGATCTCCGTCGAACTGGATGAAATCCGTTCGCTGTCCGATCGCATCCTGGTGATGTTTGCCGGGCGCGTCGTCGGCGAAAAGGCCCCCGACACGGCCGAGCAGACGCTGGGCCTGATGATGGCAGGCATCGCCGCATGAGGACCAATCGTTCATGAGCACCGCTTCCGTTCCACTTCCGAACTGGATCACCTACGGCCTGATACCGCTTCTCAACCTGCTCGTTGCCTTTTTCATTTCCGGGCTTGTCGTGTGGTGGATCGGCGAAAACCCGCTCCAGGCCCTGAGGCTACTCATAGAAGGCTCGCTCGGCCGCGGCGATGCGATCGGCTTCACGCTGTTCTATACAACGAGCTTCATCTTCACCGGCCTTTCGGTTGCCGTCGCCTTCCATGCCGGTCTGTTCAATATCGGCTCCGAGGGTCAGGCCTATCTCGGCGGTCTCGGCGCGGCGCTGGTGGCGCTCACGCTCGATCGCTACGTGCCGTGGTATGTGACCATGCCCTTTGCGGTCATCGGCGCGGCCTTTTTCGGCGCCGCCTGGGCCTTTATCCCGGCCTGGCTGCAGGCCAAGCGCGGCAGCCACATCGTCATCACCACCATCATGTTCAATTTCATCGGCGCGGCGCTGATGGTCTATCTCCTGGTGAATGTGCTGATCGTGCCCGGCAAGATGGCGCCGGAAACGCGGACCTTCCTGCCCGGCGGCCAATTGCCGAAGCTCGACTGGCTGATGGCTCTCTTCGGCCTGAAGCTCGGACCCGCGCCTTTCAACGTTTCCTTCCTGATCGCGCTGATCATGGCCTTCCTCGTCTGGGCGCTGATCTGGCGCACCAAGCTCGGCTACGAAATGCGCACGCTCGGCATCAGCCCGTCCGCCGCCGTCTATGCTGGCATTCCCTATGCCCGGACCGTCATCATCGCCATGCTGATCTCCGGCGGCCTTGCCGGCATGATGGCGCTGAACCCGGTAATGGGCGCCTCAGCCCGCCTGCAGGTGGAATTTGTCGGCGGCGCAGGCTTTGTCGGCATCGCCGTGTCGCTGATGGGCCGCAGCCACCCGCTGGGCATCGTACTGGCGGCCTTCCTCTTCGGCATCCTCTACCAGGGCGGGGCCGACCTGTCCTTCGAGATGCCGAACATCACGCGCGAAATGATCGTGGTGATCCAGGGCCTGGTGATCCTGTTTGCCGGGGCGCTCGAATATATGTTCCGTCCTGCTATGGTGCTCCTGTACCAGCGCTTCAAACGGGCGTGAGGGGAGAGACATGGACCTTTTCGACATTATCGTCAGCATCCTCGGCTCCACCATCCGGCTTTCCATTCCGCTGCTGTTCACCGCGCTGGCAGGCCTCTTCACGGAGCGGGCCGGCATTTTCGACATAGGCCTGGAAGGCAAGATGCTGTCGGCAGCCTTCGCGTCCGCCTGCGTCGCCTATGTGACGGGCGATGCCTGGCTCGGCCTGCTGGGCGGCATCGCGGTCTCCATTCTGTTCTCGCTGATCCACGGCTTTGCCTCGATCACCAATCGCGGCAACCAGATCGTCTCAGGCGTCGCGCTGAATTTCGTCGCGGCCGGTCTGACCGTGGTTCTGGGACAGGCCTGGTTCGGACAGGGTGGCAGAACCCCGCAGATTTCCGGAGAGGCCCGCTTCTCGCCGATCACGCTGCCCTTCGCCGATGCCGTGCGGGATGTCCCCGTTCTCGGGCCACTCTATGCCAATGTGATCTCGGGCAATAATATTCTCACCTACCTGGCCTTCGCCGCGGTTCCCATCACCTGGTGGGTTCTGTTCCGCACCCGCTTCGGTCTTCGCCTGCGCGCCGTCGGCGAAAACCCCGGTGCCGTGGATACGGCCGGCATTTCGGTCACCTGGCTGCGATACCGCGCGGTGATCGTGGCCGGCTTCCTGTGTGGCTTCGCCGGCGCCTATCTGGCCATTGCCCAGTCGGCGGCCTTCATCAAGGATATGTCTGCGGGGAAGGGCTATATCGCGCTCGCCGCCCTGATCTTTGCAAAGTGGAAGCCCGTCCCGGTCATGTATGCCTGCCTGCTCTTCGGCTTCCTGGATGCCTTTGCGAATTTCATGCAGGGCAAGGCGGTTCCGGGCATAGGCGAGGTGCCCGTGCAGATCTTCCAGGCTCTGCCCTATATCCTGACCTGCGTCCTTCTGGCGGGTTTCATCGGAGTTGCGCGACCGCCCAAGGCCGGCGGCGTGCCCTATACCAAGGAGCGATAGTCGCCATGTCTGAGGACCTGTTCAAGGCCGCCCGCTCGGCCATGGAACGCGCTTATGCGCCCTATTCCAAATTCCCCGTCGGCGCAGCCATTCGCGCCGAGGACGGGCAGATCTATGTCGGCGCCAATATCGAAAACCTGTCCTTCCCGCAGGGCTGGTGCGCCGAACCGACGGCGATCGGCAATATGATCATGGGTGGCGGCAGGCGGATCGTCGAAATGGCGGTGATTGCGGAAAAGCTGAGCTGTTGTCCGCCCTGCGGCGGTTGCCGGCAGAAGATTGCCGAATTCGCCGACCGCCATACCCGTGTCTATCTGTGCGACGAAGCGGGCGTGCAGAAAACGCTGACTATGGACGAACTCCTTCCGCTTGCCTTCCAGACGGATGTGATCGGATGAGATCGGTCATCGATCTTCTCGTCGATCGTCTGGACGGCTTGATGCCGCGCCATGCCATCGTGCTCGGCTCCGGCCTCGGCCCCCTGGTTGCCGCGGTCGAGGATCCGGTCCGCATCGCCTATAGCGAACTGCCGGGCTTTCCGATGAGCGGCGTCACCGGCCATGCCGGCGAACTTGTGGCGGGACGGCTGGGGCGACATCCGGTCATCATGCTGTCGGGTCGGGCGCATTACTACGAGCATGGTGACGCGGCAGCCATGCGGTTTCCCATAGAAGTGCTGCACGGGATCGGCGTTCAGTCGCTGATCCTGACCAATTCCGCCGGCTCGCTGCGGGCGGATATGCCGCCGGGATCGGTGATGCAGATTTCGGACCACATCAACTATTCCGGCATGAATCCCCTGATCGGCGAAAGCGGCGATCGCCGGTTCGTCGGCCTCACCACGGCCTATGATGCCGATCTGGCGCTTGCCATCCGCAATGCTGCCGAGCGGACGGGCCGCATGCTGTATCGGGGCGTTTATATGTGGTTCTCCGGACCGAGTTTCGAGACGCCGGCGGAAATCCGCATGGCGCGAACGCTCGGGGCGGATGCGGTCGGCATGTCGACAGTGCCGGAGGTGATCCTCGCCCGCTATGTCGGGTTGAAGGTTGCCTCCTGTTCCGTCATCACCAATTTCGGTGCCGGAATGACGGGCATCGAACAATCGCATGACGAGACCAAGGAAATGGCACCGCGGGGCGGGGAGGTTCTGGCAGCAATCCTCAAGGACCTGTTCGCCCAGGACCACCTGACCTGAACAAGCCCGCACACACTCCGGCCTGGACGGTTACGCCCCTTCGTCTTCGCAGCCTCAGGCCTCGAAGCCTCAGGCTTCGAAGATCGCCCTGCCGGAAATGCCGCTGACCCTGTGTCATGTCCCTGTCGTGGCGTGACTCTATGTCCAGGGGCGCGGCTGTTTTTGACATTTGCGCGCGTTTGCAGCACCCTCGCCAGCAGATGCCGCAACGGCAAAGCTGGAGTATCGGGCGAAAAAGGGGAATCCGGTTCCGACGCTATAGGCAGACCGGTTCTTGTTGTGGACGTTTGTTCTGAACCAAGGCCTGATTGCCAAGGTCGCCGCAACCGGATCTCGAAGGCGCGGCCAATCCATTGGAGACGAAGTTGGACACTCCGACCAAACCGGGAGGTAACACCATGGAACTGAAAAATCCGCGGGAAGTGGCGACGCTTGCCCTGTCTCTTCTGGATCTGACGAACCTGCGCGATGATTGTGACGCCCAGGCCATTGCCGCGCTCTGCGAGCGGGCGCGGACCCCGTTCGGAACAACGGCTGCCATCTGCATCTGGCCGCGTTTCGTGGCGCAGGCACGTGGCCTGCTCGGTGCGGCGAATGCGATTCGCATCGCGACCGTCGTCAATTTCCCCTCGGGCGATTTGTCTTTGGCAGCAGTGGTGCAGGAGACGGAGCAGGCTGTCGCGGACGGCGCGGACGAGATCGATCTGGTCATGCCCTACAAGGCCTTCCTGGCGGGTGACGAGGCGGCTGTCTCGACCATGGTCTCTGCCGTACGCGCCGCGTGCCCCGATGCCTGCCTGAAGGTCATTCTGGAAACCGGCGAGATCAAGGATAGCGGGACGGTGCGCCGGGCGTCCGAGCTTGCCATCGCTGCCGGCGCCGACTTCATCAAAACATCGACCGGCAAGGTCGCCGTCAATGCCACACTGGAGGCGGCAGACATCATGCTGCGCGTGATCCGTGACAGCCGCAAGAAGGTCGGCTTCAAGCCTGCCGGCGGCATTTCGACGGTTTCGGAGGCGGAGCTTTATCTGCGCCTTGCCGAAACCATCATGGGCCCGGATTGGCTGATGCCGTCCACCTTCCGGTTCGGCGCCTCCAGCCTGTTGGATGATATCGTGGCCGTAATCAGCGGCACCACCCCGTCCAGAGCCTCGACAGGATACTGAACCCCGATGATCCCGCAGGAAATCATTCGCCGCAAGCGCGACGGCATAGCCCTGTCCACCGAAGACATCCGCGCCTTTATCGAGGCCATGACTGCCGAACGCGTGTCGGAGGGACAGGTGGCGGCGCTCGCTATGGCCATTTATTTCCAGGGCATGAGCCGGGAGGAGACCATCGCACTCACCCTTGCCATGCGCGATAGCGGCGATGTGCTGTCTTGGCAGGATATAGGGCGGCCGATCTGCGACAAGCACTCCACCGGCGGCGTCGGTGACAATGTCTCGCTCATGCTGGCGCCCATCGTGGCCGCCTGCGGCCTTGCCGTTCCAATGATATCCGGCCGCGGTCTCGGCCATACCGGAGGCACGCTCGACAAGCTCTCCGCCATACCGGGCTATCAGATCATGCCGGGCGAAGACCTGTTCCGCCGAACCGTCCGCGAGGTCGGCTGCGCCATTATCGGCCAGACCGGCGATCTCGCACCGGCGGACAAACGTCTCTACGCTATTCGGGATGTCACGGCGACGGTCGAATCCATTCCGTTGATCACGGCCTCCATCCTGTCGAAGAAACTGGCGGCAGGCCTGGAGACGCTGGTTCTCGATGTGAAATTCGGCAATGGCGCCTTTATGCAGCGGCAGGCGGATGCGCAGGATCTGGCCACCTCCCTGGTGGAGGTGGCCAAGGGCGCCGGTCTGCGCACCTCGGCTCTCTTGACGGATATGAACGAGCCGCTGGCGGATGCCGCCGGCAATGCGCTGGAGGTTCAGCACTGCCTGGACCTTCTGCAGGGGAGGAAAGGCGGCACGCGCGCCGAATCCGCGACGCTGGCGCTGGCGGCCGAAATGCTGCTCCAGTCGGGTCTGGTCGATAGCATCGAAACGGGGCGGGAGAGGGCCCGCGATGCCTTGCTGTCCGGGCGTGCGCTGGAGGTGTTTTCGCGTATGGTCGAGGCGCTTGGCGGCCCGGCGGATTTTGTACGCAACGCGGCTGATTACCTGCCGCGCGCTCCTTACGTAACGGCGGTGGCTGCGCCGCAATCCGGCTACCTGCAGAGCTGCGACACCCGAGGCCTTGGCCTTGCGGTGGTGGAGCTTGGCGGCGGTCGCAGGCTGGCGAGCGACGATATCGATCCGCGTGTCGGCCTCGACCGGATCCTGCCGCTCGGAACGCGGGTGGAGAACGGCCAGCCGATCGCCTTTGTCCACGCCGCCGAAAGGCAAGCGGGGGAGCAGGTGGCAAAGCGCGTTGCCGCGCTGTACCAGATCGGCGACACGGCGCCGGCGGATCGTCCGGTCGTGCTGACGCGCATTGCCTGAAAGCGCGGCAGGCGCCGGCCGGTTCAGCGCATGAACACCCGGGCCGAATGGGTCATCGGGTGAGATAGAGCTTGTCGCCTTCGACCCTGAAGGATGACAAGCGCTTGAGAAAGCTCATGCCGACCAGGGTCCCGGACAAAGACGTATCCTTGAGCACCGCGGCTTCGACCTTGGAGACGCGGATCCCGTCGATCTCGACACGATCCAGAAGGATCAAGGCATATTTCGCCTCGCCGTTCGCCGTCCTCGACGTGAAGCGGTAGTCCAGGCTGTTGGCCGTGTAGCCAAGGCGCCGAGCCAGGGATTCGTTGATGGCAACGGCGGTCGCACCCGTATCGATCATGCCCTCGACCGGCTTCCCGTTAAACCGGAAGGTGCTGACAAAGTGGCCGCGCGGATCGACGGGAAGAACAATGGTCGCGCCGCCGTCCGTCGGGCTGCTCGGGGGTGTCCCGCCTGCTTTACCGGCGGGACGGGCATCGGTATCCGCGACGACCGGCTGTTCGACATTCGTCAGGCCCAGCAGCGCCGGGATCTGTGAGGCCAATGCGGCAACGAACATGGTCAGCAGCAGCAAGCGCAGCATGAAATCGGATCCCTGTCACAAAGAGAAAGCCGATCCTAGGCGCGAATCCTGAACGGGAGATGCGCAAAATCCCGCTCAGCCGGCGCGACCTGCAAACTGTGTGAAGAAATCCTTACTTCGTGCCATACATCCGGTCGCCCGCATCGCCCAGGCCGGGCACGATGTAACCCTTTTCGTTCAGGTGATCATCGATCGAGGCCGTGAAGACCGGCACGTCCGGATGGGCTTCGCGGAAATTCTTGATCCCTTCCGGCGCGGCGAGCAGGCAGAGGAAGCGGATATTGGCGGCGCCACGCTCCTTCAGCTTGTCGACGGCGGCGATGGAGGAATTGCCGGTTGCCAGCATCGGGTCGACGATGATGATCAGGCGCTCGGACAGGTTTTCCGGTGCCTTGAAGTAATATTCCACCGCCTGCAGCGTCTCGTGATCGCGATAAACGCCGATATGCGAAACCCTCGCCGCCGGCACGAGCTCCAGCATGCCTTCCAGCAACCCGTTCCCGGCCCGCAGGATCGAGGCGAAGACCAGTTTCTTACCCTCCAGAATGGGCGATTGCATGGTCGTCAGCGGCGTCTCGATCGTTTCCATCGTCAATTCGAGGTCGCGCGTCACCTCGTAGCAGAGCAGGGTCGAAATCTCTCTGAGCAGGCGCCGGAAGCTGGATGTCGACGTTTCCTTCCGACGCATAATCGTCAGTTTGTGCTGCACCAGCGGATGATCGATAACGGTGACGCCGTCCATGGAAACCTTCCTTCGTTCTTCTTCGGTCTATTTCATCTGTTTTGCTAAAAAAGCACCGTCCCGCAAGCGCTCACGAGACATGTGCATCATCATTTCCCGCCAGATGCGCATCAAATCGCGTCAGAAGCGAGGTTCGCGTCTCTTCATCGACGAAGGCGGCTTCCAGTGCGGTGCGTGTCATCGCATCGATCTGGCTGCGTGTCATGCCCAGTTCCGTCGCGGCCAGGTCATATTCGCGCTGCAGCGATGTATTGAAAAACGGCGGATCGTCCGAATTGATGCAGACCCGGATGCCGGCCGCCATCAAGTGCGGCAAGGGATGCTGCGCGAAGCCGGCAAACACTTTCAGGGCGATGTTCGAGCCGGGGCAGACCTCCAGCACGATGCCTTCCACCGAAAGCCGGCGAAGAAGCTCAGGATCCTCGATCGACCGGACGCCATGGCCAATTCGCGAGGGTCGAACGAGATCGAGAGCGTCGCGCACGCTTGATGCCCCGCAGACTTCGCCCGCATGGATGGTCAGTCCCAGTCCGGCATCGCGGGCAATGTCGAAGGCGCGGGCGTAATCTGCCACGCGCCCCATGCGCTCCTCGCCTGCCATGTTGAAGCCCGTAACAAGAGGATTGTGGCTGCGGGCGGCATAGTCGGCCGCGGCGATCACCCGCTCAGGCCCGAAATGGCGCTCTCCGGTGACGATGATGCGGGCTTCGATGCCGGTCTTCGACCGCGCCGAAAGGATGCCATCCGTGATCCCGGCAAGATAGGCATCGGCGCCGAGGCCGATACGGTCGCCATGGTCGGGAGAGACGATGATCTCGCTGTAGATCGTGCCGATCTCTGCCAGGTCCAGAAGATAAGTTTCCGTCAGGACCGCATAATCCTCCTCCTTGCGGAAGAGCGAGGCAATCCTGTCATAGCACCGGATGAAGTCCGCGAAATCGCGCCAGACATAGCTGTCGCCCTGGATGACGTCGCTCACGTCGATCCCGTATTTCTCCGCCTGACGACGGCTGAGCGATGGCGGAGCGGCGCCTTCGATGTGGCAATGGATTTCGGCTTTCAGCAGTTTTTGGGTCACAGGAAACTCCGACCATGGGTGCCGGGGGCAATTCCGAGATAAGCGGCAAGGCTCTCGCCAATATCGGCAAAGCTGTCCCTGATGCCGATATTGCGGGCCGGCAGGCCGCGGCCATAGGCCAGGATGGGGACACGCTCGCGCGTGTGATCGGTTCCGCGCCAGGTGGGATCGCAACCATGATCGGCCGTCAGCAGCAGCAGGTCGCCCGGCTTCATCTTGCCATGCACCTCGCTGAGCCGACGGTCGAAGGCCTCGAGGGCCGCAGCATAGCCGGCCACATCCCGGCGATGGCCGTAAAGCATGTCGAAATCGACGAAATTGGTGAAGACGAGATCGCCGTCCTCAGCGTCATCCATGGCCGTCAGCGTGGCATCCATCAAGGCCTCGTTGCCATTGGCCTTGATCACACGCGAAACGCCCCGATGGGCGAAGATATCGCCAATCTTGCCGACAGCGTGAACCTTGCGGCCAGCCTCGACGAGGCGATCAAGCAGCGTCGGCTCGGGCGGAGGCACGGAAAAATCGCGGCGATGCCCCGTCCGCTCGAAGCTCTCTGCGCTCTCGCCGACAAAGGGCCTGGCGATGACGCGGCCGATATTCAACGGGTCGACCAGCCTGCGGACCGTCTGGCAAAGTGTCATCAGCCGGTCCAGTCCGAAATGCTGCTCATGGGCGGCAATCTGGAAGACGGAATCGGTCGAGGTGTAGCAGATGGGCTTGCCGGATCTCACATGCTCTTCGCCAAGGCGGGCGATGATGTCGGTGCCGGAGGCATGACAATTTCCCAAGATACCCGGAAGCTCCGCCTCGCGACAGATGGCCTCGACCAGGTCGGCGGGAAAGGCATCGCCCTCCTTGGGAAAGTAGCCCCAGTCGAAGCTGACCGGCGTGCCGGCAATCTCCCAATGGCCGGAAGGCGTGTCCTTTCCTAAAGAGACCTCGCTTGCTGCCCCGTGAATGCCGAAAAGCTGGTCAGGGACAGGCATGGCAAGGGGCCATTCGCCGCTCGCCTGATGCGCGACATGCAGGAGACCGAGCGCCGACATGTTCGGCAGGCGCAGCGGGCCCTGGCGAAGGCCCTCCCGGTCTGCGGCGCCGGCAGCGCAGAATTCAGCAATATGCCCAAGCGTGTTCGCGCCGAGATCGTCATAGCGCTCCGCATCCCGGGCGCCGCCAATGCCGAAGGAGTCAAGTACGAAGAGAAAGGCGCGCGCCATTGATCACCTTGTCAGCCCTGGGCCACGAGTGGAAACGATTTCGATACCGGATACCTAGAGACGGTGATCGCTAAAACCAAACATGGAATGCGATCTCCGATCCAGGATGCGCCCAGTCCTGCGGACTGCGCCCGTATCGTCAGCCTTCTTACCCTTGCCGATGCAGACTTGCAAAGAGCTGGAAAGGACCGAGGCTGAGACTGGGGCTGAGACTCTGGGCGAACCCTGGGCGAACAATCGGCAAAGACCCTGTCGGTATCAGCAGTCCTTGCAGGCGACCGAATCGCCCACCCGCTGGCGGTAGAAATAGGTCCTGCTAAGGGTCAGCGACCGGGCCTCGCTGGAGACGATGCCCGGCAGGAACATCAACAGCTCGTGCGGAACGGCAAGCTCCGTGCGCACCAGAAACGTGCTGGCAACCCGCATTTCATTCGGCACCGATGTGACTATGGTGCCCACGGCATAGGGCCGTGCCTTGTCCTGGTCCCAGGACCACTCCACTTTCGGTGTCTGCGTCTGGTCAATGCGGATGCCGGTAATCTTCAGCGACACTTTGGCGAGGCTGCTATTGTAGGGAACGAAGATCGCCTTTGCCACATCGATCATGCCCCCCAGCCCTGTCTTGCTGACCTCCGGCTGCTGGGTGACAAGATCGGCAATCGTGCTCGCCGCCCGCGTGACGCGTTTCGACACGCTGAAGGCGATCGTGATCTCGAAGCAGGTGATGTAGAGCGAAATCAGGATGGGGGCCAGAATGGCAAACTCGACCCCGCCTATGCCGCGGCGATCGCAGATCAGCCGTCGCAGGTGCATCAACCATCCGCTCCGATGTCCGTCGGCACCGGTTATCGTCTTCCTCCACCGCGCCATCACGGATAGTCCTCGTTCTGGAAGGCGCTGGTGGCGACGATCAGGAAATAATTCGGGCGCGATCCGTCGCTCGGTCGGATATTCGTGATGTAGGGCCGCACCAGATCGGTGATGACCTGCCACCGATAATAGGCGCGCACTATGTTGATCGATTTTGCCGGACCCGGCGCATAGCCGAATGATTTGGTGTCGATCTCGGCATAGCGGCCGCTTCCGCTGCGGGGCAGGGTTGTCGGTATGGCAGCGAAATTGGCGAAATTGCGCACATCGAGCTGCAGCAGGTTGGGATTGGCAATCTCATCGGCGGAGCATTTGATGAGGATGGAAATCTCGCCGCAGAAGATCTGGCGGAACTGCGTGCGCGTCTTGTCCGTGGGGCGGCCAAGACCAGCCGTAATCTGACCTGTCCGCAACTGACGTGACACGGTTTCCACGGCATTGGAGACCAGTTGCTCGGCGGTGAAGGCGACGAAGGTCTCGATGATCGCGAAGATGATCATGAAGTAGGGAATGGCCAGAATGGCGAATTCGATTGCCGCGGCACCATCGCGCGAACGCCAGAGGCGCCGCCACGCCGGTCTTTCCTTGGTCGCGGTCACCCGGGAGTGATGGTCATCCTCGCGCATCGGCTGGTTGAAACTCCGTCATGGCGTTGCTTGGATGGTCTTCACCGGCAGTCCCCGTCCGATGGCAGGCATTATGAATAAGGCCAATCCTGTTGATGATCCGTTTCGCCCATTGTTCGATTTGCATGCATTGGTCAATTGCCGGCTGCCGCACCCTTGCTATCGGCATGCTGTTCACAATTGGGCGTGCAGGAGAGAACTGTTCGCGAGGTCTGCCGGAAGACCCGCACAGTATTGCCCTCGTCGATCGAGACGAGAATGCGCTCGTCCGCAATGGCATTGCCATCGGCGTCCAGCAGGACGAGGTTGGTCGCGCCGAAGCTGCGGCCGGTCAGCACGATGGTGGTCGGATCGGCAACGGTGGCATCCGCGACCTCAGCGTTTCCGATGATGACTTTGGCGACAGGTCGGTCGAGCTTCAGGACGCGCGCCTGATTCATATAGACGCGCAGGAGCCCGTCATCCCGCTCAGTTGCGAGCGCCGTGCCGCAGAACAGCAGGATCGCAGCTGCAGCGAGACGCACATGCACAGTCCAGGACATGATCGGTCAGCCTTTTGTCGTTGCTTGTTTCATATCAAAGCATGACGAGGATTGGTGAATGGACGGTTAAGGTCGAGGCAAAGCGGACTCTTCCTGTTTTGATACAGATTCACCTTTTGGAGCCTGTGCCGATTTCTGTCGTTTGGCTGCGATGCGATATCCTGGAAGGCCTGCAACGCAGGGCGATCCACCCCCGGCGCTCCCGTTTCAGGTCATTCGGAAAATTCGAATTGTCGGCTTTAGTATGCGTTTACCGTCCATTCCATTCGGTCGGCGCAAGGAATTATTAACGTCGTTTTTTAAGTCGATGGAAATGGACACGGGGTAGTTTGGCTTCACCGAACAGCGGACAACAGTTGTCGGCGGTGCTGAACCAAACCCCGGATGGAGATTTCAATGTCCAAGCTTTTTGCACGTTTCCTGAAAGATGAGTCAGGCGCAACTGCGATTGAATACGGCCTGATCGCTGCGCTGATTTCTGTCGCCCTGATCGCTGGTGCCACGACGCTCGGTGATAGCCTGAATACGCAGTTCAACAATCTGTCGACCTATCTGGACGTCGACGCGAAGACGGACTGATCGCTCTCAAAGGGCGGATCGTTATCTGAAGCCGCATAAGCGGCTTCAGAACTGGGTGAGATCAGTCGATAGTTTTCGCAGGCTTGATATGCTTTCACTATTCTCTGCTCTCCTTCCCGCAGCACTGGCAGTCGCCGCTGCGACGGATCTCCTCACCATGAAGATCCCGAATGGGATCCCTCTGGCGCTGATCCTCTGCTTCTTTCCCGTTGCCGCTCTGGCCGGCATGGCGCCGATGCAGATCGTGATGGCTGTCGCCGCGGCGCTGGCGGTGTTTTCCGCCTGTTTCGCCCTTTTCGCGACCGGCGTGATGGGTGGTGGCGACGCGAAACTGCTGACGGCAACCGCCCTGTGGTTCGGCCTCAATTCCTCCCTCGTGGAATATCTCGTGCTGGTCGCCTTTGCCGGCGGTCTCCTCACCCTTATTATTCTTGTGCTGCGCTGGCGGGCGGACATGATCCTGGCGATCGGGCTGCGTTTGCCGCATTCCCTGGTGGGGGCCAAGAAAGTGCCCTATGCCCTGGCGATCGCCGCCGGCGGCATCCTGTCCTGGAGCCATTCGCCGCTCTTTACGCTTTTGATGCAGCCGGCGCTCTAGGCCGCCACGGGTCTGCCGCACTCCAGACCGTTCATCTTTTGCGTGGCTCTCTCGTTTTTCTTGATCCGGCTCCCGGAATTTCGGCTCATCACCCGAGAGAGTGCCGCTGATCTTTTCCGTTAACCATAACGGTAAGCATTGCATTAACCCTAATTACACCATTGCCGGACCATTGTGCGGGGGATCTTCGGACTCCTCAAGGAATGGTCATGAAACCCGCACGCGTCATTATTCTTACGGTCGCTGTTGTCGCGGCAGGTCTTGCCGGACTTCTGGCTATGCGTTTGTCGGGTGGCGGGCCGGTCCAGCAGGAGACACGCGAAGTCATCCGGAAGGAGCCGACCGTCAATGTTCTGGTCTCGGCGCAAAACCTGTCCGTTGGCAGTCGCCTGAGCGGCGATATGATCCGATGGATGGCATGGCCGCAAAGCGGCGTGACGGAAGGCTTCATCACGGAAGCGGCGAGGCCGCAGGCTGTCACCGAACTGGCGGGCGCGATCGTGCGTCTGCCGATGTTCGCCGGCGAGCCCGTCCGTGCCGAAAAGATCGCCGACGCATCCAACCGGATCATGTCGTCCATTCTGCCTTCGGGCAAGCGGGCCGTGGCCACGGAAATTTCGGTGGCGACAGGCGCCGGCGGTTTCGTCCTGCCCAATGACCGTGTGGACGTGATCATGGTGCGCAAGAACGATGAGGGTCGCTTCCTCACCGAATCCGTTCTCACCAATATCCGCGTGCTGGCGATCGATCAGCATATCCAGGAAAAGGACGATGGCACCAAATCCGTCGTCGGAACGACGGCGACCCTGGAACTGACGCCTGACCAGGCAAAGGTGATTGCCGTAGCGCAGCAGATGGCGGACCGGTTGACGCTTGCACTGCGATCGATTGCCGATGTGCAGGAGCCGGATACGGCGGCGCCTGATTACCTCCTGGCCGGCAGCGGTGGCAAGGGGGAAGTGCAGGTTATCAAATCCGGCGCGATCGTGACCGGCGGTGGCGGCGCCATGGGAAGCAGCAGCAGCAGCAGCAGTAGCAGTAGCGCTGCGGCGCAGCGGTAAGAAAGGGCTCAACCGTGAAGCACTCTTTTCAGACATTTCGCACGGCAGCTGTTGCAGGCCTCTGCTTTTCCGTGAGCTTTTCCGGCCTTTCCGCGGATTTCGCCGCCGGACAGCTGAAACTGCCGGTGGCTCAGGCTGCCGAACAAAGCATTGTGCGGATCAATGATTCCGGCCGCGGGGCACGCAAGCGCCTGCAGCTTGGCCTCAACAAGGCGCTTGTCGTCGATCTGCCGGCCGATGCGCATGATATTCTGGTCGCCGATCCCTCGGTTGCCGATGCCATCACCCGCACCTCGCGCCGCATCTATCTGTTCGGCAAGGCTGTGGGACAGACGAATATCTTCATCTTCGGTTCGCGTGGCGAGGAAATTGTCAGCCTCGACCTGGCGGTCGAGCGCGACATTACCGGCCTGCAGGACAATCTGAGGCGCTTCCTGCCCGAGTCCGATATCAAGGTCGAGATCATCTCCGACAACATCGTTCTGACCGGAACGGTGCGCACGCCGCAGGACGCTGCGCAGGCGGAAAAACTGGCCCGCGCCTTCCTGAAGGGCGGTGAAGCGACCACGAGAAACACCACCGCCACCAGCAATAGCAGCGGCGACGGAGCGGTTGCCATCTATGCCGAAGAGCGGCAGCAGTCGCAGATCGTCAACCTTCTGACCATCGAAGGCGAAGATCAGGTGACGCTGAAGGTGACGGTGGCCGAGGTCAATCGTCAGGTCCTCAAGCAGCTTGGCTTCAACGGGACCATTTCCGCCATCGGGTCGGCGGCGAGCGGCGGCATATCCTTTGCCAATCCGACCAATCTCGGCAATGCGATCTCCGCGGCCGGCCTCGGCAGCGTCACCGGCAAGGTCGGCGACGTACGGCTCGGAAGCTATGTCAATGCGATGGAACAGGCCGGTGTCATGCGCACGCTGGCCGAGCCCAGCCTGACGGCGATCTCGGGCGAGCAGGCCAAATTCTATGTCGGCGGCCAATATCGTCTGGCCGGACAGCAGGAAGTCGCCAATGATCCCGAAACGAACCAGACAACCGTTTCGCGAACGATCGATACGGTGGATTACGGCGTGGAGCTGAATTTCCGGCCGGTCGTCCTGTCGGCCGGCCGCATCAGCCTCAAGATCGAGACCAATGTCTCCGAGCCGACCTATGAAGGCTCTGCCGTGACCGGTAACGGCACGAATTCTTCGATCCCCGGCTCCACCTATCTGTCGATCCGCAAGCGCGAGGCCTCCACCACGGTGGAACTTCCTTCCGGCGGATCCATCGTCATCGCCGGCCTCGTGCAGGACAATGTGCGCCAGGCCATGTCGGGCTTGCCGGGCATATCCAAGGTTCCGGTCTTCGGCACCCTGTTCCGCAGCAAGGACTTCATCCGCAACGAGACCGAACTGGTGATCATCGCAACGCCCTATCTGGTGCGCCCTGTTGCGCGCAACGAACTGGCGCGGCCGGATGACAACTTCAACCCCGAGAACGATGGCGCGATGTATTTCCTCAACCGGGTCAACAAGATCTACGGACGCAAGGAGCAGGTCGATGCCGGCCGATACCACGGTGCCGTCGGCTTTATCTATAAGTGAGAGGCGCCTGACCATGACAACCCCATCGACTGCCGCCGCCCTTGTTCTCCTCGCCGCCGGTCTTTTGTCCGGATGCGCCAACCGCGAGCTGACGACCGGTTCCATTCCCATGGATTACCGGGAGCGTCATCCGATTGTCCTTACCGATGCACAGACGGCATTGGACCTTCCTGTCGGCGTCAATGATACGCGGCTGACGATCGGCATGAAGGATACGATCAAGGGCTTTGCCCAGCGCTTCACCGGATCTCCCTCGGATTACGTGCAGATCCAGGTCCCGCAGGGCAGCTTGAATGCGGCGGCGGCGCAGTATCTCTCCTCCGAAGTGCGGAAGACCCTGGTGGCGTCCGGCATTCGCCCGCAGCGCTTGGTCATCACCCATTATGCCGCGGGACCGGGCGGCGATGCGGCGCCCATCCGCCTCTCTTTCATCGCCACCAAAGCGGTGACCTCCGCATGCGGCGAATGGCCGGAGGATCTCAACAATGACACGACCGGCAACCGCAACTGGTACAATTTCGGCTGTGCATCGCAGAACAACCTGGCGGCGCAGATTGCCAATCCGACCGATCTTCTCGGCCCCCGCGGCATGACACCGATCGATGCGGAGCGCCGGACCAATGTCATCGACAAATACCGCAGCGGCAGCAACACAACGTCCCAGTAACCTTCGGGCGGAAGATAGAAGATGAGCGCGATTCATTACGATATTCCCACGTCCGGCACGGGCGATGAGGCCGCAGCAGACGCGCCGCGCCCGAGCGACATGGACGCGATGCGGCCCATGCCGCGCATCTCGGTTCATGCTTTCTGCGAAAGCGAAGGCATGCATCGGGTGATGGAGCGTCTGTCGCAGGATCGCCGGATGACCAAGGTCAATCTGCGTGTGACGAGCGGTGGCGTCTCGGCGGCTGCCAACATGTTTTCCAGTGCACCGACGCCCAACCTCATCGTCGTTGAAACGGAAAGCCAGCCGGCCAACCTGCTGGAGGACCTTGTACCGCTGGCGGAGGTCTGCGACCCTTCCACCCGTGTCATCATCATCGGCCGCCATAATGATATCGGTCTCTACCGGGAATTGATCCGCAACGGCATTTCCGAATATCTCGTCGCGCCGGTGAAAATGCCGGATCTGCTGACCGCCATTGCCGCGATTTTCGTCGATCCGCAGGCCGAGCCGCTGGGCCGGTCAATCGCCTTCATCGGCGCCAAAGGCGGTGTCGGATCCTCCACCATCGCCCATAACTGCGCCTTCGGCATTTCCTCGCTCTTCTCCACGGAAACCATTCTTGCCGATCTCGACCTTGCCTATGGCACGGCCAATATCGATTTCGATCAGGATCCGGCTCAGGGCATTGCCGAAGCGGTTTTCGCGCCCGATCGCCTTGACGAGGTCTTCCTCGACCGCCTGCTGACCAAATGCTCCGAGCATCTGTCGCTGCTTGCGGCGCCCTCGCTGCTGGACCGGCCTTACGATTTCGACAGGACCTCATTTCAGCCCGTGATCGAGATCCTCCAGCGCAGTGCCCCGGTGGCCGTGCTGGACGTTCCGCATGGATGGTCGGAATGGACGCTGAGCGTGCTGGGAGAAGCCGATGAGGTGGTCATCACGGCCATTCCGGATCTTGCGAACCTGCGCAACACGAAGAACATGCTCGACGCCTTGAAGAAACTGCGTCCGAATGACAGGCCGCCGCATCTGATCCTCAACCAGGTGGGCCTGCCCAAGCGGCCGGAAATCGCTCCGGATGATTTCATCGATCCTTTGGAGATCGAGCCCATCGCCATCATTCCCTTCGATGCAGCCTTGTTCGGCAACGCCGCCAATAGCGGTCGCATGGTGACGGAGATGGACGCTAGATCGCCGACCGCCGAAACATTTTCGCAGATCGCCCATATCGTGACCGGCCGCTCGACGGTGAAGAAGAGCAAGAAGAGCGGGTTGGGCAAGGTATTCAGCCTGCTGGGACGCAAATAGCCATCGGACTTCCTTGGTTCGACGATTCGAGATTGGGATTGCAGCATGTTCGGTAAACGCGGAAGTGATGGATTCGGCAGAGCAGGGAGCATTGCGGCGCCCAAGCCTGCCATGCCGGCGCCGGACGCATCGGAGGCACGGTCGCCCGAGATCCTGCAGGAAACCCGCTTGGTCAGCGGGGGTGGCGATCAGCGGCAGGCTGTCAATGCGCCGCCGCTCGCGCTGCAGGCGGCTGCTCCGGCCAAGCGTCGGTCCGTGCGCAATGAAGGCTATTACGACACCAAGGCGCAGGTCTTCTCGGCGCTGATCGACACGATCGATCTCTCTCAGCTCTCCAAGCTCGACGTGGAAAGCGCGCGCGAGGAGATCCGGGATATCGTCAACGACATCATCACGATCAAGAATTTCGCGATGTCGATTGCCGAACAGGAGGAATTGCTTGACGACATCTGCAACGATGTCCTCGGCTACGGACCGCTCGAGCCGCTGCTGGCGCGCGACGATATTGCCGATATCATGGTCAATGGCGCCGGCCAGACCTTTATCGAAGTCGGCGGCAAGACGCTCGAATCCGAAATCCGCTTCCGCGACAACCAGCAGCTTCTGTCCATCTGCCAGCGCATCGTCAGCCAGGTCGGCCGCCGGGTGGACGAGTCGAGCCCCATCTGCGACGCACGTCTGCCGGACGGGTCGCGTGTCAACGTCATCGCGCCGCCTTTGGCGCTGGACGGTCCGGCACTGACGATCAGAAAATTCAAGAAGGACAAGCTCACTCTCGATCAGCTGGTCAAATATGGAACGATCACGCCGGCCGGAGCGACCCTCCTGCAGATCATCGGCCGTGTCCGCTGCAATGTCATCATCTCCGGCGGCACGGGCTCTGGCAAGACGACGCTGCTGAACTGCCTCACCCGCTATATCGACGCACATGAGCGCATCATCACCTGCGAAGATACGGCCGAACTCCAGCTGCAGCAGCCGCATGTCGTGCGGTTGGAAACGCGTCCGCCCAATATCGAAGGGGAGGGCGAAATCACCATGCGCGACCTGGTGAAGAACTGCCTGCGTATGCGCCCGGAGCGGATCATCGTCGGTGAAGTGCGTGGCCCCGAAGTGTTCGACCTTTTGCAGGCGATGAATACGGGCCATGACGGATCGATGGGCACGATCCACTCCAACTCGCCGCGCGAATGCCTGAGCCGTATCGAATCCATGATCGCCATGGGTGGCTTCAGCCTGCCGGCAAAGACCGTGCGCGAGATCATTGCCGGCTCCGTCGACGTCATCATCCAGGCCACCCGCCTCAGGGACGGGACGCGCCGCATCACCCATGTGACGGAAGTGGTTGGCATGGAAGGCGATGTGATCGTGACACAGGATCTGCTGCGCTACGAGATGGAAGGCGAGGATGCCGCGGGCCGGATCATCGGCCAGCATGTATCGACCGGCATCGTGAAGCCGCATTTTTGGGATCGCGCCCGCTACTACAATGAGGAGCGCCGGCTCGCGGCAGCTTTCGACCAGATGGACGCGCCGTCTCAATAAAGTTCAGGCCCAGCCGGGCCGGGGCGGTTCGCCTCGATTGGAATGATCGGGATGCTGCCGGCCGTGACGCAGCGCATGGCCGGCCCGAAGGGGACCAGGTGGAATGCTCTATCGAATTGATTTCATGCAGTCTGCACGCAAAACCGCTGACGCTCTTTTGCCGGACCTGCACTAGGAAGGGACGGGGGACATGAACATCACCATCGTGGCGCTTGCAGCGCTCGTCGCCATTGCCGCGGCGGCTCTGGCCTATGGCGTGATGTATTCGCGGATCGAGGTCGAGAAGAAGACAGCCTCCCGCGTCAGCCGTGTCGGATCCGCCGAGACCGAGCGCGTCAAGGTGAAGGCCGCGCGCGACCGGGTGCAGGAGCTTTCCAAGCGCCGCAAGTCCATGCAGGATTCGCTGAAGGATCTGGAGCGCAAACAGCAGGAAAAGAACAAGAAATTCGGAGATACGAGCATCAAGGCGAGGATCGCCCGCTCCGGTCTGTCGCTCTCGCTTGCGCGATACTACACCTATTGCGGGATTGTCGGCCTGATGGTCTTGCTGGTCTGCCTGATCGCCGGACTGCCCTTGCTGCCGGTGCTGGGTGTCGTCTTCACCGCGTCGCTTGGGCTGCCGCGCTGGATCCTCGCTTTCCTGATCTCGCGCCGCCAGAACAAGTTTCTCGAGGAACTTCCCAATGCGCTCGACGTGATGGTGCGGTCGATCCGCTCGGGCCTGCCCCTTAACGATGCCATGCGGCTGATCGCAAGCGACGGCCAGGAACCGGTGAAGGGCGAATTCCGGCGGGTTGTCGAGGCGCAGCAGGTGGGGCTTTCCGTGCCGGAGGCCTGCGCCCGCATGATGGTGACCATGCCGCTGCCGGAAGTGAACTTCTTCGCCATCGTCATTGCCATCCAGAGCCAGGCCGGCGGCAATCTGTCCGAGGCTTTGAGCAATCTCGCCGCCGTGCTTCGCGAGCGGCGCAAGATGAAGGCCAAGGTCAAGGCAATTTCCATGGAGGCCAAGGCCTCCGCGGTGATCATCGGCGCCCTGCCATTCATCGTCTCGCTGCTCGTCTATCTGACCTCGCCGGAATATATCGCGGTTCTGTTCACCGATCCGCGCGGGCACATGATCCTGCTCTTCTCGGCCGTCTGGATGACGATCGGCATCTTCGTCATGCGCAAAATGATCAATTTCGATATTTGAGAGGCACACACATGTTTACCCATCTCGCCTCGCAACTCACCGATCCCGCAACGCTTCTTGCGGTTCTCGCGGCAGTCGCCGTATTCGCCACCCTATACTCGCTCCTCATCCCGCTTCTCGAAGGTCGTGATCTCGGCAAGCGCATGCGCGCCGTCTCCACGGAGCGGGAGCAGATGCGCAGTCGCGAGCGTGCGCGGCTGACAATGGAAGGCAATCGGGGAAGCCTGCGGGCGCAGAACAACCAGTCCGTCCGGCAGATCGTCGAGCGTTTCAACCTGCGCAAGGCGCTTGTGGACGACAATACGGTGAACCGGCTGAAATCGGCCGGTCTTCGCACGCAGAACGCGCTCAACATCTTCCTTGTCTGCCGCTTCCTTCTGCCCTTCGTCTTCCTGGCCCTGGTCGGCACCTGGATCTTCGGTCTGGGCAATCTCGCCGACAAGCCCTTCGGCGTCCGTCTCCTGATCACGGTTGTGGCGGCCTATATCGGCTTCTATGCCCCGAACATCTATCTCAGCAATCGCATCACGAAGCGAAAGGCTTCGATCAAGCGCGCCTGGCCGGATGCTCTCGATCTGATGCTGATCTGTGTCGAATCCGGCATTTCGCTAGAGGCGGCCATGCGTCGCGTCGCCGAGGAGCTGTCGGCCCAATCGCCTGAGCTTGGCGAGGAAATGGTGCTGACGACGGCGGAACTTTCCTTCCTGCCGGATCGGCGTGTGGCAATCGAAAACCTCGCCATCCGCACCCAGCTGGATATCGTCAAGGCCGTGACGACGGCTCTCATCCAGGCGGATCGCTATGGCACGCCTGTCGCCCAGGCCATGCGCGTCCTGGCGCAGGAAGGTCGCGATGAACGGATGAACGAAGCCGAGAAGAAGGCAGCCGCCCTGCCGCCGAAACTGACAGTGCCGATGATCCTTTTCTTCCTGCCGGTGCTCGTCGCCGTCATCCTCGGGCCGGCCGGCATCCAGGTTGCAGATCGCTTCTAGGGTTGAGACCCGATCAGGATTTGCAGCGTGGCTGACAGGGCACGCATCAATATGGCACGCGCTGCGCGTGCCGCCCCACCCGCGCCCATCGGCGCAAGAGCGAGCCTCAAGATCCCGGCTTACCTTTGATGGCTGGCCTGCTCTTGCTTAATTGGTGGCCTGCGGCTTCTTGTCCGCCAGCTTCGCCCAGGCATTCTGCTGCGACAGCATGGCGCGCAGATAGGTCACATTCGCTTCCGCCTGCGTTTCTGTCAGCTCGCGTCTCGCAATGGTCTCCGCCTCGGCAAACCGCCCTTGCAGGCCCACGACGAGCGCCAGGTTCTGGCGCACCCTGCTATCTGCCGACGGCAGCTCGGCTGCATTGCGCAGATATTTTTCCGCCGTCTTCAGGTCGCCCGACAAGACATAGGACATTCCGAGATTGGACATCACGCTGGGTTCGTTCGGCTGGCCATCAAGCGCCAGGCGGTATTTGTCGCGGGCTTCCTCGGAGCGGCCCAGCTGATCGAGCACGGCGCCTTCGGCGGAATAGAGCCGCCAATCGGGGCGGTCCGGAGTTTGCGCCCGGTTGATCGTCGCAAGCGCCTGTTCCAGCTGTCCGGCGGCCGCCTGGGCCTTGCCATAGGCCGCCAGCACGTCGCGGTCGGTGGGATGAGCGATCGCCACCTGTTGCATCACGGCAAGTGCCTGCGTGTTCTTGCCGTTCATCCGCAGGATGCTCGCATAGCTGAGACCGGTATTGCGGTCCTTGGGATTGCGGTCATAGGCGGCGCCATAGGTTTTTTCCGCCGCTGCCAGTTCCGGCGCGGTCATGCTTTCCACCGGCTTTGCAAGGTTCACCGAGGGGATGGAGCCGGTGGTCAGCCGGTCCGCCTGCCGCTGCGCCGTGCTGCAGGAGCTCAGCGCCAGGGTCAGAAGCGCGCATCCTGCGGCTGCCTGCCAAAGCCGGGGTTTCACCGAAAAGAAACTGGATCGGGTCATTGTGACAACTCGCGATTAGGGGCCATCACCAGGCTTTGGGACATCTGGCCGGAAACGGTGGCGCTATCTGTTCACAAGCAATATTCTGTTAACCCTAACAGTTCGTTAAACCTGATTCCAAAGGCATGTCGCATGGCCCCTTACCAGTTCATCAGCAGACCCTCTCCCTTCGAAGCCGCAACCACGAAGGCGCGTGTGATTTTCGCGGTAACGAAGCGGGAGGTGGAGGAGGGTGCATTGCCCGCCGAGGCTGCCGCCTGGGCAAACTCCGCCGGGTTCAAGGGCGAGGCGGGCAGCGTTCTTCTTCTGCCGGGTGCCGGCGGTGAGGTTGGCGGCGCCCTGTTCGGGCTCGGCAGCGAACCCTCCGAGACCCCGTTCATCGGGGGCAAGCTTCCCGCCAGCCTGCCCGCCGGACCCTGGACCATTGAAAGCGCGTCCTTGCCGGTGCAGCGGCTGGCGCTCGGCTTCGGCCTCGGAACCTATAGTTTCGACACGTATCGCAGCGAGAAGCCGCCCCAGGCGCGCCTTTCTCTGTCGGGCGAGATCGACATGGACGCTCTGCAGCGCACGGTCAGCGCCGTTTTCCTCGCCCGCGACCTTGTCAACACGCCGACCAATGATATGGGACCGGAGCGGCTGGATGCGGTTTTCCACGCGCTTGCCGATCATTACGGTGCTGCGGCAAGCCGCATCGTCGGAGACGAGCTGCTGGCGCAGAATTTTCCGCTGATCCACGCGGTCGGAAGGGCGAGCGCCGAGGCGCCCCGCCTGCTCGACATGTGCTGGGGACGCAAGGGCGCCCGCAAGGTCACGCTCGTCGGCAAGGGTGTCTGCTTCGACACCGGCGGCCTGGATATCAAGCCGGCCGCCTCCATGCTGCTGATGAAAAAGGATATGGGCGGGGCTGCCAATGTGCTGGCGCTGGCCTTGATGATCATGGATGCCGGTCTGGACGTCGATCTTCGCGTCCTGGTGCCGGCGGTGGAAAATTCGATTTCGGCCAATGCCTTTCGTCCGGGCGATATCTACCGGAGCCGCAAGGGCATCACCGTGCAGATCGACAATACCGATGCGGAGGGCCGGCTCATCCTGGCCGACGCGCTGGCCTATGCGGGAGAGGAAGCGCCGGACCTGATGATCGACATGGCGACGCTGACAGGTGCGGCGCGCGTGGCGCTGGGGCCGGATCTCCCGCCCTTCTTCACCGACGATGAATCGCTGGCCAGTGCCCTGCAGGCGGCAAGCGCCGAAGAAGACGATCCGGTATGGCAGTTGCCGCTGTTCAAGGGCTATGAGAAGGACATCCGGTCACGGGCGGCAGACATCACCAATGCGCCCTCGGGCGGCATGGCGGGAGCCATCACGGCGGCGCTGTTTCTGAAGCGGTTTGCCGGCGGCGCACGCAGTTGGGCGCATTTCGACATCTATGCCTGGTCGCCGCAGGAAAAGCCGCAGACACCGGTGGGTGGCGAGGCTCAGGCCATTCGCGCCCTGTACCATGTCATCAGGGGTCTTGGCTGATCCGGCGCCCAGCGTTTCCGAAGCCCGAAAACCAGCACCCGACATTTCAACACCCGACATTCTACCACCCCCAGCACGGAGCACACCATGCCTGCTGAACTCACCGCAACGGAGGCACTGGGTCTCTGGCACCGGGTGGTGCTGGAGCAGGTACGCGAGGGGAGCCATGATCTCAGCCTCAGGCAGATGTCCATCCTGCTGCAGATTTATCTGGTGCCGCCTCCGCATACGGTGCGCGGTCTGGCGGCGCAGCTCGGAGTGACCAAGCCGGTCATCACCCGCGCGCTCGATACCATGGGTACACTGCACCTGGTGGATCGCGAGCGCGACCAGCGCGATCGCCGCAATGTCGTCATCAAGCGCACATTGGCTGGCGCTCTCTATCTTGAGAAACTTGGCGATCGGATTCGCGCCGAAGCGCGCCGAGCGCCCCTTGAAGGATCGTCCCATGTCGCATGATCTCGACCGCCGCCTGAACGCCTACCGGCCGGACCTCGCCGATCACAAGCTCGAGGGGCTGGTGAGTGCCACCCGCTATGCCGAGGGGGAGGCGGCACACATATGCGTGCCGGTGGCGCAGCTTCGGCCTCGGCCGGATGCTGCAAGCAATATCGATACGCAGTTATTATGGGGCGAAACAGTCCGGGTCTTTGACCGGCAGGATGGCTGGGCCTGGGTGCAGGCTGAAATCGACTCCTATGTCGGCTATCTGCCGGAGGCCGAGCTCCAAACGCCTGTCGAGGCAAGCCACTGGATCACGGCCGCGCGCAGCTTTGTCTATCCGGAAGCCGAATTGCGCCGCGTTCCGCTGCAGGCCCTGTCCATGGGAAGCCGGGTGAGGGTGGTTGGCGAGGCGGAAACGCGCGGCACCCGCTATGCCGTGCTGGACACCGGTGGCGCGATCATTGCCGGTCACTGCCGCCCGATCGGCACGGCCCCTGACAAGGATTATGTGCGGCTCGCGGCCCTGTTTCTGGAAACGCCTTATCTTTGGGGCGGTCGGTCGGGCTTCGGCATCGATTGCTCGGGTCTGGTGCAGCTCGCAGCGATGATGGCCGGCCATGCCATCCCGCGCGATTCGGATATGCAGGCAGGCTTCGGCATGGATATCGGGCGCGCCGACCTCAGGAGGGGCGATCTCGTCTTCTGGAAGGGCCATGTCGCCATCATGGAGGATGAGGCAACAATCCTGCACGCCAATGGCCATACGATGACGGTGGCGCGGGAGCCGCTGGATGGGGCCATTGTCCGCATTGGCTGGCTCTATGGCCAGCCGACCGGCTACCGGCGGTTCCTGCCGCATCCTCTTCACGCAGATGTTTGAATGCGCTCTGGTGAGAGCCAAAGGCAAAGCCTACATCAGGGGCATGACACAGGGAGCCCCGATATGACGCGAATGTTCCGCATGCTGGCCACCGCGGCACTCATGGCACTGGCCGCCGGCCCTGGCTGGACGGCGGATGACAGGCTGGAGCCGAACTGGCAGCGCCCCGCGGCGCCCTTCAAGGATCTGCCGGGCGTGGTGGCGCAGGAGGGTTTCGTCGACAATGGCTCGGACGATACCGGCCGCTGCACGACGACAACCGAGTATCGCCGCTGGCACCGGGGCGAGCCTTTCCCGGATCTGCCGGTACAGGTCTTTCGCTGCGAGAAGAATGGCGTTGTCTATTTGGGAACGGAGATGCCGAACCGCCCTTGGGTTCCGGGCCTCAATCCCCACGATCTCCCGAAGCGCTGACGAAAGAGCTGAGCCCGGCTGCATCGACTGCAAGGCGAAAAGGCGTGTTCGGACATAAAGAAACCGGACAACCAGGCTGAAAGCGGCAATCGGCTCAGCATCGGCAAGCGACAGAACAAGCCATTGCCAAACAACAAAAAAGCCCGCCGAAGCGAGCTCTTTGTTTGGAATTTGGTGCCCAGAAGAGGACTCGAACCTCCACACCCTTGCGAGTACCAGCACCTGAAGCTGGCGCGTCTACCAATTCCGCCATCTGGGCGACGAGGAGCGATGTACTGGTCTCGGCTGCGGCTGTCAACGACCTTTTTGAACTTTCTGTGTCAGTCCTGACTTTTCTCCCCGAGGTGCGTACCGGGCGGCGGCGGCTGACCCTCGTCGACAGGCCAAAATCCCTTATCCCTCTTGATTCTGCTGTGAAGTTCGATCGAGATGGCCAAGATCGCGGTCGGGATCAATGCGGTCGCGGACCCTCTGCTTCAACGGCTTGGGACCCGGGAATCCCCCATCGCGGACGCGCTCCCAGATCAGTTCGTCATCGACCCTGATCTCGAAGATTCCGCCGGTGCCCGGCACCAGGGAAACCTCGGAAAGGCTATCGCCAAAGGTCTGCAACAGCTCCTGTGCCATCCAGCCGGAGCGAAGCAGCCAATTGCACTGCGTGCAGTAGTGAATCGTGATCTTTGGCTTACGCATCCGCTTATCCTTCCTTCGAGAAAACCTTGAAGCGTTTTCTTACGCCCGTGGCGGACCGGATGCCACCAGGTTGATTTAAATCGGAACAAAGTCGGGCGTGCTTGGGTTGGGGGAGGGAGTACCCAATCAAGGAGGAATCCATGACCCGCAAACTGATCGCCGCCCTGGCCTTTTCGACCGTGCTTCCCTTCGCCGCCGTGGCGCAGACCAGCACCGCGCCTGCAGCTCCTGCCGCACAGGATGCCGGCCAGATGACGAACCAGAACAATGCGCGTGGCGGTGTTGCCGATGCTCCGCGCGTCATGCAGGATGCCGCAGCCGGTCCTTTCGTCGAGATCCCCAACCAGGGTGCCTGGCGCGTGAGTGACCTTGAAGGCAAGGCCGTCTACGGTGCCGATGGCGAGAACATTGGTGAGATCAACGACGTCCTGGTCAGCCAGGATGGCAGCGTCAATGCCGTCATCATCGGTGTCGGCGGCTTCCTCGGCATTGGCGAGAAGGATGTTGCCGTGCAGATGAGCGCGCTTCAGCTCGGCCCCGGCATGAGCGAGGAAGAGGCCAAGGCGGCTGCCGCCAAGACCCCGGCAGTTTCCGGTGAGACAACGGCCTCCACATCCGGCGCCACCACCGCGACCCCGGCTCCGGGCGCCGCTACGACGGCTGGCGGCGCTGGCATGGGGGCAGCCGGCACGACGACGGCCGCCAATCCGAACACAGCGCAGCCGGGCGCCAGCAGCCAGGAAATGGCCGCCAATCCGGCCAATGGTGACGCAGCAACGATCGGCGAGGACGGCCTGCCGGATCGCATCGTGCTCAACGTTACCCGCGATCAGCTGGAACAGGCTCCTGCCTTTGAAGGCATGACGCCGGCACGGTAATCCGCCGCTCTTATGGCCTCAAGGCCCCGTGGCGAAAGCTGCGGGGCCTCTTGCTGTCTGGCGGCATCAACGAAAAACATCCCCACCAGCTTCTGGAGGCGGGTGTGGAACTGACAGGCGAGGCTGGAAGCCTTACTCGTCATTCATCTTCAGCGCGGCGATGAATGCTTCCTGCGGAATTTCCACCTTGCCGAACTGGCGCATGCGCTTCTTGCCTTCCTTCTGCTTTTCCAGAAGCTTGCGCTTGCGCGTGGCATCGCCGCCATAGCACTTGGCCGTCACATCCTTGCGCAGTGCCCGCACGGTCTCGCGCGCGATGACCTTGCCGCCAATCGCGGCCTGGATCGGGATCTGGAACATGTGCGGCGGAATGAGTTCCTTCAGCTTTTCGCACATGCTGCGCCCGCGCCGGTCGGCAGCCGAGCGATGCACCAGCATGGACAGGGCGTCCACCGGGTCGCCATTGACGAGGATGGACATCTTGACGAGATCGCCCGCCCGATAGTCGATGATCGTGTAGTCGAAGGAGGCATAGCCCTTCGAGATGGACTTCAGGCGATCATAGAAGTCGAAGACCACCTCATTGAGCGGAAGCTCATAGGTCACCATGGCGCGGCTGCCGACATAAGTGAGTTCGGTCTGGATACCGCGGCGATCCTGGCAGAGCTTCAGCACGGAGCCGAGATATTCGTCCGGCGTCAGGATCGTGGCCTTGATCCAGGGCTCGCGGATCTCGTCGATCTTCACGACGTCCGGCATGTCGGCCGGGTTGTGCAATTCCTTCTCGGTGCCGTCGGTCAAGGTCATCTGGTAGACGACGGAGGGTGCCGTGGCCACGAGGTCGAGATTGAATTCGCGCTCGAGACGTTCCTGGATGATTTCCAGATGCAGGAGGCCGAGGAAGCCGCAGCGGAAACCGAAGCCAAGCGCGGCGGAGCTTTCCATCTCGAAGGAGAAGGAGGCATCGTTCAGGCGCAGCTTGCCCATGGCAGCGCGCAGGTCTTCGAAATCCGCGGCATCGACCGGGAAGAGACCGCAGAACACCACCGGCTGTGCCGGCTTGAAGCCGGGAAGCGCCTTGTCTGTCGGACGCTTGTCGTCGGTGATCGTATCGCCGACGCGGGTATCGGCCACTTCCTTGATCGAGGCGGTGATGAAGCCGATCTCGCCTGGGCCGAGACTGTCCACCTGGACCATCTTCGGCGTCAGTATGCCGACGCGCTCAACGCCATATCGGGCGCCGGTGCCCATCATCCGGATCTGCTGGCCCTTGGTCAGCACGCCATCGATCACGCGCACCAGAACCATGACGCCGAGATAGGTGTCATACCAGCTATCCACCAGCAGTGCCTTGAGCGGCGCCTTCTCGCCGCCTTCGCTCCTGGGCGGCGGCAGCTTGTTGACGATGGCTTCCAGGACATCGGGAATGCCGAAACCGGTCTTGGCGGAGATCAGCACGGCATCGGAGGCGTCGATCCCGATCACCTCTTCGATCTGCTCCTTGATCCGCTCCGGTTCGGCGGCCGGCAAATCGATCTTGTTGAGGACCGTGACCAGTTCGTGATTGTTGTCGATCGCCTGGTAGACATTGGCGAGCGTCTGGGCCTCGACCCCCTGGGAGGCATCGACCACGAGCAGCGACCCTTCGCAGGCCGACAGCGAGCGCGAAACTTCATAGGCAAAGTCCACGTGGCCGGGCGTGTCGATCAGGTTCAGCACATAGGTCTCGCCATTCTTGGCCTTGTAGTGCAGACGCACCGTCTGGGCCTTGATGGTGATGCCGCGCTCGCGCTCGATCTCCATATTGTCGAGCACCTGCTCGGACATTTCGCGCTCGGCCAAGCCGCCCGTCGTCTGGATCAGGCGGTCGGCCAGGGTCGATTTGCCATGGTCGATATGGGCGACGATGGAGAAGTTGCGGATATGGTCGAGAGGCGTGCGGGTCGAATCTGTGCTCATGGAGGGGGCATATAGCAGGGGTCGCAGCCAGAAAGAAGCGGGAAAAGCGCCGCAAAGCCCGGCATCGCAGTGTTTTCCGACGCCTCCCGACCGATCGGCATGGCAAGGGTCATAGCCCGCAGCGTCGAAGAGGAGGCCGATGCGCCTGCATTCGCAGTCGAGCCTGATCGCCCATTATCTTTCTTGATAGCACTTGACTCCACTATAATGGAAATGCAGCATTGCGTGTATGGATCAAAGCGAGCAGCAATTCGAGGGCGCACTGGGCGACCGCCTGAAAAGCATTCGGAGCGAGCGCGGCTTCACGCTCGATCAGTTGGCGACGGCGTCCGGCGTCAGCCGCGCCATGATCTCCCGCGTCGAGCGGGGCGAAGCCAGCCCGACGGCCGCGCTCCTGGCCCGATTATGCGAGGCTCTTGGCCTGTCGCTCTCCGCATTTTTCGACACCAGCGAGGCTGAGCGCTCGCCTCTGTCGCGCCGCTCGCAGCAGCGGCTTTGGCGCGATCCCCTGAGCGGCTATCGAAGGCGCTCGATCTCTCCGCCGGGCACCTCCTCCCGGATCGATATCGTGGAGGTGGAATTTCCGCCAGCCGCCCGGGTAAGCTTTCCGCCGCGTGAGGAAAGTCGCTCGATGACCCAGCATATCTGGGTCTTCGATGGCGTGCTGGAGATGATCCTGCCGGACCAGACCTACCGGCTCGAAGCAGGCGATTGCCTGTTCATGAGCATCGGCGACGCGTTTCAGTTCCACAACCCGTCCGATCGCCCCGTCCGCTATGCGGTCGTTCTGGATCGCGGGCGTTGACCAGACCAAGGAAAAGCCATGACTGCCTCCGTCCGCATTGTTTCAGCCGAAGAACGTGATGCTCTGATCCTCGGCCTGTCTGACGTTCTCAGCGACTGCATAGAGGGCGGTGCGTCGCTTGGCTTCATGCTACCCTTCCCCGTGACGCAGGCCGAGAGCTACTGGACCGAAATCTTCGACAGCGTCGCCAAGGGCCATATGATCCTGGCGGTGGCGCAAAAAGGCGACCGCGTCGTCGGGACGGTCCAGGTGGGGCTTGCGCAAAAGCCCAATCAGCCACATCGGGGCGATCTGATGAAATTGCTGGTGCACCGCTCGGCGCGCGGCCTTGGCCTGTCACGCAAGCTGATGGAGGCTGTGGAGGCGGAGGCAGCGGCCCGCGGCCGCTCGCTGCTGGTGCTGGACACGGCAACCGGCAGCGAAGCGGAGGCGATCTACCCCCGCTTCGGCTGGCAACGCGTCGGCGTCATCCCCGACTATGCGCTCTGGCCGCAAGGCGGGTTCTGCAGCACGACGCTCTTCTACAAGCAGATTGCCTGAGCCTATCGGAAGGCCCTGTCGAAGGCGTCGATGATCAGCCTTTCCGCATCCTGATGCACCTCGGCACGGTCGCGCAGGCCCTTGCCGTCGCAGATCGGATCGGGATCGCCGGACTCGCTGAGGACATCCTGCGCATCGGGTTTGCAGACCGGCAGGAAGCTGAAATGGTTGGAGCCCGGGATCTGGTGATACTGCGCGCCGGGAATCTCCGCTGACAGCTTGTAGGAATAGACGGCGACGGGCACACCGCCTGGGCTGCCGAGGTTGATGATCGTCGTCGGAACCTTGATCTGCTTCAGGCTGTCCGCCTGGAAGGCGGTTGCCAGGCCCGGATCGACGATGACCGCAGACATCACGCGCGGATCGAGATTCGATTGCTCGAAATGCGCCTTGTCGAACTCGCGGAGCTTGACGACGGGAGAGGCGACGCGCTTGCCGTCGACAAAACCGAAGCCGCCGGCAAACCACTGGCAATCCATCATCATGGTGTAGCGGTCGCAATAATCGGCATAGGCAGAGAGGTCGGCGCGCCCGCCGATGAGCTCCAGTGCCGTGCTGCCGCCGAGCGAAAAGCCCAGTACACCGATCTTCCCCGCATCGACCGACCCTTTCCAGCGGGCCTCGCCGGTCATCCAGGTGATGATGTTGGAAAGATCCTGCGTCCTTTCCCAGATGCGGGGCGTGGCGATCGGCGTTGAATCGCCGCTGGTCGTGCCGGGATGGTCGGGGCCGGCGACGATGAAGCCTTTCTCCGCCAGGCGGGCCGCAATCCAGGCCATGCCCTGGGCGCGCGAACCGGAGCCGTGCGAGAGCAGGATCAGGGGGTAGTGGCCCGTTTTGACCGGCGCGTCGCGTTTTGCGGAAACGCCGGTGAAGATGCGGTTGTCGCCGACCAGCACATCCGGCGCCGCGGCATCGGTGGGATACCAGACATCCACGGAAAGCGGCTTGCCGCGCTGAAGCGAAGGCACCGAAATCGTCGTGGCGCCAATGGAAGGCTCGGCAGAGGCCGTTAAGGGGAAAACCGTGCCGGTGAGCAGGGATGTCAGGAGAAAGAGTGTTTTCATCGCAGAACCTCGTTGTGGGGGAACGAGGCAAAAGTGACCGAGATGCGGGGCAGGCCTCGACCTCGAACATGTTCAAGGCCGGCCGATATCGTGATCCGGGCCGCACAAAAAAATACGGAACAGCTTCGTCCCGGCCTCGTTAGATCCGAGGTAACCGTCAACAACGGAGGCAGATATGAGCAAGACCGATGTGAAGGAACAGCAGGCGCGCGCCCAGGCGCAGGTGGACAATACCAGCGCCGGCGGCCATCTCGGCGGCACCTATTACGGCCAGGAGCCGGACGGCAAGACGATCAACAGTAATGATCGCGTGGGCGCCAAGGCCCGCCCCAATAACGGCAGCAACTGACCGCTGCCAGGGATAGAGAAGCAGGTTCTAGCGAGGCGGCGCCGTGATGGCGCCGCCTCTCTGGTTTTTTTAGAGCGTGCCGTTACGCTGCTGGATCATCATGAATGTATCGAAGCTGTAATCGGCAATCTGCAGCCAGAGATAGCCGTCCTTCTTGAACGCCTGCTGGCTGTCATAGATCTTCTTGAAGGCGGGATTGCTCGCCGAGATCTCCGCATAGGTTTCCTGCGCTGCCTTATAGCAGACATCGAGAATATCCTGGCTGAAGGGACGCAGGATAGCGCCCTCGGCCACCAGATCACGCAGAGCCTTGGCGTTCAGTGCATCGTATCTTTCAAGCATGAGCGCATTGGCGCGGGCGCAGGCATCCGTAAGGACGCGCTGATAGGCCGGCGGCAGGGACTTGAACTTGTCGAGATTGAAGAAGGCATGGACGGTCGGACCGCCTTCCCACCAGGCAGGGTAGTAGTAGTACTTGGCCACCTTGTAGAAGCCGAGCTTGTAGTCGTCATAGGGGCCGACGAATTCCGTGGCGTCGATCGTGCCCTTCTCCAGCGAGGCATAGACATCGCCGCCGGCAATCTGCTGCGGGGTCACACCGACCTTGGTCATCACCTGGCCGGCAAGCCCGGCGATGCGCATCTTCAGACCCTTGAGGTCATCCACCGTCTTGATTTCCTTGCGGAACCAGCCGCCCATCTGGGCACCGGTATTGCCGGCCGGCAGCGCATACAGATTGTGCCCGGCGAGGAATTCGTTGATCAGTTCATTGCCGCCGCCGACCGAGAACCAGGAATTGGCAAGGCGCGCATTGAGGCCGAAGGGAATGGCAGTGCCGAGTGCGAAAGTCGGATCCTTGCCGACATAGTAATAGGCGCAGGTATGCGCCATCTCGACAGTGCCGGCTGCCACGGCATCGGCGGCCTGAAGCGGCGGTACGATCTCTCCTGCAGCATAGGCCTGGATCTGGAATTTGCCATTGGTCGCTTCCGACACGCTCTTGGCGATCTCGGTTGCCGTTCCAAAAAGGACGTCGAGGCTCTTCGGGAAGGAAGATGTCAGACGCCAGGTGATTTCCGGGTTTTCCTGCGCGATGGCCGGAGCGGCGAGGGCCGTGGCGGCCGCGCCAACGCCGACAGCGCCGGCCTGGCGGAAGAATGATCTGCGGTTCATGAACTCAATGCCTTTGATGAGAAGAGCAGCGGGACTTTGTGATGGAAAAAGCAGCGGGCAGAGCCCCTACAGAGGGGTTGCTAACCATTTTGTTGCCGAATCTGCAAGTCAAATCGCCAAAACTTGCGTTTAGCTGTCGGTTTTTGATGCAATCCTGCGCGCCGCTCTGTCTTCTCCTTTAGCCTTGCAATTTCGGTCTGACGGATTAATTTAGAATAATTCTAAAAAGGATCCATGCCATGTTCCACTTGCTGCGGTCCGGAAGCCGCCGTTCCTTCGACAGCCTGAGCGAGGCGGAAATTCTTGCTCTGGCGATTTCCTCCGAAGAAGAGGATGCGCGCATCTACCAGAGCTATGCCGGATCGCTTTCCCAGCGGGCACCCGATTCCGCCAAGATATTCCGCGACATGGCGGAGGTGGAGCAGTCTCATCGCAACATGCTGATCGCGCAGTTCCGGCAGAGGTTCGGCGAGGATATTCCGCTGATCCGCCGTGAACATGTCCGGGGCTTCTACCAGAGACGGCCCGATTGGCTGGTTTCCAACCTGTCGCTCGATACGATCCGTGCCCAGGCGGAACTGATGGAGGATCAGGCCTTCCGCTTCTATACCGAGGCGGCACGGCGCGTGACGGACGCCTCGACCCGCCGCCTGCTCCGCGATCTGGCGCTGGCGGAGCAGGGGCATGGCGAGATCGCGCATATGCTCGGCGACAAGCATGCGCCGGCGGAGGTTCAGGATGAGGAAAATCACAAGGAACGGCGCCAGTTCATCCTGACCTATGTGCAGCCCGGACTGGCCGGACTGATGGACGGCTCGGTATCAACGCTGGCGCCAATCTTCGCGGCGGCTTTCGCCACGCAGGATACCTGGCAGACCTTCCTGATCGGCCTGTCTGCAAGTGTCGGTGCCGGCATATCCATGGGCTTTACCGAGGCTGCGCATGATGACGGAAAGCTTTCGGGCAGAGGATCGCCGCTCAAGCGTGGCCTTGCCTCCGGCACCATGACCGCGGCGGGCGGACTTGGCCACGCCTTGCCCTATCTCATCCCGCATTTCTGGACCGCTACGATCGTTGCGGCCATCGTGGTCTTCATCGAATTATGGGCAATCGCCTTCATCCAGAACAAATATATGGAGACACCCTTCCTGCGGGCGGTGTTCCAGGTCGTGTTCGGGGGATCTCTGGTGCTGGCCGCCGGCATCATCATCGGCAATGGCTGACGGCTGCCCGCCGGGTCTCGCTGAGGAGAGGACAAAAAAACCCGGCCGAGCCCTGTGGCATCGGCCGGGCGAAATGATCGATTTGATGATTACCGCAGGGCGCCGACGACCACTTCGCGGCCATCTTCGATCGTGACCCAGCGACCGGTGTTGAAGGAGGCCTGACGCTTCAGGAAGGTGTAGGATGTGTCGGTCCACAGCTTCACATCATCGGTCAGGTTGTCGAGAATATAGTCGCCATCGGCGGTCCGCACGGTCAGAACCGCATGACCCTCTCCATCGGGCTTGCGCACCACGGTCATCAGCAGGTCGGTCAGCGAGAAACCCTTGGCAGCCAGTTCCTTGCGCTTTTCCAACGCGTAATCTTCGCAGTCGCCGGCAGTCTTCGGATAGGCCCAGACTTCTTCCCGCCCATAGACCTCCATATCGGTCTTGGCTGTGATGCGGTGGTTTACCGAGGCATTGACGGAACGGATCGCATCCCAACCGAATTCGGTGACCTTCGGGGCAGCGGAGGAGGCGAAGCGCTGATTGCACTCGTCCTTGCGGGTCTGGCAGAATTCATAATGCCCGATCGGCTGCGACGTGATCTGGCCGGTGGCCATATGTGCGGTGGTGAGGGGCGCCGGCAGCGCGGAGGCCGTCGGAGCAAGCACAGCAGTGATCATCACGGCAAAATGCCGCGCCTTGAAGGCATTCATCATGGACCCGTCCCTTAAAATCCTAACGAAACGTTAAGGCTGAGGAGGGCCAGGTGTCAATTATGAACGAAGCGTTAACAGCATCGCTCGGTATTTATGGTTAAGACTGCTGCATTTTAGTATCAGCTCACATAAGGCACTGTCAGAGCATGGTTTCGATGGCGGAAAGCATCCGTTCAATGTCTTTCGGGCGCGAGAGGCGATGATCGCCATCGCGCACCAGGGTCATCACAACATCATCGGCCGGCAGGAAATCCAGGAGTTTGAGGGCGTGGCGGTAAGGCACGTCCTCGTCCTGCATTCCCTGCAGGATATGGACCGGGCAGCCAAGATCGAGCGTGCCGACCAGAACACGATTGTCGCGTCCATCCTCGATCAGCGCGCGGGTAAAGATGTTCGGCTGCGGGCTGTATTCCGATGCTTCTTCGAAAAAGCCGCGCTCCTCAAGCGAGCGGCGCTCTTCGTCGGTGAGAGCCGGCTCGATCAGATCGCTGGTAAAGTCGGGTGCCGGTGCGATCAGCACCAGCCCGCCGATGGTCGGACCATCCGCCCGCGTCTTCAGCGCCTGCAGGGCGCGCAGCGCAATCCAGCCTCCCATGGAAGAGCCGATCAGCACGAGGCGGCGGGCGGGATAAGCTGCGAGAACCGCCAGTGTCTCTTCGACCCACCGGGAAATCGTTCCCTGCGTGAACTCACCGCCCGATTGGCCATGCCCGGAATAATCGAAGCGCAGGCATGCGAGCCCCCGCTGCGCGGCCAGTCGATCCACTTCTACGGCTTTCGTGCCCGTCATGTCGGACCGGTAGCCGCCAAGCCAGACCAGCTGGGTTGCGTCCTTCTCGGCCGGAGGGCGGTGAAGAACGGCAATCTCCCGCATGGCGCTGCCGGAGCCGACAGGGAGCGTTGCAAGCATGGGCTCGGTGGTGGTTTCGGTCATCTGTACCTCCGTCGATCGAGGCTTCTATAAAACAGATTCGCCAAATCCCGGCAGCAGGTGATTTCTCATCGCACCTATGCTATTGACTTCCCCGCAGCGTTGACGACATTGCCCGCTATTGCGCCGGGCGCAGATGATCGCCGTTGCGATCCATGAAGAAACTCTAGGAGAATACGACCATTCGCAGACCTTTCAAAGCCGACGCTCCAGTCAAGGACGGGCCGCGCTCCAATCGGGAAATTCGCATCCCCCGCGTTCAGCTGATCGACGCAGAGGGACAGAATCTCGGCATCGTGCCGACAGATCAGGCGCTCAAGATGGCGGAGGAGGCTGGGCTCGATCTGGTCGAAATCTCCCCCAATAACGATCCGCCCGTCTGCAAGATCCTGGATCTCGGCAAGCTGAAATACGCCAACCAGAAGAAGGCGGCAGAGGCGCGCAAGAAGCAGAAGATCGTCGAAATCAAAGAAATCAAGATGCGTCCGAACATCGACACCCATGATTATGAGGTGAAGATGAAGGCGATCAACCGCTTCTTTGAGGATGGCGACAAGGTTCGAGTGACGCTCCGGTTCCGCGGTCGCGAAATGGCGCACCAGGAGTTGGGCATGAAGCTTCTGCTTCAGGTGAAGGAGGACACTGCGGCGATCGCCAAGGTGGAAGCCGAACCGAAGCTCGAGGGCCGTCAGATGATGATGGTGCTGGCTCCCCGTTAATTCGCCGGGGCCTTTCAGGCCGTTCAGGGCCTGTTTTAAGGGTTGTGACCCTTTCTTTTACCATTGCGCTTTGCGGCATGTGCCGCTATAAGCGCGCGTCCGAACGGCCCGGCAGGGCATGCCGTGGCCGTTTTTGAAAGCTTGGAGTTGGCCTCGTCAGCCGGCCCGATACAAGAATTATGGAGTAAGCAAAATGCCCAAGATGAAGACGAAGTCCTCCGCCAAGAAGCGGTTCAAGATCACCGCGACCGGCAAGGTCGTGGCTGCCGCCGCCGGCAAGCGCCACGGCATGATCAAGCGGTCCAACAAGTTCATCCGCGATGCGCGCGGCACGATGATCCTCGCCGAACCCGACGGCAAGAAGGTCATCAAGAACTACCTGCCGAACGGTCTCTGAGACCCTATCGCTTTTGGATCATTTAAGGAGATCATGACATGGCACGCGTAAAACGTGGCGTAACCTCTCGCGCCAAGCACACCAAGACCCTCAAGGCCGCCAAGGGCTTCTACGGCCGCCGCAAGAATACGATCCGCGCCGCCAAGGCAGCCGTTGATCGTTCGCGGCAGATGGCGACGCGCGATCGTCGCGCCAACAAGCGCAACTTCCGCGCCCTGTGGATCCAGCGCATCAATGCCGCCGTGCGCGAATTCGGCCTGACCTATGGCCGGTTCATCGACGGCCTGAACAAGGCTGGCATCGAAGTGGACCGCAAGGTTCTCTCCGACATGGCCATTCATGAGCCGGCAGCCTTCGGCGCGCTGGTTGATGCGTCGAAGAAGGCTCTGGAATATCTGAAGGAAGCCGGCACGACGAACGAGTTTGAGCGCGCGGTTCGTTAACCAGCGCGTCCCAGGCTTTACGAGCTTTATTCTCTTGGGAAACCCGCGCTGGCTTGGGCTGGCGCGGGTTTTTCATTTGTCTGACACGCCGCCCTGTCACGAATCGATATCACGAATCGATATCACGACTCGACGTCACGGCCCTGGGCGAGGTCACCTCCGATACCCGCAGAGCATCACACGGAAGAAACCATGTCCGATCTGGAAAACCTGAAACATTCGCTTCTGACGGAAATCGCGGCTGCGGGCGACGAAGCAGCTCTGGAAGCCGTTCGTCTGGCCGCCATGGGCAAGAAGGGCTCGGTCTCCGAGCTCCTGAAGACGCTGGGCTCGATGAGTGCGGAGGAGCGGCAGAGCCGTGGGGCGGCCATCAATGCGCTGAAGAACGAGGTGACGGACGCGCTCAACGCCCGCAAGCTCGTTCTGCGCGAGGCTGCCATCAATGCGCGGCTGGCAGCCGAGACGCTTGATGTCACGCTTCCGGTACGCTCTTCGCCCGCCGAGCGGGGCCGGATCCATCCGATCAGCCAGATTGTCGACGAGATCACCGCGATTTTCGCCGATATGGGATTTTCGATCGCCGAAGGCCCGGATATCGAGACGGATTATTACAATTTCACCGCCTTGAACTTCCCCGAAGGTCATCCGGCCCGCGAAATGCACGATACCTTCTTCTTCCAGCCGGATGAGAAGGGCGAGCGGAAGGTATTGCGCACGCATACCTCGCCGGTTCAGATTCGCACCATGGAGAGCCAGAAGCCGCCCATCCGCATCATCATTCCCGGCAAGACCTATCGCCAGGATTCCGACGCGACCCATTCGCCGATGTTCCATCAGGTCGAGGGCCTGGTCGTCGACAAGAAGAGCCATGTCGGCAATATGCGGTGGATTCTCGAGGAGTTCTGCAAGGCCTTCTTCGAGGTCGACAGCGTCACCATGCGCTTCCGCCCGTCATTCTTCCCCTTCACGGAGCCGAGCTTCGAGGTTGATATCCAGTGCGACCGCTCCTCCGGCCCGATCGTGAAATTCGGAGAAGGCAATGACTGGATGGAGATTCTCGGCTGCGGCATGGTTCACCCGAACGTGCTGCGCGCCGGCGGCCTCGATCCTGACGAATATCAGGGCTTTGCCTGGGGCATGGGGCTCGACCGCATCGCCATGCTGAAATACGGCATGCCGGACCTGCGCGATTTCTTCAATGCCGATGTGCGCTGGATGAACCATTACGGCTTCCGCCCGCTCGACATGCCAACCCTGTTCGGCGGTTTGAGTTCTTGATCTTTAATTGTGGCCACAAATAAGTAGCTGTGGTATGTATGGAACTGGAATGGGACGAGGAGAAGAGGCAGGCAACCCTTCGAGAGCGAGGGCTGGATTTCGCTGATATTGTGTATCTCGACCCACAAAGCATCGTCGTCGACCTGGATTTGCGCAAGAAATACGGGGAAATCCGTTACAACTGGACCGGCATGCTGGATGGTGTCCTCTGCCGGGTCTGCTGGACGCCCAGGCATGGCAGGATGCGCATCATTTCGATGAGGAAGATCAATGATCGCGAACGCAAAGTCTACGAAAAGGCGAGGGAACGGTTTGCCGACACTCGCTGATGTTGACGCTGGCAGGGTGACGCTTGACCAGTACGAGATCGCTCACGGCGAAGACAGTTCAGACCTCACGGACGAGGTGATGCAGCAAGCGCGTCCGGTGACTGATTATCCGGAATTCACCGGTTTCTTCAGGCAGCGCGGTGAGCGCGGTCCGCAGAAATCACCGGTCAAGGAACGGATTGGGCTTCGTCTTAACAAAAATGTGGTCGAGCATTTTCGCAAGACCGGTCCGGGCTGGCAAAGTCGGATCAATGACGTGCTGGAAGACTATGTTAAGGACAAGCCAAAGTGAGGCGCCCCGACATGACGCTGTTGTCCAAGCAGTCGAAGTGGTCCGGGTTTTCCTTCGCTACCAATGATGATCGGATCAGGCGCGGCGCTGCCGGATGTCGGCTCTCGGTCGCAAACGAATGGGATGAATATGAGAGCGGGTGTCTTCGGCAGGCCGATCTCTCGATCGATGTAATTCGGGCCCGATGCCCATAGTTTGAAATGAGACCTATTCATGAAATTCACACTCTCCTGGCTGAAGGACCACCTGGAAACCGAGGCCTCGCTCGAGGAAATCTGCGAGCGACTGACCGCGATCGGCCTGGAGGTCGAGGATGTCGATGACCGGGCGGCCTACAAGCCCTTCATCATCGCCAAAGTCGTTTCCGCCGAGAAGCATCCCTCTGCCGATCGGCTGAAGGTGCTGATGGTCGATACCGGTGACGGCAAGCCCGTGCAGGTCGTCTGTGGTGCGCCGAATGCGCGCGCCGGCCTGGTCGGTGCACTGGCGCGGCCGGGAACCTATGTGCCTGGTATCGATGTCACCCTCTCGGTCGGCAATATCCGCGGCGTCGAAAGCCACGGCATGATGTGCTCGGAGAAGGAACTCAATATCTCCGACAATCATGACGGCATTATCGACTTGCCGGACGATGCACCGGTCGGCGCTGCATTCGCCACCTATGCCGGCCTCGACGACCCGGTGATCGAGATCAATCTCACACCCAACCGCCCGGATTGCACCAGCGTCTTCGGGATTGCGCGCGATCTCGCCGCGTCCGGCCTCGGAACTCTGAAGACACCGCCGGCGCCGAACGTCAGGACGGAAGGTGAAACCCCGCTCGACGTGACGATCGATCTCGATGATGAGCGGCTTTGCCCTGGCTTTGCGCTCCGTCTGGTGCGCGGCGTGACGAATGGCCCGAGCCCGGCCTGGATGCAGACGCGACTGAAGGCGATCGGCCTGCGACCCATCAATGCGCTGGTCGACATCACCAACTACATGACCTTCGACCAGGGTCGTCCGATGCATGTCTTCGATGCGGCCAAGGTGCGGGGCAATCTCGTGGTGCGGCGCGCCAGGGAGGGAGAGGAAATTCTCGCCCTGGACACGCGCACCTATAAGCTCGGCCCCGCCAATGTGGTGATTGCCGATGATAACGGCGTCGAATCGATCGGCGGCATCATGGGCGGCGAACATTCGGGCTGCGACGAGAGCACGACCGAAGTGCTGATCGAATCGGCGCTGTGGGATCCGATCAATATCGCCAAGTCCGGCCGCGCGCTCGGCATCATTACCGATGCGCGTTATCGCTTCGAGCGCGGCGTGGATCCCGAATATATGATGCCAGGCCTGGAGCGCACGACCGATCTCGTCGTCCAATTGTGCGGCGGCACGCCGGCCAAGGCCAAGGTGACGGGCTATCGCGGCCACGAGCCCCGGCAGATCGATTTCCCCTTCTCGGAGGTCAAGCGACTGACGGGCCTCACGGTCGGGATCGAGGAGAGCCGCACTATCCTTACCGGCCTCGGCTTCGAGATCCTGTCCGGCGATGAGAAGAGCGTGCAGGTGGCGGTTCCCTCCTGGCGGCCCGATGTGGATGGCAAGGCCGATCTGGTGGAAGAGATCATGCGCATCCACGGCGTCGACAAGATCAAGCCTGAGCCGCTGCCGGCCAAGGATACGGTCAATGGCCGGATCCTCACGACGCTGCAGATCCGCACGCGCACGGCCAAACGGGCGCTCGCCAGCCGCGGCATGCTCGAAGCCGTTACCTGGTCCTTCATTCCGGAAGACCAGGCAAAGCTGTTTGGCGGCGGCAAGCCGGCCCTGAAGCTCGCCAATCCGATCGCCGCCGATATGTCGGACATGCGTCCCTCGCTCCTGCCCGGCCTGTTGACTGCGGCGCAGCGCAATGCGGACAAGGGTTTCGGCGACGTGGCGATTTTCGAAGTGTCCGGCACCTATGAGGGCGACAGACAGGAGGAGCAGCGCCGCGTGGCCGGCGGGCTTCGCCGCGGCACTGCCTCGCTTGCCGGCGCCGGCCGCTCCTGGTCGAATGCGCTGAAGGGCGGCGGCAAGCCGGTGGATGTCTTCGATGCCAAGGCCGATGCGCTGGCGGTGATCGAAGCCTGTGGCCTGCCCATGGGAAATGTGCAGGTCGAGCAGGGCGGCCCGTCCTGGTATCATCCCGGGCGTTGCGGCACGATCAAGATGGGCCCGAAGGTGGTGCTCGGCCATTTCGGCGAATTCCACCCCAATACTCTGTCCAGCCTTGACGTTTCGGGCGCGCTTTGCGGCTTCGAGGTTTATCTCGACGCCATGCCGGAGCCGAAGAAGAAGGCCACCCGGACGAAGCCGGCACTCGACTTGTCGCCATTCCAGATGGTCAAGCGGGATTTCGCCTTCGTCGTGGACCGGTCCGTGGATGCCGGCTCCATCCTCAAGGCGGCCATCACCGCCGACCGGAAACTGATCAGCGGCGCCAATGTCTTCGATGTCTTCGAAGGTGCCTCGCTGGGTGAAGGCAAGAAGTCGATCGCGATCGAAGTGCTCATCCAGCCGATGGACAAGACGCTGACGGATGAGGATTTCGACATGCTGACGAAGAAGATCGTCGGCAATGTGGAGAAATCCACCGGCGGAACCCTGCGCGCCTGATCTCTGGCGGCCACGCTTTTGCTGCGGATCCTCGGGATTGACCCGAGGATCCGCAGCCAGTCTCTGTCAGCGCCTCATTTGTTCGCCATCTTCGCCATGGATTCCGGGTAACGCTCGCCTTTGACCTTGGCCGGAGACAGACGGTCGCCCAGATCCTTCACCTCCTCCGGCGAGAGCGTAATGGCAGAGGCGGCGACGTTCTTTTCCAGGTTGGCGATCTTCGTGGTGCCGGGGATTGGTACGATGAAATCGCCCTGTGCCAGCACCCAGGCAAGCGCCAGCTGTCCGGCGGTGACGCCCTTCTGCTCGGCCATCTGTTCAAGAAGCTGCACCAGCGCCAGATTGGCGTCGAAATTTTCGCCCTGGAACCTCGGCAGGCCGCGGCGGAAATCATTGTCGGCCAGCCCGTCGAGGCTCTTCAGCGCGCCGGTCAGAGCCCCGCGACCGAGCGGCGAAAACGGCACGAAACCAATGCCGAGTTCGCGGCAGGTATCGAGCACGCCGTTTTGCTCAGGGTCCCGCGTCCATAGCGAATATTCGCTCTGGATGGCAGCGATCGGATGGACCGCATGGGCCCGGCGCAATGTTGCGGCACTGGCCTCGGACAGGCCGAGCGCCCGCACCTTACCCTCTTGCACGAGATCCGCCATGGCACCGACTGTCTCTTCGATCGGGACATCGGGATCGACGCGGTGCTGGTAGAGAAGGTCGATCACCTCGACGCCGAGCCGCTTCAGGGAGGCTTCCGCCACGGCCCGCACATGCTCCGGCCGACTATCGACGCCGGAGGGGCGCGCAGCCTTGGCCTCGTCACCAATGGTAAAGCCGAACTTGGTCGCGATCAGCACCTTGTCGCGATAAGGCTTCAGTCCCTTGCCCACCAGTTCCTCATTGGTGAAGGGACCATAGACCTCGGCCGTGTCGAAAAGCGTGACGCCAAGGTCCACGGCACGAGCGAGCGTGGAAAGCGCCGATTGTTCATCGACCGAGGGGCTATAGGCATGCGTCATGCCCATGCAGCCGAGGCCGAGTGCCGAGGTGGTGAGCGAACCGAGATGGCGGGTTTGCATGGCGTGGTCTCCTTTTGGCGAAGTGGGAACCTGTCGCGGGCGATCCGGAGCGGCAAGACCCGCAGAGGGATTGCAATCTAATCCACCCGCAGCCTCACGAAAATGGCTGCAAATCACAGCGGGCTGTTCTATCGTTTAGAACAATGAACAGGATCCAACTTTCGCAACTTGCCGTGCTGGCGGTCGTGGCCGAGCATCGGAGCTTCCGCAAGGCAGCGGCCGATCTCGCCATTGCACCGTCTGCCGTCAGCCATGCGGTTTCGGCGCTGGAGGAGAGCCTCGGCGTCCGGCTGCTGCAGCGGACAACCCGCAGTGTAGCACCCACGGAGGAAGGTCAGCAGCTGATTGCGACGCTGGGACCTGCTCTCTCGGAGATTTCCTCCGTACTCGATGCCTTAGCGGATCGGCGGGAAAGGCCGGCGGGACCCTTGCGGCTGACCATGCCGCAACTGGCCGCCGATGAGCTTATACTGCCGCGCCTGGCCGATTTCTTGTCTCTTTACCCGGAGATCGAGCTGGATCTTCGCACGGAGGATCGGTTTGAAGATATTGTCGAACGCGGGCGCGATGCCGGCTTAAGGCTCGGGGAGCATTTGGAGGCGGACATGATCGCCGTGAGAGCAAGCGGCCCCTGGCGCGGGGCCATTGTGGGATCGCCGGCTTATCTAAAACAGGTCGCGCCGCCGCAGCACCCGCGTGACCTGATGCAGCATCGCTGCATTCGTCGCCGGTTTTCCAGCGGCACCATCTACCGCTGGGAACTGGAGAACAAGGGCAAGCCGCTGGTGGTCGATGTGACAGGCCCGCTGATCCTTTCCGACCAGACCATGATGCGGCGTGCTGCTCTCGATGGTGTGGGCCTCGCCTTTCTCTTTGACCGCCGTGTAGAGGAGGATATCGCGGCCGGCCGCCTGGTGCGCGTACTGGACGATTGGTGCCCACCTTTCGACGGCTTCTATATCTATTACCCATCGCGACGGCAGATGCGGCCGCCGCTCCGGGCCTTCGTCGATTTCTTTCGCTTTCGTGGATGATCAGCCGAATTTGATGCGATACCGGACATGGCCGTCAGACGGCACGAAACTGTCGTACAGTCTGCGTGCCGTCGCATTGCCTTCGTCCGTATGCCAGTAGAGGCGCGACCAGCCGTTCTTGCGCGATAGCGCCACGAGATCCTCCATCAGGGCGCGGCCGATACCCCGTCCCCGGAACCGCTCGTCGAGGAAGAGATCCTCCAGATAGCAATCCGGCGTCTTGACCCAGGTGGAATCGTGAAAATGATGGATGGCAAAGCCAGCCAGCCGGCCCTCCACCTCCGCAACCCGCATGGCCACGCGCGAGGCGGGATCGAGAATGCGTGCCCAGGTGTGGTCGGTGACATCCTTGGTCAGCGTAACCTTGTAAAAGGCAAGGTAATCGGCCCAGAGCTGCCGCCAGCCTGCTTCGTCCTCGGCGCGGGCGTCGCGAATGACCAGCGCCTTGCTCTCGGTCCCACTTGTGGCCCCACTTATTGCCCCACTCATGCCCCGGCCTCGTTCAGCCGCTGCATCTGCGCCTCGCTCAGCGTCAGGGTTCCGGCTGCCAGCATGGCGTCCAGTTGCGAGAGCGAGGTCGCGGATGCGATCGGAGCCGTAATTCCGGGGCGGGCAGCCACCCAGGCAATGGCGATCGAAGCGAGGCTGGCCCCGGTTTCGCTGGCCACCGCATCCAGGGCGGCAAGGATACGGTGACCCTTCTCATCCAGGTAGCCGCCGACACGATAGGCGCGCGCTGCCCCTTGCGTGTCTTCCGCCTTGCGATATTTCCCGGTCAGGAAACCTGCGGCCAGGGCATAATAGCTGATGACGCCGATCTCCTCGGCGATGCAGAGCTCGGCGAGCTCGCCTTCGAACCGGTCGCGAGTATAGAGATTATATTCCGGCTGCAGTACGTCATAGCGCGGCAGGCCATTGCTGCCGGCGGCCTCGAGCGATGCCCGCAATTGAGCGGCATCGTAATTGGAGCAGCCGATCGCGCGCACCTTGCCGGCCTGTTTCAGACGATCGAAAGCTTCCAGCGTTTCCTCGATGGCAATATCCGGATCGGGTTTGTGCGCGAGGTAGAGATCCACATAATCCGTCCCCAGCCGCGTGAGCGAAGCATCGATGGCCTTTTCGATCCAGGCTTTCGACAGCCCGGTTTTTTCGCCGCGATTGTCGAAGCCGACTTTCGTCACGATCACTGCCTTGTCGCGCGGGACGGTGCCACGCTTCAGCCAGCGGCCGATGACAGTCTCACTCTCCCCGCCCTGATGGCCGTCGACCCAGGCGGAATAGACATCGGCCGTATCGATGCAGTTGAAGCCCGCCTCGAAGAAACGGTCGAGCAGATCGAAGGAGGTCTTCTCATCCGCGGTCCAGCCGAAGACATTGCCGCCGAACACGACGGGAGCGATGGATAGGCCGGTGCGGCCAAGGGGACGCTTGTCCATAGTCATACCTCTTGCTTTGTCAGACGCCAGCATATGGGGCGAAGCTAGCGATGCAACAGGCTTGGCACCAATCTATTTGCGTGATGGATGGATCAGCCAGGATCAGCCAGCCGCGCGATGCTGGCTGGGGGGCTCGCCGTGATGGCGGCGCCAGATCCGGCGCAAATGCCGTGAGGAGGAAAAACCCGCGCGCTCGGCCACCGATTCGAGATCGAGCCGCGACTGGCTGATGATGTCGCGCGCCAAGGTGATCCGCATAAGATTGACGTAATCGATCAGCGACATCCCCGCATGCTCGCGAAACAGGCGCGACAGGTGTCGCTCGCTCAAATGGCCGAGGCCGGCAAGCCGCGACACGGACCAGTCGACCGCCGGGTCGGCCATGATGGCGTCCTGCACCGCATGGATGGCCGGATGCACATGATTGCGGCCGGACAACCAGGGAGAAATTTGCGGGTCGTCGCCGCTGCGCCGAAGGTAAATGACCATCTTGCGCGCGGCGGCGAGAGAAACAGGCGCCGAGGTCATCCGCGCGACGATATGCAGCATCAGGTCGATGCCGGTGGAAATGCCGGCGCTGGAAAAGACCGGCCCGTCTTCGACATAGAGCCGGTTCTCAAGCACGGTCGCCGTCGGCGCAAGGCGGCTCAGCTCGGCAAGGCAATCGGCATGGGTGGTGCAGCGGCGCCCTTCCAGCAATCCGGCGGCGGCCACCAGAAGCGCACCGGAGCAGATGCTGATGATCGTCGTATCGGCACGCACGACGCGCCGCATCCAGTCGGCAAGCGACAATCGTTCGGCATCAACCGGCTGCCGGTCCGCGGTGGCGGAGGCCGCTCCCGAAACGATCAGCAGCGCCTTTTCGGGCAGTCTGTTCGGCAAAGGCAAAAGCCCGTCTAGCGACAGGCCGATCGAACTCGTCTGCCGTGGCGCGGTGGACACATAGCGATAGTCGAAAAACAGCTCGTCCTGATGCTGATTGGCATAGCGCAGGACCTCCATCGGCCCTGCAATATCCAGGAGCAAGGCGTGCGGAGGGATGACCATGACGACCGGGACGATAATGGGTCTCGCATTCATGCAGGTCGCCTCCGTTTCTCAAGCCGCCTGGCGTACCGGCTCGATCGCGTCCTCGACAGTTGCGATCCGGGCAAAGCGGTCCTTCAGCACCATGGCCGTATGCCGGCGGATCTGCGCGGGCGTATGCGAAATTCCGTCCGCATCGGTCATCGTGAAGGTCAGCGTCGCCTCGGCCACATAGGTGACAGCAAAACCGAGATCCGAGGCGTGGCGGGTGGTGGTCTCGCAGCATTGTTCGGTGCGGATGCCCGAAATGATCAGCCGGCTGATCCCCTTGGCCGTCAGCCAGACATCGAGGCCCGAGCCGACGAGAGCCGAGTGGCGGTGCTTTTCGAAGATGGCGTCCGGCTCGATGCGCAGACCCTCCAGGGTGCGGACATGGCCGCTATCCTTGGAGAAGGGGCCGGACTCTTCGACATGGAAGATCTGAACAACTGGAATTCCTGCCGCCACGGCCTTGTCGATCAGCGCCTGCTGCTTCTCGAGATACGGGATAAGGTCCGCGTCCTCCCAGTAAGGACGGTGGCGGAAGGATTCTTGCACATCGATGACGACGAGGGCGGTATCGGACATTTTCGGCTCTCCGGAGTTGACAATGTAGCCGCAGCATAGCCCCTACTACCAGCTGCAAAAGCACCGCAACGGACGAAGAGCGGACCTTTTCGGCCATCTGCTTACCGGCTCCGCTCGCTCATCGGGTGCTGCCGGCCTGGACCTTCTGGCTGATCCAGACGCTGGCAAGAACCACGACGACCCCGGTGATCTGGAGCGCGTCGAGCGACTGGCCGAGCAGGGTCCAGCCGAGCAGCACGGCGACAAGCGGGCTCAGGAAGCCGAGCGCCGACACGGCCGCCGGCTCCAGCCGGGAAAGGCCACGAAACCACAGAATATAGGTGAGCGCTGCCCCGATCAGGCCGAGATAGGCGAAACCGAGGAGGTTGGGCAGGGTGAGCGGCGGCAGAGCAGGTTCGAGCGCGAGGGCAAAGGGCAGAAGCAGCAGGCCTCCCGCCGTCAGTTGCCAGGCGGTGAAGGTAAGCGGCGAAACCGGGGGGGTCCATTTGCGGCTCAGCACCGTGCCGGCCGCCATGGCCGCCGCGCCGGCCAATCCGGCCACCACGCCGATCGGATCGAGCGCCGCATTCGGCGTCAGCACCAGAAGAGCGACACCTGCCATGCCGGCAAGGCCGCCGGCCACGGAAAGAAGCCGCACCGGGGCGGCAAGCAAGAGGCGGGCAAGCACGAGGACGATCAGCGGCTGGATAGCACCGACGGTTGCCGCCACGCCGCCCGGCAGCCGATAGGCGGACACGAAGAGGCAGGCCCAGAACAGCGAGAAGTTGAGGGCGCCGAGAATGAGGCTTTTCCACCACCAGGCGCCGTGAGGCATACGGCGCACGATAAGCAGCAGAAGCAGGCCGGCCGGCAGAGCGCGCAGGGCGGCCACCGTCAGCGGCAGGCCAGGCGGCAGCAATTGGGTTGTGACGATATAGGTGGAGCCCCAGATGGCGGGTGCAAGCGCGGTTAGCGCGGTGTCGGTTAGGCGGCTCATGGCACGGCTCCATTTATCTTGACGTCAAGATAATCGCCGAAATCTTGACGTCAAGATAAATTCTTGGCTAGGATGCGGAATGGATCACGTGACACGCATTCTGGAGCAATGGCATCGGGAGCGCCCGGACCTCGATGTGGAGCCAATGGGGCTTCTCGGCCGGTTTGCGCGGCTGCACACGCGGCTGTCGCGCGAGATCGAGGCTGTGCTCGTCCGCCACGGTCTCAACCGGGCCAGTTTCGATGTGCTGGCGACGCTGCGCCGCGCCGGAGCGCCCTTCCACCTGTCGCCCGGCGATCTCCTGGCAGCGACCATGGTCACCTCCGGCACGATGACGAACCGCATCGACCAGCTGGAAAAGCAGAAACTGGTGGCGCGGCTGCCGAACCCTGAGGATGGCCGCAGTGTGTTGATCGGCCTCACCGATGCGGGGCTTGCGCTCATCGACCAGGCAGTGACCGATCATGTCGCCAATCAGCATCGCCTCACAGCCATGCTGGAGCGTGAGGAGTTCGAGCAATTGGATGCACTCCTGGCGGCCTATCTGGAGCGGATCGACCGCTAGGTGCCACGGGGTCCTTCACGGCGAAGGTCAGAGCCGCTCCACCAGACGGCGTACACGCGCCAGATGCGCCGAGCGCTTCTGTGCGCTCGCGCGGTCCATGTCGTGCAGGGCCAGCATCCTGAAATCAACGTTCTTGGCGCAGAAAGCCGCAATACCGCGTTTGAGCAGGCGCCGGACGGGGTCGCCCATATAGAGCTTCACCACCCACCAGGGGGAACCGGTCGTGGTCAAGGCGTAGAAATGGCGGATATTGCCGAGCGCCGGGCGGATGCGTCCGCCTGCGGGATCGAGATGAAACGCCACGCCTGGTGCAAAGATGCGGTCGAAGAAGCCCTTGAGTATGGCCGGGAAGTTGAACCACCATTGGGGAAAGACGAGGATCAGCCCGTCGGCGGCCTGCAGCCGTTCGATGATCGGATCGACGGCGCTCGTATCACACCGCGGCTCGAAATAGGTTTGACGCTCGCTGGTCGAAAGGCGCGGATCGAAATCCTCGCGATACAGGTCGAGCAGATCGGCTGCATGGCCCTTTTCGCGGAGCGTTTCGACCACAAGTCCCGCCACCGCGGCAGCAAAGCTGTCCGGTAGCGGATGCGCAAGAACGATGAGAAAGCGCAGGGTCATCGGTCAGAACAAGCGTGCGGGTTGGATCGAAGTCATTCGTCAAAACAAAAGCATAAGGCAAACAAAGCGCATCGGTCAGAACAGGGTTCCCTGTTTCGGGCCGTCTTCCGGGCCTTGTTCCGGCGCGGATTTCGGCGTGCGTTTGCGCGGCGTCAATGCCGCCGCCGGTCCCATTGCCACCGCCGGTTCCGAGCCCTCGCCGGCGGTCGCCGCCACGCGGCCATCGGCAAATTCGATGGAGAGAGCCTGGCCGGTTGCGATGGCCGAAGCCCGCGTCAAGGGCTGGTCATCCTCGCCGCGGATCACGGCGAAACCACGCTTCAGCACGTTCTTGTAGGAGAGCGATTGCAAGACGCGGTCCTGTGCCGCAAGCGTTGCCCGGTGCCGCGCCATGGCGTGGCGGATCGCCGTATCCGCCTGCCGCGAGAGCGCCGCCGTATGTTGCCTCTCGCGGCCGATATGGCCCGAAAGACGCTGCGGTAGGCCGGATAATTGCGCGTGAGCCCGGTCGATCCGCCCGCGGGCGCCGAGCAATTGGCGCTCCAGGCAGCGATCCTTGCGCAGAACCTGCTCGGCAAGATGGCGCCGGCGCTCGCCGATGCGGTTGGTCAGAATATCCAGGCGAAGTCCGGCGGAGGCGCGCTCGAATTGCCGGCGCTTGGTAATCGCCGTGCGCTCCAGCCCGCGACCGAGACCGGCGGCGGCCTCGTCGAAACGGCGCCGCGGAAGCGCAAGCAACTGGTCGAGCGAGGGCAGCGCCCGCACCAGGGCGCGCAGGTTCTGCCGACGATGATCCATCTGGCGCGATGCGCAGCCGCGCAGGCGTGCGGAAAGAGCGGCAAGCTGCGCATCCAGTTCCGCCTTTACCGGAACGGCCATTTCGGCCGCACCGGTCGGCGTCGGCGCCCGCATATCGGCCGCGTGGTCGATCAGCGTCCAATCGGTTTCGTGACCCACCGCGGAAATCAGCGGAATGGCGCTTTCGGCGGCCGCCCGCACCACGGCCTCGTCGTTGAAGCTCCAGAGATCCTCAAGGCTGCCGCCGCCACGGGCGACGATCAGCACATCCGGTCGCCGCACGGGACCGAGCGGATCAAGCGCATTGAAGCCGGAAATGGCATTTGCCACCTCGTCGCCGGATCCTTCCCCCTGAACCTTGACCGGCCACACGATCACATGCACGGGGAATCGGTCGGAGATGCGGTGCAGGATATCGCGGATCACGGCGCCGGTGGGCGAGGTGACGACGCCGATCACCTTTGGCAGGAAGGGCAGGGCCCGTTTGCGGGCGGGATCGAACAGGCCTTCGGCGGCAAGCTTGCGCTTGCGCTCCTCGATCAGCGCCATCAGCGCGCCGGCACCTGCCGGCTCCAGTGTCTCGATGACGATCTGGTATTTGGAGGAGCCGGGAAAGGTGGTGACCTTGCCGGTGGCAATCACCTCCATGCCCTCTTCCGGGCGGAATTTCAGCTTGGAGAACGAGCCTTTCCAGATCACCGCATCGATGCGCGCCCGATCATCCTTGAGCGAGAAATAGGCATGGCCGGATGAATGGGGACCGCGATAGCCGGAAATTTCCCCGCGGACCCGCACATGGTCAAAGGCGGTCTCGACCGTGCGCTTGATCGAGCCGGACAGTTCCGACACCGACAATTCGGCAAGGTTGGTCTGCGTCTCGCTGAAAAAAGGCCTGTTCATGTGCCCGTTCTAGCGGATTTTTCGCAAGCTTTCACCCTGCCTCGGACTTAAAAAAAGCATGGCGCGCATGCAGGCCCGCGCGGTCGCAGGTTAGTGGTTCGACATTTGCTCTGAGAGCGTCCGGCGGGAGGGAAACAAACGTCAAGTTCGTTCCACTAGCGGAGAATCTGATAGAGGCGGAAACCTTCGGAATCGGGTCCGGAGTCAGTCAGGGGAAGCGCTTTCAGGTAAGCGGGAACGCTGCCGCGTGCGAGGCTTGCGTAAAGTCCTTCCGGTTTCAAACGGATCAGCGTTCGAACCTGCGGATCGGTGGCGCAGAAGGCGAGGATCGTGGCTCCGGCACCGTTCAGGAAGGCCATTGCCTCGTCCGGGCTTGCCAGGCCGATATGCAGTTCGGTCAACATGCCGGCCTGGTTGCGGTGATAGGGCGCTGTGAGGACGCGATGCCCGGTATGGCGCAGGATCGCGGTGCCGCTTTCGGACGGTGCAACGACGACGCCGGCCGGAAGCGCTGAAAGCGCGCGCATATCACCCGCACTGGTGCAGGTCGTGGCAGTGCTGCGGGGAGACCCGGCCTCGGTGAGGGCGCTGATGGAGACGGCATTGCCCAGGCCCTTGGTGCTGACGGCGCCGACGAAAACCCAGACCAGCGGGACCGACATCAGCACCGTGATCGCATAGGCAAAGCCGGCATTCATATTTTCCGGTTCGGCATGCGACTGCCGCCGCAGATCGTTGATGATCAACGAGAGGGGCAGGATCGTCAGCGCATTGGACAGAAAGGCGCCGCGGACCTGGATCAGCGATACCAGCCATGCCACCGAGATGAGCGCCAGGAGCAGCAGATGGATTTCCGTCATCTCGCGGTCGAGGATCCGGAAGATGCAGACGGCAATGGCGAAGAGACCGACGGCGTAGAAACCGCCTACGGTGGCCGGCTCATGCTGCAATTGGGAGAGAAAAGGTTGCGCTTCCGTCACGTTATTCAGCCACAGGTCCCGCAGCATGGGATCCAGATCGGCAAGAGGGCTGCTGAGGCATTGCGGGGCGATCAGGCCCGCGGCCAGAAGCAGGCCTGCGCCCAAGGCGCCAAGGGCGAGGAACCGATAGGCTTGCGGCGCGCCTCGCAGTGTCTGCGCCAGCAGAAAGAGGCCTGCGCCGCCAAGGGCCGAGAGGGAATAGAAGGCGAGCGAAAGATTGTCGCAGGTAACCGCCGCATAGTGGGCGGGCGGCACTGTCGCCACGAAGAAGGCCGTGACCGACACAGCCAGAGACAGGCCGAAGGCGCGGGCAGGGCGCCCGAACGCCTCGCCGTGATAGGCCCATTGCACCGCAACGCAGGCGCAGGCGCAGGCGACGATCGGCATGGTTTCGGCACCGATCGCTATGGCCAGCGCTGCCGCGACACCGGCAACCGCATGGCTCACCCCTTGCCGGCGCCTGTCGATCAGGCAGGCGGCCAGGAAGACCATGAGGGTCTGCTGCACATTATGGTGGTCGATCGATCCCGGATGGAAGCGGATCGACGAAAAGACGAAGAGAGCGGCCAGCCCGAAGGCGATGTGCATGGTGGCAACGCCGCCCATGTTGCGTCCGCCGAGACCGCAGGCGGCAATGAACAGAACAGACCACGACAGCGGCCATACTGTCAGCGCCAGCGCTTCCGCCTGTTCCGGAGACGCTGCAAACAGCGAAAAGAGGCGGATCAGCAAGCCGATCGGCAGGTCGATCAGCCGCGACCAGTGCATCAGCGTGCCGCCGTCCAGGCCGAGACGGTATTGCATGAGGTCGAACCAGCCCTGGCCGGAGAGCCAGTCGCGAATTTCGACAAGACGCATCGCGTCGTCATTGTCCTTGCCGACATAATCGGCGGCATCGGGAATGTGGAAGACCAGGATGGCGGCAATGACGATGGTGCAATAGGCCAGCAGGGAAGGCAGGAAGCGGCTCCATAGGCCTGCGGAACGACCGCGCTCGTCTGCGGCAATGGTGCTGTGTCGCAGGGAAGTTGTCATGACCGGTCCTCAGTCGCCAGCCCCTCTGGGCTTTCTCGTGCCTTACCGGAAACCTAGCCTTAACCTTCTCAAGAAATAGTAAAGCGCGCGGGGCTCCTTTTCATGGCGTCCGGGAAGCGGAGTAGCGGGTGAACAGCATGGATGAAGCTGCGGCAGGGGAAAGTTCGGCAGGCAATCCCCTCACGATCGCCATCCTGCTTCCCTGCTTCAACGAGGCGGCGACGATCGGCCCTCTGGTGCGCGGCTTCCGGCGCGCCCTGCCGCATGCAACGATCTATGTCTATGACAATAATTCCACCGATGGGACGGCGCTTGCGGCCATGCTGGAAGGCGCCGAGGTCCGCCGGGAGCGGCGCCAGGGCAAGGGCCATGTGGTGCGGCGCATGTTCGCCGATATCGAGGCGGATCTCTATGTCATGGCGGATGGCGACGGAACCTATGCGCCGGAGGATGCCGAGGAACTGATCCGGACCCTGTTGAGCGAGCGGTCGGACATGGTGGTCGGCCGGCGTCGCGGCGTCCAGGACGATGCAGGCCGCCAGGGCCATGCCACCGGCAATCGACTGTTCAACATGCTGTACCGCATGCTATTCGGCCCTGATTTCACCGATATCTTTTCCGGCTACCGTGCCTTCACCCGGCGTTACGTCAAGAGTTTCCCGGCAATTTCGGGCGGCTTCGAGATCGAGACGGAAATGTCGGTGCATGCCTCGCGGCTGAAGCTGCCGGTGAGCGAACTGGAGCTGCATTACGGGCGGCGGCCGGAAGGCTCGTTTTCCAAGCTCTCCACCTTCCGGGATGGCTTCCGGATCCTGCGCATGTTCGCGATGCTGATGAAGGAAACCCGGCCCTTCCTGTTTTTCGGAGTGATCAGCGCGCTGCTCTTTGCAGCCGGTCTGGCGCTTTCCGCGCCGGTCATACTCGATTACCTGCAGACGGGGCTCGTCCCGCGCATGCCGACCTGGATGGCCTCGCTGATGCTGGTGAGCCTGTCATCGGTGGCCCTCACGGCCGGCATCATCCTGGATTCCGTCGCGCGCGGGCGCAACGAGATGTTGCGTCTGGCCTACCTCAATGTGCCGGCGCGAAGCCCGGGCCAAGCCCCTGCGGCGCAGGAGCGCCCCGATCACCTGCCGCAGCCGGACAGCCGGACCCGAGCGGCCTGAATGATGAAAAGGCTGATCTGGTTTCTCTTCGCCGGCGGTTGCGGCTTTCTGATCGATGCGGGGCTCACGGAGGGTCTGATCCTGTTGGGCATGAGCCCGTTCGCCGCGCGGATTCCCGCCATTTCGGCAGCCATGGCCTTTACCTTCTTTATCAACCGGACCTTCACCTTCGGTCGCTCCGGCCATTCGCTTGTGGCGGAAGGCGTTCGCTACTGGGCTGTCGGCATGACCTCGGCCCTGTTGAACTATTGCGTCTATTCCCTGCTCATCCACCGGCTGCCTCTGCTGCAGCCGGTGGTGGCCGTGGCCCTCGGTTCCTTTGCCGCGACGGCCTACAGCTATTTCGGCTATTCGCGGTTTGTCTTTCGCCACCGGCGCGGGGATGCGAAAAGGCGCTGAGGTCTGATATCAAATGTCGATGATAGGAACCCATTGCGTGGGACCGGAGGCGGTTTTCCGTCCGGAACCTGCGTCAGAACAAGGAACCAAGCGGACGAAGCATTGGCAGGCCAATGCAAGTCTGCTTAGACCGTCTCCCAGCCATCCTTGTCGCTGGCGCGGTAGATGGCATCGATGAAGCGCTGATTGGCCAGCGAATTCTCCAGCGATACCACATCCGCGGGCTCGCCCAGCGCCTTGGCGGCAAAGGCTTCCGCCTGGCGCTTGTACTGGCGGCTGTCCTGGAAGCGGTAGATTTCCGAGCGGGCATGCTTCTGATCGGTCAATTCCACCTCTTCGGCACCGTATCGGTCGGCATTGAAGGGCGACTTTACCTCGATGAAGCCCTCGCTTCCGTGGAAAACCATGACCTGGCGCGAGGCAAGCTGGGTGGAGATATAGAAACTCATGTCGAACGCACCGAAATCCGCCTTGACGCTGGAATAGATATCGGTGCCGAAATCCGGATCGCGCTCAGTGGTGGCCTGCACCCTTATCGGCTCCTTGCCGGTGGCAAAACGCGTCGCCATGGTGGGATAGACGCCGATATCGGGCAGTCCGCCGCCGCCCAGTTCCGGAATATTGCGCATGTTGTCGGGGTCGCGGTTGAAATAGCTGAAGGCGCCCTGCACATGGCGCAGACGGCCGATGGCGCCCTCCGACAGAAGTGCGCGGACCTTGTGCCAGACCGGCGCATAGGTGATCATGAAGGCTTCCGCGATGACGACCTTGTTGCGGTCTCTCGCGGCAATCAGCAGGTCAATTTCATCCGCCTTCAAGGCAATCGGCTTTTCGCACAGGACATGCTTGCCGGCGTCCGCTGCCTTCAGCGCCCAGGTGACATGCTGGCTGGTCGGCAGCGGAATGTAGACGGCATCGATCGTGTCCGAGGCCAGCATTTCCTCATAGGAGCCGAAGGCATGCGGCACCGAAAACCGGTCGGCCATCTGGCGTGCGCGGGCGAGATCGCGGCTGGCAACGGCCGTGACGACGCAGTTTTCCGCATCCTGAATGGCAGGGACAACGGCCTGTTTGCCGATGCGGGCTGTGGACAGAATGCCGAAGCGTAACATTCGCGATTTTCCTCCGAGGTCGGTGCCGCGCACCGGGATTGGCATGAGATCGGGAAGCGGGGCGCGCGCGCGGTCAGCACGGCGCCCTGCCTCATGGTTCAGCGAGAGGCCCATTCGCCCTTGCGCATGACGGGGACCCGGCTGCCATCGGCGCGAAGCCCGTCAATATCCACCGCGTTCGAACCGATCATCCAGTCGATATGGATCATCGAGGAATTGCCGCCCTGAGCCTTGATCTGGTCCGGGCTCAGCGAGGCACCGTTCAGGAAACATTTCGAATAGCACTGGCCGAGCGCGATATGGCAGGATGCGTTTTCATCGAAGAGGGTATTGTAGAAGAGAATGCCGGAGGCCGAGATGGGCGACGAATGCGGCACGAGCGCCACTTCGCCAAGCCTGCGCGCACCCTCATCGCTGTCCAGAACCTTGGCCAGCACCGCCTCGCCACGGGATGCACGCGCCTCGACAATGCGGCCGGCTTCAAACCGGACCTGGATATCGTCGATCAGCGTGCCCTGGTGCGAGAGCGGCTTGGTGGAGGAAACGGTTCCTTCCACCCGCAGCGCATGCGGCGTGGTGAAGACTTCCTCGGTCGGGATGTTCGGATTGCAGGTGATGCCATTCTTGGCGGTGGAGGCGCCGCCCTGCCATTCGTGGCCATCGGCCAGACCGACGGTGAGGTCGGTGCCGGGGCCGGAAAAGTGAAGCGCGGCAAAGCGCTCGCCGTTCAGCCAGGTGGAGCGCGTCTTCAGATTGGCATTGTGTTCGGCCCAGGCGGCAATCGGATCTGCCGTATTGATGCGCGAGGCGGCAAAGATTGCGTCCGCCAGCGCCCGGACAGCCTCTTCTTCGCCAAGATCGGGAAAGACCTGGCGGGCCCAGCTCGGATTGGGATAGGAGCAGATGTGCCAGTTGATGTCGAAATTGGCGATCTTTTCGAGTGCCGGCTTCGAAGCCAGCGAATTGGCCTTGTTGGCGCGCGCGACGTTCTGGGGATCTTCGCCGGCCAGCAGCATCGGATTCTCGCCGGAAATCGCAAGTCGTGCCGCGCCGCCCGCATAGGCCTTGGCCATGCCCTCGTAAAGCCAGTCCGCCGCTCTGTCGAAACTGCCGTCGGGCGCATGGCGGTAGCGGGAAAGCGTCGTCTCCTCGTCGGAATAGAATGTGGTGACGAGGCCGGCACCGGCCTGATAGGCGTGCCGGGTGATGTCACGCACCAGCGCTACGGCGGCCAAAGGGGCGGTGATCACGAGATCCTGGTTTGCCGCGAGCTGGAGGCCGACCTTGACGGCCACCTCCGCCAGCTTGTCGAGCTTGACCGGATCGATGGCCGTTTCAAAAGGGGAGCCGGGAGTGGAATGAAGGGTCATGCAGCCTGCACCTGTGTGTGAACATCCTCAGGCTCCAGACATAGTCCGGCGCTCACGCCTCGGCAACAACCGAGGCAATGACGGCATCGAGCGCGGTTGCGGCATCGCGCGGCGACAGGCGCACCTGCAGCCCGCGCTGACCGCCATTCAGATAGACCAGCGGTTCGTCCATGGCCGACGCCTCGATCACCGTGGCAACACGCTTTTTCTGGCCGAAGGGACTGATCCCGCCCACGACATAGCCGGTTGCCCTTTCCGCAGCCGCCGGCTTCATCATGCTGGCGCTCTTGCCCTGGAAGACGGCGGCCAGCTTCTTCATCGAGACTTCGCGATCCGACGGGATGACGGCGCAGACCGTCCGCCCATCGACCTCCGCCATCAACGTCTTGAGGACGCGATGAGCCGGCTCGCCAATGGCTTGCGCCGCCTGCAGGCCGATCCGCTCGGCGGACGGGTCGTAATCATAAGTGTGGACAGTGAAGGCGATGCCGGCCTTGGCCAATTCCTGGGTTGCGCGGGTGTTTTTCGACATCGCAGAGACTACCTCGATGCAAACAGCGTCTCATAGGTCTCGGGTTTGAAGCCGATGGTCAAGCCCTGGTCCGTCTCCAGGACCGGTCGCTTGATCAGCGATGGTTGGGCGAGCATCAGATCGATGGCCTTGTCCCGGCCAAGCTCGGCCCTGTCCGCCTCGTCGAGCTTGCGGAAGGTCGTGCCGGCGCGATTGAGAACCGTCTCCCATCCCAGTCTGTCCACAAAATCCTCAAGGCGCTCGCGGGCAATCCCGTCGGTCTTGTAATCGTGAAAGCGATAGTCGATCCCATGCGCGTCGAGCCAGGACCGGGCTTTCTTCATCGTGTCGCAATTCTTGATGCCAAAGATGACTGTCATCGGAGATCTCGTTCAGGTGTGATGCCGGGCGACCCTGCGAATTGCTGGCCAGAGACGAGAGCATGCGCGCGCTGCATGCCTCCCATCTTCTCTTGTGCATTGCGAAAAACGCAGGTCAAACCAATATGTCTCAAGAGACAGAAGGAGATCAAAATGTCTACGAAAAACAGCAAAACCCGCCATGGATTCCTCGGTCGGGCCGCAGCCGTCTTCGGCGCCGCTGTTGCCGCCTCCGCCGCCATCGAAGCGCATCGCAAGCCTGCCCGTCAGGATCTCATGACGCTCGGCATCGACCCGCAGGCCTTCGAACGGATCTGATCCGTCTGACACCCGGATTGCCGATCGAGCGGCCGCGCAATACTCTTTCGACGCAGTGTGCGCCAGACCGTGGAACCGCGGGGCGTGTGACCCATCACGGGTTGAGAACATGGGAAACGCTTCGTTAACGTTGCACGTGCATTCTTCCCGGATCGGGAGGAATTCCTATGTCACACGCAGCAGCTTTGTCCATGGCCGCCCCTTGCGTGGAGGCTGAACCTGAATCCGCACTGCATACGGCCGTCACGCGGCTGGCCGCCGAGGCTTCGGCTCTTGGCATCCATCTGGTGGATATTGCCGGCGCCATCCAGGATACGGCCTCGCAATCGGCGAGGCAGGCCGACCTTCTGACGGGAACGACCCGCTCCGCAAACAGCATTGCCGATGCCAATCGCCGGATCGCCGACGCGCTCGGCCAGACCAATGCGCTTGCTGCCCGTGCCCGAAATGTCCTGACGCTTCAGGCCGAACAACTTGACGGCTCCATCACGGCCATTGATCACATGGTCGGCGCCTCGCATGACATGGGTGTCGAAATCCGGTCCTTCTCGTCGGCCCTGGCCGATGTCGGAAAGCTTGCGGAAGCGATCGGAACCATTGCGCGGCAGACCAATCTTCTCGCCTTGAACGCAGCCATCGAGGCCGCGCGCGCCGGTGAGGCAGGACGCGGCTTTGCCGTGGTGGCGGCCGAGGTTCGTGCTCTGTCGCTGCAGACATCGCAGACGACCTCCTCCATCCAGGACACGCTGATCCATCTCGGCCAGCGCATCGAGAAGCTCATCGCCGCCGGCGAGGGCGCGCGCCTGTCCGCCGAAGGCGTGAAGGTGACGGCCCAGGATGTCCAGACCTCGTTTCAGGAGGTGGAAGGCGTCATGTCGCAGATCCTCGACCAGGCCTCGGCCCTGGCGGAGACGAGCCGCGAGGTCGATCAGCAATGCGGCGAATTTACCGGTGCCCTGAACGAGACGGCAGCCGCCGTCCTGCGCTCCAACGATCAATTGCAGAAGGCCTCGGCCCGCGTGGGCGATGTCGTGACGATTTCGGAACGTATGATCCAGGCAACCGCGCGCGCCGGCGTGCAAACCGAGGATACGCCCTTCATCGAACAGGTCATGGCCGCGGCCGAGAGGATCGGTCAGGTACTGGAGGAGGCGGTGCAAGCCGGCCGTACGGACATGGCCGCCTTGTTCGACCGAACCTATCAGCCGATCGCCGGCACCGAACCGATCCAGTACATGACGCGCTTCACGCTGCTGACGGATGCCCTGCTGGGCCCGATCCAGGAAAGCGTCGCGCAGAGCAGCGAGCGCATTGCCTTCTGCGCCGCGGTCGACGAGAACGGCTATCTGCCCACCCATAACAAGGCCTTTTCCCAGCCGCAGCGCGCGGGCGACGTCACCTGGAACACCGCCAATTGCCGCAACCGACGCATTTTCAACGATCGCGTCGGTTTGTCTGCGGGCAGAAGCAAGGAGGCTTTCCTGCTGCAGACCTATCGCCGCGACATGGGCGGCGGCCAGTTCGTTCTCATGAAGGATATTTCGGCGCCGATCACGGTCAGGGGCCGGCACTGGGGCGGGCTGCGCTTGGCCATCAAGGCCTGAGGACTGCCACTCTCGTGTTCGCCGCGCTTCTTGCGCCGGACGCAGCACACGGGCCGATCGATGCGGCACAGACCCTTCAGGGTTTTGGCGCCATGGACGACCAGAGGGGCTCACTGATGCTCTGCAGGAGATCGGGCGAGACGCCGTCAATGCGGGCGATGACCGCCTTGGCGAGTTCGCGGCCGGCATGGCGGACATTCTCATTGACCGTGTAGATCTCCGGCCGCACCCAGTTCAAAAAATCTGCCGATTGCTTGGAAACCAGATCCACGCCGTCCCCCAGACGTCGGCCGGCCGCCTCCAGACCCGCCACCAGGGAGATCGTGGCGCTACCGCTGATCGAGATGATGCCATCCGGCGGCTCGGCGGATTGCATCAGATCCTTCATATGGGCGCGGATCTCGTCGAGCGGCGATTCGCTCGTGATGCGGCCCATGGATACCTCGGTCGCGCCGAATGCCGATAGGGCCCGTTCGAAGCCCACCCGCGTGTGGATGTAATAGGACAGCCTGGCCGGAGGCGCCAGAAGCGCAATCCGCCGCCGGCCCCGTGCGACCAGCCGCTCGACCGCCTGAAAGGCATAGGTCTCGTTATCGAAATCGTGGAAAGGATGCACGATGCCCATATCGGTGCGCCCATGCGTGGCAAAGGGAAAATTGCGTTCCGTCATCAGTGCCACCCGCGGATCATCCGGCGCCGTGCGAGAAACGATCATGCCATCTGCCGACCCCGTGTCGAGGATGTAGCGCACCGGTGCCATGGGGTCCTTCTGATGGACATGCGGCGTCAGCACGAGATGATATTGCGTACCGGCCAGAACTTCGGAAATGCCGAACATCATCTGGCTGGTGAAGCCCATCAATTCCTCATCGATGCTGAGCACCAAAGCGATGACATTGGTCTTGCCCGTGCGCAAGCGGACACCAGCGCGATTGGGCTGATAGCCGAGCTGGTTTGCGACCAGCCGGACGCGCTCCTTGGTGTCGGTGCCGATATCCGGCGCGTCCTTCAAGGCCCGTGAGACCGTGGTAATGCCCAGTCCCGTCATATAGGCGATCGTCTTCAGGGTGGGCCGCTCCCGCGTTGCCGATGCTGCGAGTCCACGCGCCGGCTCTGGAACAGATGTCACTGCCTTGTTTCGGCTTCCCTTGGAAATGCTCTTCTCATCCATGCGTCATTCATCCGTTCCAGGCGCGGGACTATAGACGAACTTCGTCCGGCTGGAAACGAATTGCCTCTCGCTTACAAATGTCCGATGCATCAAAAACTGAAACGTTGCAGTTACTTTGTCGAACGCTTTTTTGAGCGCGGTGGCTGCTGCATCAACCGGCGCGAGTACAACGCAGGCGCGGAATCATTTTCGCATCCGCAAAAACGGAGAATCGTGAAATCCTTCCAAAACCCCTTTATCATAACAAATTTCCGGGATGTCTTCCGCGACAAAGCTCGGTCCAAGCTGCAGTAAAATCAATCGGAGATTGCATTCACCAGGAGGGGAACAAAATATCGAAACGGGCTGTTGCGCTCGAAGAAAGTTTCGCATAGCCTTTTTACGGCAACGTTTCAGTGAGGGAGGAGACTCATGAATTTGCGTGTTTTAAAAGCTATGGCTCTGGCGAGCGTCATGCTGCCGGCCGCTCATGTCGGCGCAACGGAGCTGGAGGTTACCCATTGGTGGACATCCGGCGGCGAGGCGGCGGCTGTCAAAGAGCTTGCGGATGCCTTCAACACCACAGGCAATACCTGGGTTGACGGCGCCATTGCCGGCTCGGGCGGTACGGCCCGGCCAATCATGATCAGTCGGATCACCGGTGGCGACCCGATGGGCGCCACGCAGTTCAACCATGGCCGCCAGGCGGAGGAGCTTGTGCAGGCCGGTCTCATGCGAGATCTGAGCGATGTGGCGGAGAAAGGGAAGTGGAAGGAGATCATCAAGCCGGCCAGCCTGCTCGACAGCTGCACGATTGACGGCAAGATCTATTGCGCCCCGGTCAATATCCATTCCTGGCAGTGGCTCTGGCTTTCGAACGATGCGTTCAAGGCGGCCGGCGTCGAAGTGCCGAAGAACTGGAACGAGTTCGTGGCGGCCGCGCCCGCTCTGCAGAAGGCCGGCATCCAGCCGCTCGCTATGGGTGGACAACCCTGGCAGGCGACCGGTGCCTTCGACACGCTGATCATTTCGCTCGGTGGCAAGGATCTTTTCATGAAGGTCTTCAGCGACAAGGATGAAGAGGCGGCTGCCGGCCCGGACATGGCCAAGATCTTCAAGGCGGCAGACGATGCGCGCAAGATGGCCAAGGGCACCAATGTGCAGGACTGGAACCAGGCCACGAACATGGTCATCACCGGCAAGGCGGCCGGGCAGATCATGGGGGACTGGGCCCAGGGCGAATTCCAGCTGGCGGGCAAGACCGCCGGCAAGGATTATACCTGCCTTCCCGGTCTCGGCCTCAACCAGTATCTGACGGCCGGCGGCGATGCCTTCTATTTCCCGCTCCTGAAGGATGAGGCCCAGTCGAAGGCGCAGGAAGTGCTGGCCCAGACCATCGTCGACCCGAAGACGCAGGTCGCCTTCAACCTGAAGAAGGGCTCGCTGCCGGTGCGCGGCGATGTCGATCTGGCGGCGGCAAACGACTGCATGAAGAAAGGTCTCGATGTCCTTGCAAAGGGCAATATCCTCAAGAGCACGGATCAACTCCTCTCGGCGGATACGCAGAAGCAGAAGGAGGATCTGTTTTCCGAATTCTTCGCCAATGCGTCCATGACGCCTGAAGCGGCGCAGAAGCGGTTCGCCGATATCATCGCCTCTGCCGATTGATCAGCCTGCGGCGAGCCGGTCGTCCTGTCCTGAGCCGACCGGCTCTCTTGCCCCCGACGACAGCCGACGAGGCTGCATCCGGTCCTTGCGCCGGTGCGGCTCCGGCTCTTCGTGATCAATGAGGAGACCTTCTCTATGACATCCCGCGCGCCGGCTGGCCGGCCGAACCAGCTTTTCAAGAACCTCAACGCGAAGATCGCCCTCATCCCGATGATGCTCGTCGCGCTCGTCGTCTTTCTTGGCGGCACGGTCTGGACGGTGCTGTATTCCTTCACACGCTCAGGGCTGCTGCCGCGGCTGAGCTTTGTCGGTCTCGACCAGTATGAGCGTCTCTGGGATGCGCCTCGCTGGATCATCTCCATCCAGAACCTGGCGATCTACGGCATCTTGTCGCTGATCTTCAGCCTGTGCATCGGCTTTCTGCTGGCGGCGCTGATGGACCAGAAGATCCGCTTCGAAAATACCTTCCGCACCATCTTTCTCTATCCGTTCGCCCTGTCCTTCATCGTCACCGGGCTGGTCTGGCAGTGGATCCTCAATCCGGAATTCGGCATCCAGTCCATCGTCCGGAGCCTGGGCTGGACCAGTTTCGCCTTCGATCCGCTCTACAACCCGCAGATCGTCATCTATGGAATCCTGATTGCCGGCCTGTGGCAGGGCACGGGCCTCGTGATGTGCCTGATGCTGGCCGGCCTGCGCGGCATAGACGAGGATATCTGGAAGGCCGCCCGGGTGGACGGCATACCCATGTGGCGGACCTATCTCTTCATCATCATTCCCATGATGCGGCCCGTCTTCATCACGACCTTGGTGCTGATCGCAAGCGGCATCGTCAAGGTCTACGACCTCGTCGTGGCGCAGACCAGCGGCGGCCCCGGGATAGCCTCGGAAGTGCCGGCCAAATACGTCTATGACTACATGTTCCAGGCGCAGAATCTGGGCCAGGGCTTCGCCGCCTCCACCATGATGCTGCTGACGGTCGCCATCATCGTCATCCCCTGGGCCTATCTCGAATTCGGAGGGAAGAAGCGTGGCTAACATTGGCACGATCAACGCGACAGGCGCAAGTTTCGATGCGGTGGCCGGCCAGACGGCAGGCCCGCGCGGCAGGCGCCCGAGAAAGACCCTCTCGCGCCGCAATATCATCCTCTACGGCACGCTGATCATTGCAGCGCTCTATTATCTGCTGCCGCTCTACGTCATGGTCGTCACGTCATTGAAGGGTATGCCGGAAATCCGTCTCGGCAATATCTTCTCTCCGCCCATGGAGATCACGCTGGAACCCTGGGCCAAAGCCTGGGCGAGCGCCTGCACCGGATTGAACTGCGAAGGCCTCTCGCGCGGCTTCTGGAATTCGGTGCGCATTCTGCTGCCTTCGGTCGTGGTGTCGATCGCGGTCGCCTCGGTCAGCGGCTATGCGCTGGCGAACTGGCGGTTCAAGGGCGCCGACCTGTTCTTTTCCATCCTGATCATCGGAGCCTTCATCCCCTATCAGGTGATGATCTACCCGATCGTGATCATCCTGCGCGAACTCGGCGTCTATGGCACGCTGACCGGCCTCGTCATCGTTCACACGATCTTCGGCATGCCGATCCTGACCCTGCTGTTCCGCAATTATTTCTCCGCCCTGCCGGAGGAATTGTTCAAGGCCGCGCGCATCGATGGTGCCGGCTTCTGGCAGATCTACCTGCGCATCATGCTGCCAATGTCGCTGCCAATCTTCGTCGTAGCCATGATCCTGCAGGTCACCGGCATCTGGAACGACTTCCTGTTCGGCGTCGTCTTCACCAGGCCCGACAGCTATCCGATGACGGTGCAGCTCAACAATATCGTCAACTCCGTGCAGGGGGTGAAGGAATACAACGTCAATATGGCGGCGACCCTTTTGACGGGCGCTGTGCCTCTGATCGTCTATTTCGTCTCCGGCAGATTGTTTGTCCGCGGTATTGCCGCCGGCGCAGTGAAGGGCTGAATTTCCATGGCCGATAGTGTTTCCATTCGCGATCTCTCCCTCTCCTTCGGATCGGTGACCGTTCTCAAGGATCTCAACCTCGATATCCGCGACGGTGAATTCCTGGTGCTTCTCGGCTCGTCCGGCTGCGGAAAATCCACTTTGCTGAACTGCATTGCCGGGCTTCTCGAGCCGACGGACGGGCAGATCTTCATCAAGGATCGCAATGTCACCTGGGAAGAGCCGAAAGACCGAGGCATTGGCATGGTCTTCCAGTCCTATGCGCTGTATCCGCAGATGACCGTGGAAAAGAACCTCTCCTTCGGCCTGGCCGTCGCCAAGATGCCGAAGCCCGATATCGACAAGCGTGTCGCACGGGCCGCCGAGATCCTGCAGATCGGCCCGCTTCTGAAGCGCAAGCCAGCCGAACTCTCCGGCGGCCAGCGCCAGCGCGTCGCGATCGGCCGCGCTCTGGTGCGCGATGTCGATGTCTTCCTTTTCGATGAGCCGCTCTCCAATCTGGATGCCAAGCTGCGCTCCGAACTGCGCGTCGAGATCAAGCGGCTCCACCAGTCGCTGAAAAACACCATGATCTATGTGACGCATGACCAGATCGAGGCGCTGACCCTGGCAGACCGCATCGCCATCATGAAGAGCGGCGTGATCCAGCAGCTCGATGATCCCATCGTCATCTACAATCGCCCGAAAAACCTGTTCGTCGCGGGCTTTATCGGTTCACCCTCGATGAATTTCCTGAAGGGCGAGATCGTCGAGGCAAGCGGCCGGCCGATCTTCCGCACCCACGGCGTCGACTTCTCGCTGGACGGCTATGAGGCCTCGCAGCCGCTGAAGGCCGGGCGGCGCGTGGTTTTAGGCGTGCGGCCGGAGCACATTTCGATCGATACGGAAGGCGCGGCCGCCGAAGTGCATGAGGCCGTTGTCGATATTGAGGAACCGATGGGCGCCGACAATCTTCTCTGGCTGAACCACGCCAATCATCTGATGTCGGTCCGGATTGGCGGAGCCAGGCGCTATGCCCCCGGAAGCCGGGTGCGGATGACCTTCGACATGCGCATGGCATCGCTCTTCGACGCGGAAACGGAAGACCGGATCTGATGACGGCTTTGCGCGACAAACGGCACCTTGCCACAGGGGCCGGCGAACAGGAGTAATCCATGACACGTCTCGATCTTGCCGGCACATGGCGGCTTTCCTCGGCCGATGGGGAAATTCAGGCGCTGATGCCAATCCCCGGCGATGTTCACACGGCGCTGAAGAATGCCGGTTTCGTGCCCGATCCCTATGTCGGGCGCAACGAAATCGACCTGCAATGGGTGGCCGAACAGGACTGGGAGATCGAGCAGGTCTTCACGCTCCCATCGACGGAAGGCAGCTGGTATCTCGACATCACCGATCTGGATACCGTGGCCACCGTCACGCTGAATAGTGTCGTGGTTCTGGAAGCGGATAATTGCTTTCGCCGCTTTCGCCCCGATGTCGGCTCCGCCCTTCGCGAGGGCGAGAACCGCATGTCCATCCGCTTTCATTCCAGCATTCGGGAAGGTGCGGCGCGGCAGGCAAAGCAGCCCTTCTACATTCCTTACCAGACAGCCAATTCACCCATTGCCAACGGCAATATGCTGCGCAAGCCGCAATGCCATTTCGGCTGGGACTGGAATATTGCTCTTGCACCGCTCGGGCTCTACGGCACCATAGCGCTTCGGAAGCTGGAGACCGCGCGCGTCGAGCATGTGACGATCACCCAGAGCCATGGCGAGAGCGGTGTGGATGTGGCGGTCACCGTCTCTCTGTTTGCCGATGCCGTGGGCGGCCTGCCGCTCATCCTGACGCTTGGCGATGAAGAGGTGCGGCTGGATGTCGGGGTGCGGCCCGGGGAAGTCTCCGTCCATCATGTCTTTCACATCGACGCGCCACGCCTCTGGTGGCCATCGGGCAGCGGCGAACAGGCGCTTTACACGCTTGTGGTGGAGACGCCGTCTGAAACCGTGACGCGCAGGATCGGCCTGCGCAAGGCCGAATTGCTGACCGATCCGGACGATGCCGGCAGCCGCTTCGCTTTCCGCATCAACGGATCGGAAATCTTCTGCCGCGGCGCGAACTGGATACCGGCCGACGCCCTGTTCTCGCTGACCAGCCCCGACAAGACGCGGGATCTTCTCCAGTCCGCTATCGATGCGAATATGAACATGATCCGCATCTGGGGCGGGGGCTTTTACGAGGCGGACTGGTTCTACGATCTCTGCGACGAAATGGGTCTGATGGTCTGGCAGGACTTCCAGTTCTCCTGCAATCTTTATCCCTCGACACCGGATTTCCTCGCCAATGTTACGGCGGAAGTCGATTACCAGGTTCGCCGGCTGATCACGCATCCCTCGATCATCCTGTGGTGCGGCGATAACGAGCTTGTCGGTGCCCTGACATGGTTCAAGGAATCGGTCGACAATCGCGACCGTTACCTCGTGTCCTATGACAGGCTCAACCGGACGATCGAGCAGACGCTCCTGAAGGCGGCGCCCGATGCGCTGTGGTGGCCCTCCAGCCCGGCCACCGGCTACATGGATTACGGGGATGCCTGGCATGCCGACGGCTCCGGCGACATGCACTACTGGTCGGTCTGGCACGAGAACAAGCCTTTCGAGGATTATCGCAGCGTGCGTCCGCGCTTCTGCTCCGAATTCGGCTTCCAGTCCTATACATCGCTGCCTGTCATCCGAACCTATGCCGGCGATAGCGACCTGAACATCGCCTCGCCCGTGATGGAACTGCACCAGAAGAATGTCGGCGGCAACGAACGTATCGCGGCAACCATGTTCCGCTATTTCCGCTTTCCGGAGGGATTTGCGAATTTTGTCTATCTGAGCCAGGTGCAGCAGGCGCTCGCCATCAGGACGGCGGTGGATTACTGGCGCTCCCTGAAGCCGCATTGCATGGGCACGCTGTACTGGCAGTTGAACGACACCTGGCCGGTCGCCTCCTGGTCCAGTCTGGACTATGGTGGCGGTTGGAAACTTCTGCATTACTTGGCCCGACGCTTCTTCCAGCCAGTGGCGGTTGCCGCCATTCCCTCGCAGGATGGGACGCGGATCGACCTCTCCCTCGTCAATGACACGCCGTCCGACGTCACGGTGACGCTGAACCTGTCACTGCTGGCGCTGAACGGGGAAAAGCGGCCGCTGCGCAGCCTCGATGTCACCTGCAGCCCGGATGCCGCAATCGTGGCAGCCACGGTTAATACGGCCGACATCCCTGCAGATTGCCTGCTCTCCTGGAATTTTACGGCAAGCAACGGAATGGGCGGCGACGGCCATCATGTCGTCGGGACCTACAAGGCGCTGGATCTTCAGCCGGCGGGCCTGGCCCTTGATGTGAGGCCGGCGCCGACCGGCGGCTATGACGTCACGGTCCAGGCGGGCGGGCTGGGTCTCTACATCATGGTGGAAAGCACTGTTGCCGGCCGCTTTTCAGACAATGGCTTCGATCTTTCGGCGGGTGAGAGCCGCCGCATCACCTTTCTTCCGTCTTCCGAAAGCGAAGGCGAACCTGTGTTCCGCATCTACGACCTTCAGTCCTGCGCCTCTGCAGGCTGACATTTCACGACCGCGAAGAGGGCCGCGACGGCCCGGGAGGATCCTATGACTGAACTCGGTTTCCAGCTTTACAGCGCGCGCAATTTTCCGCCTCTGTCGGATGTGCTGGAGCGTCTGTCCAAGGCCGGCTACACGCATGTGGAAGGCTATGGCGGGATCTATGCCGGCATGGACGACGAGGCGCTGAGCGGCCTGAGACGGGATCTGGACAGATCCGGCCTGACGATGCCGACGGGCCATTTCGGTCTCGACATGCTGGAGCGGGAGCCGGATCGCGCCATGGCAATTGCCAGAACGCTGGGCATGGAAGCGATTTACTGCCCTTACCTTCTGCCCGACCAGCGGCCGGCCGATGCGGCCTCCTGGCGTGCCTTCGGGCAACGCCTGGCAGAGGCAGGCAAGCGCTTTCAGGATGCAGGCCTGGTATTCGGCTGGCACAATCATGATTTCGAATTCCTCAGCCTCGGCGACGGCACCACGCCGCAGGAGCATATTCTCGAGGGCGGGCCTGATCTTGCCTGGGAGGCCGACATTGCCTGGATCATCCGCGGCAAGGCGGATCCCTTTGCCTGGATCGATCGCTACGGCAGCCGCATCCGTGCCGTCCATGTCAAGGATATCGCGCCGGCCGGCGACAATGCCGATGAGGATGGCTGGGCGGATGTGGGACACGGCACGGTGCCGTGGAAGGCCCTGATGGAGGCGCTTCGTGCAAGTTCGGCCAAGCACTTCATTGTCGAACATGACAATCCGAAGGATCTTGATCGCCTGATCACGCGCTCCTTCGCCGCATTCTCCACCTATTGAACCTTGTAATCATCCGGAGCGCCAAATGGCCAAGGAACTCGGCGTCGGCATCATTGGATGCGGCAATATCTCCACCACCTATCTCTCGCTGGCACCCCTGTTCCGGGGCATCAAAATGCTGGCCTGCGCGGACGTGAATCCCAATGCCGCGCAATTGCGCGCTGAAGAATATGGCGTGACGGCACAAAGCATCGACGATCTTCTGTCCAATGACGAGCTGGACGTCATCGTCAATCTGACCGTTCCTGCGGCCCATTTCGCCGTGTCCAAGGCCATTCTGGAGGCCGGCAAGCACGTCTACTCGGAAAAGCCGCTGGTTCTTTCGCTCGAAGAGGGCGAAGCCCTGCGGTCTCTTGCCAAGGAGAAGACGCTTGCCATCGGCTGCGCACCGGACACGTTCCTCGGCGGCGCGCATCAGTTGGCGCGCAAATATATCGACGAGGGCGGGATCGGGCGCATCACCTCCGGAACCTGCCATGTGATGAGCCCCGGAATGGAAATGTGGCATCCCAATCCGGGCTTCTTCTTCCTGGCGGGAGGAGGACCGATCCTCGATCTCGGTCCCTATTACATCGCCAATCTGATCAATCTTATCGGTCCGGTCAAGCGCGTGGCCGCCCTGACCTCCATGGCCAATACCAGCCGGACCGTGACGAGCCAGCCGCTGGCCGGTACCGTCATTCCTGTCGAAACGCCGACCAATATCCATGCGCTTCTGGAATTCGTCAGTGGCGCTACGATTACGCTGTCCGCAAGCTGGGATGTTTGGTCACACAGACATAACAATATGGAATTATACGGCACCGAGGGGTCGATTTTCGTGCCTGATCCAAATTTCTTCGGCGGAACGGTTGAAGCATCCGGCAAAAACAAGGATATTCAGCCGCTGGAGGAGTGGGATCATCCGTTCGGCAAGCCTAACCAGGAAAGTCCGCAAGGGCCGCGTGCGAATTATCGCACGGCCGGCCTGGCGGATATGGCCATGGCTTTGATTTCGGGTCGCGATCCGCGTTGCTCCCTCGACCGCACTCTGCACGGAATCGACGTGATGACGAGCATACTCAAGTCCGGTCAAGATGGGTGCTTCGTGGACCTCGCCACGACCTGCACCCAACCGGCGGCGCTGGGTGTCGATGAGGCGCTAGCACTGCTGCGTTGAGAGTGGGGAGCCGGTCGTGCCTTTCGGGAGAGGCGCGGCCGGCTTTTTTCGTTCCTCTTGCGGAGGCCATCATGATCAGAAATCCCATCCTGCCGGGCTTCAACCCGGACCCGTCCATCTGCCGTGTCGACGAGGACTACTATATCGCGACCTCCACCTTCGAATGGTATCCCGGCGTGCAGATCCATCACTCGCGCGATCTGGTGAACTGGACGCTCGTGCGCCGGCCGCTGGAACGCGCCAGCCAGCTCGACATGCGCGGCAATCCGGACAGTTGCGGCATCTGGGCGCCGTGCCTTTCCTTTTCGGACAGCCTGTTCTGGCTGGTCTATACGGACGTCAAACGTTTCGACGGCAGCTTCAAGGATGCGCATAATTACATCGTCACCGCCCCCAGCATCGAGGCGGAATGGTCGGAGCCGATCTATGTCAATTCGTCCGGCTTCGATCCGTCGCTGTTTCATGACGATGACGGGCGCAAATGGTTCCTGAACATGCAGTGGAACCACCGCACCGAAAGCTATGGCGGCGCGCCCAGGCATCCCGCCTTCGACGGGATCCTGCTGCAGGAATGGGATGCGGGGACGCAGCGGCTCGTCGGCCCTGTCCGCAATATCTTTGCCGGCAGCCCTCTGGGCCTGGTGGAGGGACCGCATCTCTTCAAGCGCAAGGGTTACTATTATCTGACAACAGCCGAAGGCGGCACGGGCTATGACCACGCCGTGACCATGGCGCGGTCGCGCGACATCGTCGGGCCCTACGAGTTGCATCCCAATATCTATCTCATCACATCCAAGGACGATCCGCAGGCGAAACTGCAGCGGGCCGGACATGGCCAATATGTGGAAACACCGGAAGGACGGCCTTACCACACGCATCTGTGCGGCCGGCCGCTCCCGCCGCATCGGCGCTGCACGCTCGGCCGGGAGACGGCGTTGCAGGAATGCGCCTGGCATGACGACGATTGGCTGTATCTTGCCGGCGGCGGCATGGTTCCGCAGGTGGAGGTTGAGGCGCCGGGGACCGCAAACCTGCCGGAGCCGCCGGGACCTGTCGATTATCGCTTCGATGCCTGTCGCCTGCCGTCCGATTTCCAATGGCTGCGCACGCCGGAGCCCGATCGGATCTTTTCGCTTCAGCAACGTCCGGGGCATTTGCGCCTCATCGGACGCGAGAGCATTGGCTCCTGGTTCGAGCAGTCGCTGGTGGCACGCCGGCAGGAGCATCATCGCTTTCGTGCGGAAACCACGCTGGACTTCGAGCCCGCCACCTATCAGCAGGCCGCTGGTCTTACCCATTATTACAACCGGCACAAACTCCATGCGCTGATGGTCAGCATTCACGAAAAGCTCGGCCGGGTCTTGACCATCTTCTCCTGCCCCGGCGATTTCCCGCATGCCCGCCTGCAATTCCCGATCGAGAGCGGGATTGCGCTTCCGGAGGGGCCGGTCCATCTGGCGCTCGAAGTGCATGATAATGAGCTGCAGTTCTTCTGGCGCCATCGCGAGGATCTGCCGTGGCAGGCCATTGGTCCTGTCCTGGACGCCGGCGTCATCTCCGATGAAGGGGGGCGTGGAGAGCATGGATCCTTCACCGGTGCCTTTGTCGGCATGGTGGCCTTCGACATCACCGGGGGCGGATGCCCGGCGGATTTCGCGCATTTCGCCTATCGGCCGCTGTGAGCGGCAAACATAGGGGAGGCGGGGCTGAACCATGCCCCGCCGCGCCTGACCAGCCGCGCCGGCTCGAAGGGTGCTGCTGCATGAATCCCATTCGCAATCGGCGCGTTTTGCAGTAGCCTGTGCGCCAGCCAGCCGGCGTTGAAGACGATCGGGCGGGGCGGGCGGGGGCGCACATGGTCGACGGCGGCAGGAAACATCTCGTTGCGGTGCGGGCGGGCGACGCCTCCCTGCATAGAGCCTGGCTCGACCAGCCTAATCACCAAAGGTCCTTCGATCTCCTCGCCAGCTATTATTCGGCTGCCGCCTTTGAACGGCACAGGCCGGAGGAGGGCGTAACTGCCGTTTTCGTCAAGGGCGGGAAATGGGACGGGCTGCATCAGAGCTTTGCAATCACCGGGATCGATCTCGACCGCTATGATTATGTCTGGCTGCCGGATGACGATATTGCAACAGATGGGGCCAGCATCGAACAGATCTTTGCGCTGTCGCGCGCTTACGATCTGGCGCTGAGCCAGCCGGCTCTTACCCGCGATAGCTATTTCAGCTATTTCCCGCTCCTGCAGTGCAGCGCTTTTCGGCTGCGCTACACCAATCTCGTGGAGATCATGGTGCCCTGCCTCAATCGCGAGCTCCTGCGATGCGCGCTGCCGCTGTTTGCCGATACCATGACAGGCTTCGGAATGGATTATGTCTGGTGCCGCTGGCGCGAATGCGGCCCGTTTCGCAGTGCCATACTCGACGCGGTGGCCGTGCGCCATACCCGGCCCGTGGGACTGCATCTGAAATCGGTTGCGGCACGTGCCGGGCGCAACGAAGAAGCGGATCTCCAGACGCGGTTCCAGCTCGACTGCCGTACCATCCCGATCACCTATGCGGGCGTAACGCGCGATGGCGCATTGGTGAAAGGCCGCTACCGTATCGCCTTCGCCATGCTGTCCTCCTGGCTCGCCGATGCAGGCGAGTTCGCCGATCCGGCCGTGGCCCGCGGCCTTGCCTGGCAGGCCTTTCGCCGACAATTCGTGAAGCCGCTCAAACTCTCGGCGCTGGAACGGCCCTTGTGCGGGGTGGAGCGGCAGAAGGAGGGTTGAGGTTCGGGCAGGGATGCAGCTTGCCGGCTCAAGCTTAAGCTCAAGCTCAATCTGAAGCGCGGTCGGCCAGCAGACCAGCCGCCAGCAGCCGGAAGGTTTCGGTCGCCTTCGGCAAGGCTGCGCGTGGATCATCGCTCGCTGCGACCCATAAAGCAGCATTCAGCGCTGCACCGCTCAGCAAACGCGCCGCCGCATCCACGTCCACCGGTTTCAGGATCCGGGCGGAGACGAGGCTGGCGATCTTCTCCCTGGTCTCCTGCAGGCAGGCATTCTGGCTCGGCCATTGCGAGGGATCGCCGAGAAAGGCCGGTCCGTCGAGCAGAACGATCCGCTGCACCTCCGGATCGAGCGCCATTTCAATATAGGCATCGGTTTCGAGCATCAGCGCGCTCCAGTCATCCTCGCCACGCGCACCCGCCTTTTTCGCACGCGCCGCCATCTCACCGTCGACCTCGGCAACGACGGCGGCAAACAGACCCTTCTTATCGCCAAAATTGTGATAGAGGGCCCCGCGGGTGAGGCCCGCCTCGGCGGTCAACTCATCCATCGACGCTGCGGAAAACCCGTGAGCCGCAAAGGCCCGGCGGGCTGCCGAGAGCAGGCGCATCCGGTTTTCCGCCATCGTCTCGTCGCGCTTCTTGCCCATTCAAATCTCCCAATCGCGCATACGCGGCGTATGTGAATTGACATACGGTGTGTATGTGATAATTCTACATACGCGCCGTATCTTAGCGCGCCGCGCCGGAAACGTCCATATGTCCGGCCGCGAGATTGCGGGATGGGCCCGCGCAGAACAAGGATTTCCAATCATGACAAACCGTCAAGCCATCTTCCCGAAGGGGCGCAGTGCCCTTTATGAACAGCATGAATATTCGGCTGCAATCCGCTCCGGCGATCTGCTTTTCGTGTCTGGCCAGGTCGGCAGCCGCGCGGACGGCTCACCCGAGCCGGAATTCGAGGCCCAGATGCGCCTTGCCTTTGCCAATCTGGAGGCGACGCTGGCCGCCGCCGGATGCTCATTCGATGATATTGTGGATGTTACCTCGTTCCACACCGACCCTGAGCGGCAGTTCGAGACATTCCTCAAGGTCAAAAGCGAGGTCTTTCCGAAGGCTCCCTATCCGAACTGGACGGCTATCGGCGTAAACTGGCTGGCCGGCTTCGATTTCGAGATCAAGGTGATCGCCAGGGTGCCGAACACAGCCACCTGAGCATAGGGGGTCCTGAAAGGCAGGAAGGACATCGGCCCGTCCTGCACGTATCAGTTCGGCAAGGATCAGGCGGTGGCTGAATCACCGCCTGGCAGACCCGGCGCCCGGCATCCTCAGGACTTCATTCCCACTCGATGGTGCCGGGCGGCTTGGACGTGATGTCGTAGGTCACCCGGTTGATGCCTTCGACCTCATTGATGATGCGCGTTGCCGTTTCGCCCAGGAAATCATGGGTGAAGGGATAATAATCGGCAGTCATGCCGTCGACCGATGTGACGGCGCGGAGCGCACAGGCAAAATCATAGGTGCGGCCATCGCCCATCACGCCGACCGTGCGAACCGGCAGGATCGCCACGAAAGCCTGCCAGATCTCGTCATAAAGGCCGTGCTTGCGGATCTGGTCGATATAGACCGCATCGGCCTTGCGCAGGATTGCAAGCTTCTCCCGCGTGATCTCGCCCGGGCAGCGGATCGCCAGGCCGGGGCCGGGGAAAGGATGACGGCCAATGAATGTGGCGGGTAGGCCGAGTTCGCGGCCGAGCGCACGCACCTCGTCCTTGAACAATTCCCGCAACGGCTCCACCAGCTTCAAGCCCATCTTGTCCGGCAGGCCGCCGACATTGTGATGGCTCTTGATCGTCACCGAAGGACCACCGGAGAAGGACACGCTTTCGATCACGTCGGGATAAAGCGTCCCCTGGGCCAGAAATTCGGCGCCGTCAATCGTGTTGGCATGTTTCTGGAACACGTCGATGAACAGCCTGCCGATCGTCTTGCGCTTGACTTCCGGGTCGCTCACGCCCTCCAGCGCGTCGAGGAACAGGTCCTGCTCGTCGGCATGGATGAGCGGGATGTTATAGTGGTCACGGAACATGGTGACCACTTCCTCCGCTTCTCCCTGACGCAGCAGCCCGTGATCGACGAAGACGCAGGTCAGCTGTTCGCCGATCGCTTCATGAATGAGAACGGCGGCCACCGAGCTGTCGACACCGCCGGAAAGGCCGCAGATGACCCGCTTATCGCCCACCTGGGCGCGAATTTTCGCGATCGCCTCGGCACGATAGGCGCCCATGGTCCAGTCGCCCTTGAAGCCGGCCATGCGCACGAAGTTCTCGTAAAGCGTCTTGCCATGCGGCGTGTGATGCACTTCAGGATGGAACTGCACCGCGAAGAAGCGACGTTCGGCATCGGCGGTAATGGCGAAAGGCGCGTTGGGCGATGTCCCGTAGACATCGAAACCCGGCGCGATCCGGCTGACATGATCGCCATGGCTCATCCAGACCTGTTCGCGGCCGTCCGTGAACCAGCCATCCAGGAAAGGCAGCGTTTTATCCGAGGGTGTCACGAAAGCACGGCCGAATTCCGCCGTGCCGCCGCCACCGGAAATCTTGCCGCCATCCACCTGGCCGCCAAGATCCTGCATCATCACCTGCTGGCCATAGCAGATGCCGAGGATTGGAACCCCCAGCGCATAGACGGATTGCGGCGGACGCGGCGAGCCGGGACGCGTGACCGAATCCGGACCGCCGGAGAAGATCACGGCTTTCGGCTTGAACTCTGCCAGAAAGGCATCGGTCACGTTCTGATAGGGATGGATCTCGCAATAGACATTCAACTCTCGCAGGCGCCGGGCGATGAGCTGGGTCACCTGAGAGCCGAAGTCGATGATGAGAAGGCGGTCGTGCTGGGCTGCCGGGAGTGTTTCTTGGGTCATGGCGAGCCTTTAATGAACAAACACCATTTTGGCAACTGCGTCAGAGGCGCAAATCGCCGCTGAGAAGGGCATTGCCGAGCCGGTCGGTGGCCTCCGCCAGCCGTTCATCGATGATGTGGAGATAGGCGGTCCAGTCGCCGATGTGACGCAGCGCCGCCTTGCCGTCGGAGACGCCGCGCAGGCCGATCAGCGGAAGGCGGAAGCCTTCGCAGGCGCGCCAGATGGCAAAGGTTTCCATATCGACGAGATCGGCATCGATCGCGTCATAGGCCTCGCCGGAGACGATGTTCGCGCCGGTCGACAGGGTGGCGGTGCCGATGCCGGGGATGCGATGCGGCAGGGCAACCACGGCGGGATGATCCAGAAAGGGCGTGCGCCCCTTTTCGAAGCCGAGCGGCGAGGCATCCATGTCGCGATAGGAGATTGCCGAGACCTGGTAGACCGCGGCCTGCTCCAGCCGCCGCGAGCCGGCCGAGCCGAGACTGACGACAAGATCCGGAAGCGTTTGATCGGCGTCGAGCCGTGCCAGAGCGCGGGTGAGCGAGACGGCCGCTTCCACCGGACCGACGCCGGTCATCAAGGGTGTAAAGCGGCGACGCAGGTGCACCCCGTATTCGGCTTCCGCAGCCATGACGAAAAGCAGGGTCTTCCCCGCGACCTGTTCAAGCCCGAAGCTCATCCGGTGACATCCTCTCGGCCACGGATGACCATCATGCTGCCGGTCATGGATGCGATCAGCTTCGCCGGTCCATCGCTCAACGCATAGGCCCGCCCGTCGGCGACGATGATGGTGGAGCCCGGCTTGGTGATCTCGCCGCGAAACAGGAAACGTTCGCCGCGGCCGGGCGAAAGAAGGTTGATCTTGAACTCGATGGTAAGGATGGACGCCTCCGGCGCGATCACGGTATAGGCGGCATAGCCGCATGCGCTATCAAGCGCTGCCGAAATGATGCCGGCATGCAAAAAACCGTGCTGCTGGGTCAACTTCGCATCGAAGGGCATTTCGATTTCGACCATGGCCTGCTCGACCCGCATCAGCTCGGCGCCAATGGTGCGCATGGCCGCCTGACGGTCGAAACTGCGCCTTACCCGCTCGCGGAAATCACCTGCATCAATCGCATCCATGCCCGCCATCCTTTCGCGGGTGCGAAACTGGCATGGCTCGGGCGCGCCCGCAAGAGCGCATAGAGGGTCCGATCCGGCAGAGGATCGGTCCGGATGTGCCGGAACATCGTCAGTTCAAAAGGAAGAGCGAGAGATTGAGAAGCGTCGCAAAGGCTACCCAGGCCAGATAGGGCAGGAAGAGTAGCGCGCTTAGTCGATCCGGCGCCCAGCTCATGCGGATGAAGGCAATGATGGAGAGGAGCAGCGGGATGATGACGATCAGGCCGAGAATGGTGCTTTCGGCACCGAAAAAGGCGGGGCTCCACAGAAAGTTCAGCGCCATCTGGCCGAACCAGAGCTGCATATTGGCCGATCCCGCCGCCCGCAGCCAGGTGCGGGCTCCCGAAAGGCCGATCAGGACATAGAGGGTTGTCCAGACCGGGCCGAAAATCCAGTTGGGCGGATTGAAGAAGGGCTTGTTGAGCGACTGGTACCAGTCGCCGGGAACATTGGCGACACCGATGAGGGCGCCGAGACCGACAACCACCACGACGAACAGCAGATAGATCAGGATCTTCTTCATGCTGCCGATCTAAGCAGACTTGCATTGGCCTGCCAACGCTTCATCCGCTCAGTTTATCGTCTTGATGCAGGTTCTGGTCGGAAAACCGTGGGACACTTTTCCGGAACCTGCGCAAGGGCAGTCGGTCTGGCCCGGCCAGAAGTCAGCCGATCCGGATGAGGTGCTGGTCGAAGGCCAGGTCCGACTGCGTCTGGCACAGGCGGCCGGTATAGGAGGAGACGGCGAGGCCGGTTGGAGACGCAGCCACGCCCGCGGCCTCCGGGATGGCCTCTTCGGCAAGCACCCGCCCGCTTGCGGCATCGATGATGACCGCCGCCCCGCCGATGGGCGAGGTCAGCCCCACCAGTTTCTCCTCCCGATTGATCGCAATTGCGCCGACATAATTTGCCAGCCGCTGCGTGGTCTCCTGCGGCAGGTCCAGGAAGGTCAGGTCCTCCCCGGGCGCGAAGAACCCCGCCAGCGGCGGAAGCGCATTGCGAGCGCCCTCCCACTGGCAGGCAAACCAGACGCGATTGCTGGCGTCGAGTGCCAGATGGCGCGTGGAGAGCCGGCTGAGACCCGTCGGCAGCGTGTGGCGCTGGACGAGGCTGCCGTCGCGCGCATCGAGAATGGCCAGGCTCGGTTCCATGCGGTCGAGATTGAGCTTGGTGCGGCCGAAATCGGGATGCGTCTCGATCCCGCCATTGGCGATGATGAGAAGCGTGCCGTCGTCGGAGGCGATCATGTCATGCGTGCCCATGCCGCAGGCATCGAACTCACCGATCCGCTGAAATCCATTTGTCGCATCGTAAAGGCCGATGACGCCGCGCCGGGCGTCGAAATCATTCTCGCTGGCATAGAGGATTCGGCCATCGGGCGAGAAATGGCCATGACCGTAGAAATGGCGGCCCTCCGGCGCATGAATGACAACGGGCTCGGCCTGTCCTGCCGGATCGAAGATCATCGCAAATGTGCCGGGCCGACGGGCAAATGCCACGCCGCGGCCGGTGGTCCGGCAATAGGCAAGCCCATGGGCGCGGGACGGAAGGTCGATGCGGTCGATCACCTCGCCACGCACGCTGACGGTGGCCAGGCCGAACTCGCCGTTTGGCGCGCGAAAGCCGGCGGCATAGACGGCCTCCGCCCGCTCGAGCGCCTGCAACTGCCGTGGCAGGAGCGTTGCAAGGAAGCCGAGGCCGGCGGCCTTGGCGAAGCTGCGTCTATCGATCAGGCTGCTCTTCATGGCCCCGCTCAATCGCCGTCGGAGAAGGAAAATCCGGCACCGAGCCCCAACCCGCTTCCCAACTGGTCGTTCAGCCGCAGGATCAGGTCCCGGCTGTTCAGCAGGAGGAAATCCAGCTTCTGGCGCTGGAGGGGGTCGCTGACGGCCACCTCGACATCCGGCTCCATGTCTCTGGCGACCCGGATCAGCGAGCGCAACACGAACTGGATGGAGGCCACGATGGATTGCTGGTCGTCGTTGAGAAGATCGCGGATCTCGGATCTGTCCAGAAGCGTGCGGATCCCCTCCAGATTGGCGGCCAGCATCTTGAAGGTCAGGCCGGAGCGCCAGAAGAGCGCCTGCTTGGGAAAGGTGGAATTGTCTTCCCCCTTGTAGAAGGTCTCGATGCGCTGGTCACGCGCGGCTTCCGCCGAATGCACGAGAAGACCAAGAACCGCGGTCACCGCTTCGCCGGGCGTGCGGAACACCCGGCTGTCGGCTCCCGGCTCCTTCCAATCCTTCTGAATGCCTGCCGGATCGTCCCAGATCTGGGAGAGTTCGGTCGCCACTCTCTGAATGCTTCCGGCAACCGCCAGGCCGTAGCGGCACCTGAAACCATCGACCTCGTCGACCAGCGCGTCCGACCCGGTGCCGTGGAGCACGAATTCGAGAGCGCCGAGCCCCTGCATCGCGACGCTCTTGCGTGCCAGTTGCACCGGCGAGGTGGCATCCTCATCCGGCGTCGTCAGCAGGCCCTGCACCTGTCGCAGCCCGGTGCTCTTGCGATCCGGGTAGAACAGGACGCGCTCGAACCGGTTGTCCTCGATGACGGGTCCAATGCGGACGATCTCGATATGGCCCCAGTCCAGCGCCGCGGCTTCGAAGGCTGCGCGGCCGGCCGCAAGCGTTTCGGCGGAAGGCTCCGCGCATAATTGGCGCATGGCATCGGTGAGCCGGCTGCTTGAGGTGGAAAAGCTGCGATAGCCGGGGCGGATGACCTCATCCACGACCTTGTCCATCAGGCGTCTGGTCTCGTCCAGGGTAATGGGCTTGGGCGGCGAGAGATTGGCATCCTGGGCCTGCGGGCTCGCCGGACCAAAAAGGGTGGAAAGGGCTGTCAGCACCAAAGCGGAGGCAAGCTTGCGCATCATAGAGACTCCAGAAAGGCCATCAACGCCGCGCGGTCCTCCGGCGGCGATGCGGCGAAGGCATTGCGGGCCGCCTCGGCCTCCCCACCGTGCCACAGAACGGCTTCGGTGAGGTTGCGGGCCCGCCCATCATGCAGGAAGAACGTGTGACCATTGCCATGGCTGGTCAGGCCTATACCCCAGAGCGGCGGCGTGCGCCACTCCTGGCCATTGGCACTCCCGACTGACTGGCCATCTGCCAGACCTTGGCCCATGTCGTGCAGCAGAAAATCGGAATAGGGCCAGATCAGCTGGAAGGACTGCGCCTGATCGTCCGCATCGCGCCGCGTGACGAATTTAGGCACATGGCAGCTGGCGCAACCGAGAGAGTAGAACAGGTTTTTGCCGGCAAGCACGTGAGGCTCCGAAACATTGCGGCGGGCCGGCACCGCAAGGTTCTTCGAGTAGAAGGTGACCAGATCCATGACAGTGTCGGGCGCCTCGCTGTCTCCGAGCCTCTCCTGGACACCATTTGCCAGTGAACGGCAATCATGCTCGGTCTTGCTGCAGTCACCATAGGGGTCGGGCCGATCGGGCGTCGAGAGGCCCATATCGCCGGAAAAGGCCGCCGCGACCTGATCGCGCACGGAGGCGTTCTGCGCCTTGAAGCCGAAGCGGCCAAGCGCCAGGTCTCCGGTTCGATGGTCCCGGGTGAGGGCGGCGCGGCCGGAAATGCCGTCGCCATTGCGGTCATCCGGATCGGCCAGGGCCAGAATATCCGCCTCCGCTATGGCCTCGATCAGCCCCATGCCAAGCATGGGCGGCGCTATCCGCGGCGATAGGGTCGTATCCGGCTCCAGCGGCCCATAGGCAAGCTCAGCCACGCGGTAGTCCGGCTTGCGCAGCGACAAAGTGGTGCCGTCCGCCAGGACGACCGGGACCTCGGCATAGGTGATCACCATCTCACCTTCGGCGGCGAGGCCTGGCACTGCGAGATCCTGCAATTGCTCGCCGTAGGTGGCATCGGGGAAATTCAGGACCTCGTGGCGGGACAGGCTTGCCTGTTCGTCGGGCGTGCGCGCCGGGCGGGCAAGCCTCAGAAACATCGATATCCTGTCTTTACCGCCTTCGGGCGGATGGCCGCGCCCATCCATGATATGGCAGCTCTGGCAGGCGCGCGCATTGTAGAGGGGGCCGAGCCCGTCGGAGGCCTGCGTGGAAGAGGGCGCGGCCACCCAGAGCTTGGTGAACAGCGCGTTGCCGAGCTTGAACCGCTCCTCCTCCGCGAAACTCAGATTGGCGGAGAAATGGGAAAAGGCATTGCCATTGGCTGCCGCGGTGGATGTGGCGGCGCCGCCGGACATGGCCTCGAAGGCTTCCGGCTTGGTGAAATCCTGCGTCGGCCGCGTCACCGCCGCAACGCGAGCGCGGTCGTGTTCCGGCAGATCGCTCCGTCGCAGGGGGAGCGTCTCACCGCCCAGGGCCGGCACAAGCAGACCGGCACCGGCCAGGGCGCAGAGGAGGAGCATGGCAAGCGGATGAGTTCGCATTGTCGCCGCCAGGCCGCCCGGCATGCCGGACGGCGCTCTCCCTCGCTCTTACTGGAACACTGCGTTCGGGTTGTCGAGGCTGTCGGAGCCCTCCAGCTTGATCGTGCCGAGATCGAGGGAGGCAATGACGCGCTCGATCGACTTGGTCTGGTCGATCAGTCCATCGATAGCGGCCTGGACAATGGCATTGCCCTGCGTATTGCCTTCACCGATCATCTGGTCATAGGCCTCGCCCGTCTTGGCCCGCTCGGCCATGGCATTCATGGCCGCCAGCGTCTTGGCCAGTTTCTCCGTCATTTCCGTGTCGAGCGCCGGATCCTTCGCCTTCACAAGCTCGGACAGCGAGGGGCCGCTCATCTTGGTGCCATCGACGCGCGTGTAGGTGCCGTTATAGGCGGAGGCAATGCCGATCGCATCATTCAGGTGCGAAGCATGCGTATTGTCGGAAAAGCAATCATGCTCCTCTTCGGGATCATGCAGCAGCAGGCCGAGCTTCATGCGTTCGCCCGCCAGTTCGCCATAGGACAGGGAGCCCATTCCGGTCAGGATCGCGGTGATGCCGGCCTTGGGATCTGCCGAGACGGTTTTGGTGGCATCGCCATCCGGCGCCCAGGCCGTCACCATGTCCTGCAGGTCCTGAACCAGAAGCGTACTGGCGGCTTTCAGGTATTCGGCGCGTCGGTCGCAATTGCCATGCGTGCAATTGGCCTTGTCGTAATCGGTATAGGGGCGCTCGCCGGCGCCGGGACCGGTTCCATGCAGATCCTGTCCCCAGAGCAGGAATTCGATGGCATGATAGCCGGTGGCGACATTGGCTTCCACTTCGCCGGCCTCGTGCAGGCTGCGCAGCAGATCCGGCGTGATCTTGGTGGCGTCGATCGCTTCGCCGTTCACCGTGAGCTTCGGATTGGCGATGACATTGGCGGTGTAATAGGCATTGCTGTCGCTCTCGGTGCCATAGGCGGGATCGACATAATCGACGAGGCCCTCATCCAGCGGCCAGGCATTCACCTTGCCCTCCCACTCGTCGACGATCGGATTGCCGAAGCGATAGACCTCCGTCTGCTGGTAGGGCACGCGCGCCGCAATCCAGGCCTCGCGGGCTGCACGCAGCGTCTCCTGGGAAGGCTTGGCGATCAGCGCATCCACCGCCTTGTCCAGAGCTTTGGCGGTGATCAGAGAGTCTTCATATTTCGCATGCGCCAGATCGGCATAATGCTTGAGGACGGCTGCCGGCTCTGCGGCGCTCGCCGGCGTGACGGCAAAGGCTGCGGATGCGGCAAGAATGCCGATGGCGGCGCTGACAATCGTTCTGCGGATCATGACCCCTCCTAAACAGATTGGAACCCGATAGGCAGGTGTCATGCAGCATTCGATTTCTAGTGTCAAACGATCTAGTTTAGAATGACTAGAAGCCCGGCCAGTAGAGCTGGCGTTCTACTGTCCTGCGCTCAAGTGTCGCGCCGCATCCTGCAGATGAAGAAGCCGTCCGTGCCGGTCGATGCCGGCGTCAGCGTCAGCATCGTTGATTGGCGATCATAGGGCTTCAGGCTCGCTTCGCCGAACAGGCTGTTCCAGCTGGCGAGACTATCGATCGGCTGGAATTGCGGATTGGCCTGGCAGAACCGGTCGATCTGCGAGGCGTTTTCCTGCGGCAGGACAGAACAGGTGACGTAGACCAGCTGACCCCCCGGCCGCACGTAGCGTGCGGCGGCGTCCAGCGCCTCGTGCTGCTGCTGCAGCCGCTCCTCGATGTTCTTTTCCGTCAGCCGCCATTTCGTATCGGGACGGCGGCGCCAGGTGCCGGTGCCGGTGCAGGGCGCATCGACCAGGACCGCATCGAGCCGGCCTTCGAAGGCTTCAAGATCGCGCGCATCGTCATGGACCTGCACATTGCGGGTGCCGGCCCGGCGCAGTCTCTCGATGATCGGAGCCAGCCTCTTGCGGTCTGCGTCATAGGCGTGAACCTGGCCCTTGTTGTTCATCTGGGCTGAAAGCGCCAGCGTCTTGCCGCCACCGCCGGCGCAGTAATCCAGCACCTGTTGACCTTCGCCCGGCTGCACGAGTTCGGCAACGATCTGCGAGCCCTCGTCCTGCACCTCGAACCAGCCCTTCTGGAAGGATAGTTCCGCTGTGACATTCGGCAGGCGGGAGGGGCCGTCGCCGGACGCAATGCGCACACCCTTGCTGGCCAGTCTGGTCGCTACCGCACCGGATCGGTCGAGGGCCTTCAGCACCTTGTCGCGCGATGCCTTCAGCGTATTGACGCGCAGATCGAGCGTCGGCCGCCCGGCCATGGCCTGCGCCTCGCGCAGCCAGTTCTCGCCGAACGCATCTTGGAAGGCCCCGACCAGCCAGTCGGGAATATCCCCCTGAACATGCAGCGGCGCATCGGCCAGCTTTCGGGTGGCCAGAGGCGTCAGATCCGGACATTCCGGCGCGAACTTGTCATCGGATAATTCTGTGGCGAGACGCTCGGTCGTAAAGCCCCACTGGCGGAGCAGAACGGCGTAGACGAGGGCAGTCTCGCTATCGCTGTCCATCATGAAGCCATGCGACAGTCGCATCCGCAGGGCATCATAGACGATATTGCCGATGGCGGCCCGGTCGCCCGAGCCGGCGAAACGATGGGCAAGCCCCCAATCCTTCAGGGCATCGGCAACCGGCCTGCGGCGTGTCTCGATATCTGCCAGCACTTCGACGGCTGCTGCCATTCGTCCGCCTAGTCGCATTGCCCGTCTCCTTGCTGTGTCAGGCGGCGTTTAGCCCTGATCGGCGGCAAGGGCAAGCCAAAGCCCAGGCCGACACCAAAGCCCGAGCCGGGCGGCGGGTCTCTCTTTTAGCCGAGGACTTCGTAGCAGACCTGCGCGGTGCCGGAGCTGACCATGCCGATATCCTTCGCGGCGGCCTTGGAAAGATCGAGAACCCGGCCGCGGATGAACGGGCCGCGATCATTGACGCGCACCACGACGCTCTTGCCGTTGCGCTTGTTGGTGACTTTGAGTTTCGTGCCGAAGCGCAGCGACTTGTGGGCCGCCGTCATCTTCGACGGGTTCATCCGTTCTCCGGACGCTGTCTTGGAGTGCAGCGCATACCAGGATGCGTGACCACAACCTGGTGCGGCATTGGCAGCCTGTGTTCCCATCAGTGTGACGGATGCGATGGCGACGGCGGTGAAAAGCGAGCGTGTTGTGAAGTTCAAAATCCCGTTGTCCCTTTGTAAAGCCCTAAACTTGCTTGCGGCGGGCTTAAGCAGGGCCAAAAACGGCGGAAACGTGGACTCCGCGATCACGCAATATTTCAGTCTGAAACATTCGTGATAGAAAGCCGGCTAATGATAGGAGGCGATGGAGTTGGAAAAAGTTTATAAGAATCAGGCTGCAAGTGGAACGCTGTTCCGCCTCTGTCCCAGCCTGCTCGAAGTTCACGAAACGCCGCGAATTATTTTTATTCGCTTAGGCAAGTTTTCGCCCTAATGGCGCGAATTTTGGCGCTTCTGCCTCAGGAATGAAGAAAGTGTAACCCGCGATATGCCATAAAATGGAAATTTCACCCTGAGGAAAGAGTGGTTTTCGCACCTTCCACCGATGCCTCATGCACTGTTTCGCTGGCTTCCCAGCGCCCGTCCTGCCAGAGCTGACGGAGAGACATTCCGTAGTCCGGGTACAGAAACTTAAACCCAAGATTGCAGATCTTGGCATTCGAGACGCGCTTGTTTTCGCCGTAGAAGGAGCGTGCCATGGGCGTCAGCTCCGCCGTTTCGAAAGCCTGCTCTGGCGGAGGATCGATGCCCATCAGCTGCGCAGCCAGGCTCACGACATCCTGCGGCGGGGCCGGTTCGCTATCGGTCACATTGAAGATCCCGCCAAGCGAGCGCTCCATCAGAAAAAGGCAGGCGCGACCGATATCTTCCACGCGGATACGGTTGAACACCTGCCCCGGCTTGACCAGCCGCCGCGCGCTGCCCTTGGACAGGGCGATGAAACCGTTGCGCCCGGGCCCGTAAATGCCGGATAGACGTAAGATAGAAAGCGGAATTCCGGCGCTTTCGGCAAGCGCCTGCCAGGTCAGTTCCGCATCCATCCGCTCCAGTGACCGCGTCGAGACGGGCCTGCAGGGCGTCTCCTCATCCACCCAGGCACCTGCGTGATCACCATAGACGCCGACCGTGGAGAGGTAGCCGATCCATTCCAGGCGCGGGAAGAGCGGCCGCAGATCACCGGAGAGAAGGTTTACCAGACGGTCGCCCTCGGCGCCCGGCGCGATCGACTGGACGAGATGGGTCACCTGCGCCAGATGGGCGCGCAAGTCCTCGGACAGGGACGATCCATCGAAGAGGAACGGCTGCATGCCGGCCGCGCGCAGGAGGGGCATCTTCTCGGCGCTGCGCGTCGTGCCGGCAACCGCCGCGCCGGCCTTCAACGCTTCCGCGGCGATGCACTGGCCCGAATAACCGGCACCGAAGATCATCATGCGCATCATGCCTGCTCCGTCATCTGCCACTCCGCCCTGACCTCCGGCTCGCCGTCCTGCGCATGCGTGGCGCGCAAAATGGCAAAGGCCTCCGGTTCCATCAGGCGCGACAGCGCCCAGACGGCCATGGCACGCACGGTCGGCGAGGGATCGCGCAGAAGGGTGAGGCAAGGCTCGATCAATGCGCTTCGGCCGGAATTGCCTGCCGCGATCAGTACATTGCGCACGAAACGGTCGCGCCCGATCCGTTTGACGGGCGACCCGCTGAACAGGCTGCGGAAGCTGCTGTCGTCGAGGGTGAGCAAGGTTTCGATCCGGGGCTCCTTCAGGTCTTCGCGTGCCTTCAGTTTCATCTCCGACGCTTCCGCCGCGAATTTGTTCCACGGACAGGCGGCCAGGCAATCATCGCAGCCATAGATGCGATTGCCGATCAGCGGTCGCAATTGCGGATCGATGGGCCCTTTGTGTTCAATGGTCAGATAGGAGATGCAGCGCCGGGCATCGATCTGATAGGGCGCAGGAAAGGCATTTGTCGGACAGGCGTCCAGACAGGCCCGGCAGGAGCCGCAATGGTCGCGCTCCGGCGCATCGATCTCCAGTTCGGCAGTGGTGAACAGGCTGCCGAGAAAGAGCCAGGACCCATGCATGCGCGATACGAGATTGGTATGCTTGCCCTGCCAGCCAAGACCAGCGGCCTCTGCGAGCGGCTTTTCCATCACCGGCGCCGTATCGACGAAGACCTTCACGTCTTCCGCCGCGCGCGCCGCAAAGCGGGTAGCGATCTCCTTCAGCCGTCCCTTGATCACGTCGTGATAATCGCGGTTGCGGGCATAAACGGAGATGGCGGCGCGATCCGGTTTGTCCAGCACCGCGCGCGGATCCTCGTCCGGCCCGTAATTCATGCCGAACATGACGATGGAGCGGACCTCGCTCCACAAGACGCGCGGATCGGCGCGACGCGCCTGCGTCTCTTCCATCCAGCTCATTGTGCCGTGGCGCCCGGCCTCGACAAAGGCGGCCAGCCGGGCCGGAGCCTGCGGTGCCCGATCCGGAAGCGTGATGCGACAGAGATCAAAGCCCTGCGCCGCCGCCTCGGCGCGCAGAAAGGCCGTCAGCTTTCGCCGGCGTTCGATATCCTTCGGTGATACCGACGCAGCGGGGCTGTCATGATCAGAAGTCGAGATCCGCATAATGAGATACCGGCGTAATGCCGCGAATACGTTCTGCCAGGAGCGGACGGAACGAAGGCCGCGATTTCAGCCTCTGATACCATTCCTTCGCAACCGGTGTCTCCTGCCAATCGATTTCGCCGAGATAATCCAGCACCGAGATGGACGCGGCCGCCGCAAGATCGGCATAACTCAGGCGGTCGCCGGCGAGCCAGGTGCGGGAGCCGGCAAGCCAGGCGAGATATTTCATGTGCTGGCGGATATTGGCGCGCGCCGTCCTCAGGACCTTGCTGTCAGGTGCGCCGCCGCCTTGCGACGGCGTCATCTGCAGCTTGTAGACCCGCTCCCGCGTCAAGGGCTTCGTCACATCCTGTTCGAGCTTCTGCAGGAACCATTCCGTCAGGCGGCGGATCTCAGCGCGCTGGAAGGGGTCCTCGGCAAACAGACGACGCTCCCGCTTCAGCACGCCATGCGTCTCGTCCAGGAATTCCAGAAGAACGCTCGGCCCGCACAGGACCCGCATATTGTCGTCGACATAGACGGGCAGCGAGCCGGCCGGATTAAGCGTCAGAAATTCGCGGCGCTTCTCCCAGGGCTGCTCCTCGACGAAATCCGTCTGAAAACCGTATTCCGCCAAGATCAGCCGGACGAAGCGGGAGGCAGAGGACATGGGATGATGATAAAGCGTGGGCATCGATACTCGAAAATGACGAATGTTGTGGTAAGCCTGAGGCGGTCGCGATCACCAAAGCCCGAATATGGCTGACATAAGGCAGCCATGAAGGTTTAGTAGGGCCTACGCGCTCATTTGCCTCCCCACATAATTCCCCACCCTTGTTAATAAAGGATCAAGAATGGCGGACCAATCTATCGTCAGTGCCCTTGTTCTCGGCCTGATTGAGGGGCTGACCGAGTTCATCCCCGTTTCTTCCACCGCCCATGTTCTTCTGGCCGGCCACTTTCTCGGTTTCGAATCACCGGGCAATACATTCGCCGTCCTCATTCAGCTCGGCGCCATCCTGGCCATTCTGCTGGTGTATTTTCAGAAGCTGCTCGGCGTCGCCCTGTCTCTGCCCACCAGCGCCCAGTCCCGCCGCTTCGTCCTCACCGTCCTCGTGGGCTTCCTGCCGGCCGCGGTGATCGGCGCGCTCGCGCATGATTTCATCAAGAGCGTGCTCTTCGAAACCCCCATGCTGATCTGCGTGATGCTCATCATCGGCGGCGTGATCCTGCTGGTCGTCGACAGAATGCAGTTCGAGCCGCGCTATACCGATGCCATGACCTATCCGCCGGGCCTCGCCTTCAAGATCGGGCTGTTCCAGTGCCTGGCCATGATTCCGGGGACATCGCGCTCCGGCGCCACGATCGTCGGTTCTCTGCTGATGGGGACGGATAAGCGCTCTGCGGCGGAATTCTCGTTCTTCCTGGCCATGCCGACCATGGTCGGCGCTTTCGTGCTCGATCTCTACAAGAACCGCGATATCCTGAGTTTCGATGATCTTGGCATCATCGCCATCGGCTTCGTCGCGGCCTTCGTCACAGCGCTGTTCGTCGTACGGGGATTGTTGAACTTCGTCTCAAGCCGGGGCTTTGCGCCATTCGCCTATTGGCGGATCCTTGTCGGCTTTGCAGGCCTTGCCGGCCTGCTCATCACGGGCTGATGCACCGTCTAAGGGCGGATCCTGAAAAAGGGTCCGCCCGTCCTGATCAGGATCGTGTCGACCTCAGCGGCCGGTCTTGCTGATCGAACTTGTGCTGCACGGGTCTACGCCGTAGGCCGGTGCGCAGGTGCCCTTGTTTGCGGCAACCGTGCCCGGCGCCAGAAACGAACCCGCAAGAATGACCAATGCCGCACACGCAAAAAACAGTGCGATCGACTTACCCATGGAGAGATGCCTTTCGGAGGAGGATGAGAGAGGTGTCACAGCGATAACGGGATTTCTTGATCCTGTGCGGGGTTTACGAACCAGTGCCCCCAAATTCAATAGACCAAGGTGTTGAATGGCTGGTTAACATGCGCTTGCGGAAGAGTGCGGCATTTATGCTACATAAGCACTGACGCATAAAAGGCAGGGACCAGCCCTGCCTTCAAAACATGCAGCAATTTTGTCTCGAGGTTGCTCAGGCGGCCTTGCCGGAGCCGGTATACTGGCCGTGCACCCGATAGCGGACGAGATAGCTGGGGAGGATGCTGGACGCCAGGGTCGGCTTGATTCCCAACCCGGCCAGGGTGCGGCCCTCGGCCTCGGCTTCGGCAGAAACGATGTTGTCGCGCTTGAGAAGGGTCACCTGGTCTGCCGTCAGCGGCGGCTCGATCAGCGGCACCAGGGAGGCGATCTTGCCGAGCATGGATGCCACGCCGAACGGGATCGAGACGAAGCCGCGCTTGCGCACCGTCACACGCAGCACTTCTTCCAGACACTGCTTGAAGGTCATGACTTCCGGCCCGCCCAGCTCGTAGATTTTGCCGCCTGCTACGGCGCCATCCACGGAACGGGCAATGGCTTCCGCCACATCTTCGACGAAGACCGGCTGAAAGCGGGTCTCTCCACCACCGATCAGCGGCAGGAACGGCATGGTCCGCGCCATATCGGCGAATTTGTTGAAGAAATTGTCCTCCTGGCCGAAGATGATCGACGGCCGCATGATAACCGCATCCGGCACCGTCTGAAGGATCGCGGCTTCGGCGCGGCCCTTGGAACGGGCATAGGAGGACTCGGATGCGGTATCGGCACCGATGGCCGAAACATGCGTCAGCCGCGCTCCGGCATTGCGGGCGGCCTCAGCCACGGCCTTGGCACCGAATTCCTGCACGGCATTGAACGAATTCTTGCCGCTTTCGAACAGGATGCCAACACAGTTGACGACATGGCTGGATCCGGCCACCGCCTGGTCGATCGAGGCGCGATAGCGCAGATTGGCCTGAACCAGCTGGATCTGGCCGACATAGCCGAGCGGACGAAGGAAGCCGGCAAGATCGGGACGGCGGACGGCGACGCGGATGCGGTAGCCGCGCTTGGCAAGCGCCCTGACAACATGCCTGCCAACGAAACCCGAACCCCCGAACACGGTGACGAGCGGCGGAAGATTGGACATGGTCATGGGGAATGCTCCGAAAGCCAGAAGATGGTTTGGTTTTCTCTAGCCCAAAGCGCGGCCAAGGTGAAGTGCCAAGCGCCGTTCCAAAAGGACGCACGGGCTTGTGCGCCCCGGCCGAGGGAAAGACGCAACCGGGGCCGGCAAGCGCCGCTGCAGCGGTCGCATCCTCCTGCCGCCTATGGCCTGCTCGATCAGACGCCTTCAACCACCAGCATTTCCGCCTCGGCCACCTCCTGGCGGATCTTGGCGGCTTGCTGGTATTCTGGCGAGTGATAGCAATCGATAGCGTGCTGGACCGACGGAAATTCGATCACGACATTGCGCGCCCGCGACATGCCCTCAAGCCTCGTGACGGGTCCGCCGCGGGCCAGGAACTTCGCGCCGAACCGCTCGAAGGCCGGTTTGGCCGTCGCCACATAATCCTTGTAGCGTTCCGCATCCCGCACATCGACGCGGGCGATCCAGTATCCCTTCGGCATTGTCTTCTCCTCGTTCGTCCTTGCCTCCGGCGGGAGGCGTCAGAGTGCCTCGTTCATTTCCGACAGGATGGCGCGTGCAGCAAACAGCGGGTCGTCGGCCTTCACGATCGGCCGCGCGACCACCAGATGGCTCGAGCCCGCTCTGATCGCATCAAAGGGCGTGACGACACGCTTCTGATCCCCGGCATCGGCGCCCTTCGGCCGGATGCCCGGCGTAACGAGGGCCATGTCCGGACCGATGATCCTGCGCACCGCCTGCGATTCTTCCGCCGAGCAGACAATGCCGCCCATGCCGGCTGCGCGCGCCTGTTCGGCACGCGTCAACACCAGCGTATGCGGATCGTATTCATAGCCGGCATCGCGCAGATCGGCGTCGTCCATCGATGTCAGCACTGTCACGCCCAGCAGGCAAAGGTCCGATCCCTTTGCCGCCTCGACCGCCGCCCGCATGGCCTTCGGATAGGCATGCAGCGTGAGCATGGTCACGCCCATCTTGACGATGTTCTCGACGCCCTTGGCAACCGTATTGTCGATGTCGAGCAGCTTCATGTCGAGAAAGACCTGCCTGCCATCCGCCACGAGATTGCGGGCGAATTCCAGGCCGCCGGCGAAGGCCAGCTGGTAGCCGATCTTGTAGAAATTCACTTCGTCGCCGAGCATGCGTACCACGGCTTCCGCCTCGCCGATCGTGGGAAGGTCAAGCCCAACGATCAGGCGGTCGCGTGCTGTCATGCCATGTCTCGCGCCATTTCTCACGCCATCTCTCCTTGCCAGGCATCCATCGGCGTCCAGTCGCATGTGAGACGGCAATCGGCAAGCCGGTTGGAAAGCGTGAAGGCGAAAAGGTTGCCGCCGCCGGCCGGCTGGTCACGATCGCGGGCGATCGGGTTGCCGCTTATGTGGCATTTCAGCAGCGTGCCGACGCCGCCATGGCCGACAAAGGCAATCGGCCTGCTGCAGTCGTGGCTCTGCAGCACGCGGGAGACGGCGTCGACAATACGGTGTTGCGCATCCTGCGCCGTTTCCCAGCCCTTGAAGCTCTGCTGAGGATGGGCGAAAAACCAGTCCGCGGCCGCCTCGAAGTCCGGAGGCGGCAGAAAGCCGGTCGCCGAGCGATCATTCTCATGCATGGCAGCCTCCGTCTCGACGCTGCAGCCGGCGGCCCGCGCCAGGATGTCGGCGGTTTCGATCGCCTTGCGCTCCTGGCTGGAGAGGATGCGCTGGAGCCGTGACGCCCAGGAGAGGCGGGACGCCGTCCTCGCCCGCTCCGCACCCGTCTCCGAAAGCCCCCAGTCCGGCACCGGAACCTTCGGGTCGATCTTCACCTGCGGATGCGTGATGTAAAGGGCGAACATTGGCCGAGGGTCTCGATCAGGGACGGGTATAGGTCCACAGCTGTGCCGGCGGAATGTTTCGCACCACGAAGTCGAAATGCTTGATGCGATAGCGGTCCGGGCGCGCGACGATGGGCGAGGCCGGGCCATAGGTGATCTGGATGACCGGCCGGCCGTGCGGCATGCGGTCCAGCAGGTCTTCCAGCAGCGCGATGCGGCGCTCCATCGGGAAGCTCAGCATCGGTATGGCCGAGATGACCGCGTCGAAGCGCGCATCCTTGAAGCTTCCCAGGGTGTTTTCCAGATCGAAGGCATCACCATTGATGAAGTTGACGCCGGAAAAATTGCGGGTGAGGTGCAGGTAGAAATCGGTTGAGAATTCGATCGAGACCAGTTTCTCCGGCGCGACGCCTCGCTCGAGAATGGCCTTGGTGATGATGCCGGTGCCGGGGCCGAGTTCCAGGACCGGAAGGCCTGAGGCCGGCTGAATGACGCTGGCCATGCGTTTGGCCGTGATCGCCGAGGTTGGCAGGATGGCGCCGACGCGCTTCGGACCGTCTATCCAGCCCTTGAAGAAACGGATTTCCTCGTCGAACTTGCGGCCCAGCCGCTCCTTGAAACGCAACTCCATCCTGATCTCCCGGCAAATCTGTTTGGGTTAAGTGGCCACTGGTGACGCAAAAGCAAGAAAAAATGTCGCAATCGAGGAGGGCGACAAAAAAAGGGACGGCCGAGACCGTCCCCTCATCGACATTATACCCGCATCGGCATCAGCACATACAGGGCGTCGTCGCCTGCCGTATCGCGCACCAGAGTGGGGGATCCGGCATCGGCCAGCATGAAAATGGCATCCTCGCCGGAGAGCTGGGCGGTGATGTCGAGCAGATATTTCGCGTTGAAGCCGATCTCCATCGCGTCGCTCTCGTAGCCGACCGCCACTTCCTCCGTCGCGCTGCCGGAATCCGGATTATTGACCGTCAGCAGCAATTGGCCGTCGCTCAACGCCAGCTTGACGGCCCGGCCGCGCTCGGAGGAAATCGTCGACACGCGATCCACGGCGCGGGTGAAGCTCTGGCAGTCGACCCGCATTTCCTTGTCATTGCCGGTGGGAATGACGCGCTGGTAATCCGGGAAGGTCCCGTCGATCAGCTTGGAGGTCATCACGATGGCCCCGATCGAAAGGCGGATCTTGGCATCCGACACTTCGACGGTGACGAGAGCCTCCGGATCGTCCACGAGTTTCTGCAATTCCCCGACCGTCTTGCGCGGAATGATGATGCCCGGCATGCCCTCCGAACCGGAGGGCGCAACGATATCGGCGCGGGCCAGGCGGTGACCATCGGTTGCCACCGCGCGCAGCTTCAATTCGCCATTGGCCTCGATCGTGTGGAAGAAGATCCCGTTCAGGTAGTAGCGCGTCTCTTCCGTCGAAATCGCGAACTGCGTGCGGTCGATCAGCATTTTCAGGTCCGTCGCCTTCATCTTGAAGGTGTGGCTGAAAGTGCCGGCCGTCAGGTCGGGAAAATCTGTCTCGGGCAGGCATTGCAGCGAAAACTTCGACCGGCCCGACTGCACCACCATGCTGCCGCCATCCTGGTTGGTGGCCAGGCGAACCTCGGCCCCGTCCGGCAGCTTGCGCACGATTTCATACAGAAGATGAGCGGGAACGGTGGTTGCGCCCGCCTGCTCGACCATGGCCGGCAGTTCCTCCGTGATCTCGAGATCCAGGTCCGTCGCCTTCAAGGCAAGCTCGCTGCCGGAGGCGCGCAGCAGCACGTTGGACAGGATGGGGATCGTGTTGCGACGTTCCACGACACGATGAACATGGTTCAGCGATTTCAGAAGATTGGACCGCTCAAGAGTAATACGCATGGACGCTACCGCTTTCGACCGTACCGGCCCATCGGGCCGAACATGATGTTCGTCCGCCGCTGGCCGGACGATGTGGATCGGCAAAATGGCAGAGTTTGCATTAAAAATGCAAGGGGTGGGGCTCCTCGGCCGGCTATTTTCGACGCTGCGCGCCGGCCTTCTCACAGGAATTCCCGAGCGGACCGGGACAGACTGCGTGATGTGGATGCGGCTGGTTGCGGCGGATCACTCGCGCAAGCCGGTCATCCGCCCCTCTCACCGTCTGCCCTTGTCTTGCTGACGCATGCCTTGCCCTGCCGGCTGCGCTCCCCCATAAAGACATCGGTTTGCAAGGAAAGGCCGGACAAGCACGTGACAGACAAGGAAACGCCGACGCAGCGCAGCTATCGCCTCGGGCAGACGAGCATTGCCGCCCGGCCTCTGGAGCCGGCGCTCTATCTGGTGGCGACGCCGATCGGCAATCTGGGCGATATTACCCTGCGCGCGCTCGAGACCCTTGCGGGGGCCGATGTGCTCGCCTGCGAAGATACGCGGGTGACGCGGGTGCTGCTGGATCGCTATGGCATCGTTACGCGTCCCTATGCCTATCACGAACATAATGCCGACGAGGCCGGGCCGCGGCTCATCGCGGCGCTGGATCGGGGGCAATCGGTCGCGCTGGTCTCGGATGCCGGAACGCCGCTTGTCTCCGATCCGGGCTACCGGCTTGGACAGCTCGCTTTGGAGGCCGGCTACAAGGTTGTTCCCATTCCCGGGCCCTCCGCGCCGCTGGCGGCGCTGGTCGGTTCCGGCCTTCCCTCCGATGCCTTCCTGTTTGCCGGCTTCCTGCCGGTCAAGGAAAAGGGACGGCGGGACCGGCTGGCGGAGCTCTCCAAGATCCCGTCGACCCTGATCTTCTTCGAATCGCCCCATCGCCTCGGCGATACGCTTGTCATTGCTGCTGACGTGCTGGGACCGACGCGATCCGCCTGTGTCTGCCGCGAGCTCACCAAGACCTTCGAGGAGTTCCGCCGCGGGTCGCTCGGCGATCTGGCGCAGCAGTATCAGGATGCCACGGTCAAGGGCGAGGTCGTGCTGGTCATCGGCCCGCCGGATTATGACGATGTCCCTGCGGCCGTCGATGTGGATATTCTGCTCAAGGAACTGTCGCAATCCATGCCGGCAACCAAGGCTGCCGCCGAGGCGGCAAGGCTGACCGGCCTGTCGCGCCGCGATCTCTACCAGCGGCTGGTCGAACTGAAGGATGGCGATGCGGTCTGACAGGCAAGGGCTCCGCCGTCGCAAGGCCGAGCGCGATGGGCGCCACGCCGAACTATTCGCCGCGCTGTTTCTTCGCCTGAAGGGCTATCGAATCATTGCCCTGCGCTACCGCACTCCGGTGGGAGAAATCGACATTATTGCCCGAAAAGGCAGTCTCGTCGCCTTTGTCGAAGTCAAACTCCGCAGATCTTCCGGGGAGGCGGTGGATGCCGTTGGTCTTGCAACGCAACAGCGCATTCGCGCCGCAGGAAACCGGTGGCTTATGCAACAGCGCGACGCTCATCTTCTATCTCTGCGCTTCGATATTATTGCAATGCAGCAATGGACGCTGCCCCGGCATTTTGTGGACGCTTTCTGAAAGTGTTGCAAAGCTGTGCAATGTGAGGCTTAACTGTATTAGTGCTGTCATAAAAGAACGCTAAGCAGCCGCATCCGACCTACCGGAGAAGAGGGAGATACCCATGTTGAAGAAGCTAACTTTCGCCGCAGCCGCACTCGCGCTGTCGGCGACCACCTCGCTTGCCGCCACCGAAGTCACCTGGTGGCATGCCATGGGCGGTGAACTGGGCAAGAAGCTTGAGGAAATCGCAGCGAAGTTCAATGAAAGCCAGGCCGATTATAAGGTCGTGCCGGTCTATAAGGGTTCCTATCCGGAAACCCTGACGGCGGCGATCGCGGCCTTCCGCGCCAATCAGCAGCCGGCCATCGTGCAGGTTTTCGAAGTCGGCACCGGCACGATGATGGCTGCCAAGGGCGCCGTCTATCCGGTCTACAAGCTGATGGCCGATCAGGGCGAGAGCTTCGACAAGAGCGCCTATCTGGCGCCGGTCGTCGGCTATTATTCCGATACGGAAGGCAATATCCTGTCGCTGCCGTTCAATTCGTCCACGCCTATCCTCTATTATAACAAGGACGTGTTCAAGAAGGCCGGCCTTGATCCGGAAGTCTCGCCGAAGACCTGGGAAGAGGTCGAGCAGTTCTCGAAGAAGATCGTATCCTCGGGTGCGGCCAAGTGCGGCTTTACCTCGGCCTGGATCACCTGGGTGCAGACCGAGAACCTGTCGGCTCTGCACGACCAGCCCTTCGGCACGCTGGACAATGGCTTTGGCGGTCTGAAGACCGAATTCACCTTCAATGGCAAGGTTCAGGTCAAGCACTGGGGCAATCTGAAGAAGTGGCAGGATGAAGGCCTCTTCAAGTATGGCGGCCCGGTGGGCGGCGATCAGGCGGCAACCATGTTCTACGCCCAGGAATGCGCAATGACGATGAACTCGTCGGCCGGTCGCGCAGGCGTCATCAACAATGCCAAGGATTTCACGCCGGGCTTCGGTCCGCTTCCCTATTATGCGGATGAAATCAAGGAGCCGAAGAACTCCATCATCGGCGGCGCCACCCTGTGGGTCCTGAACGGCAAGGACAAGGACGTCTACAAGGGCGTTGCCAAGTTCTTCTCCTACCTGTCCAAGCCGGATGTCCAGGCGGACTGGCACCAGTTCACCGGCTATCTGCCGATCACCAATGCCGCCTACGAACTCGGCAAGACCCAGGGCTATTACGCCAAGAACCCGGGTTCCGACATTGCCATCGAGCAGATCACCCGCGGCACGCCAAGCGCCAATTCCAAGGGCGTTCGCTTCGGCAACTTCACCCAGGTTCGCACGATCGTGGATGAGGAATTCCAGGGCCTGCTCGCCGGCAACAAGGATGCCAAGCAGGCACTCGACAGTGCCGTCTCGCGCGGCAACAAGCTGCTTCGCGAATTCGAAGCCGCCAACTGAGCCAACCAAGCCTGACGGAGGGCCGGCTTTTGCCGGTCCTCCCCGCATTTCCCACCGGACATTTTTGGGCTGGGCTCAATGAACACCAAGAAAACCACCTTCAACAACCGGCTGCTGCCTTATCTGCTGCTGGCGCCCCAGCTCTTCATCACGCTGGTCTTCTTCATCTGGCCTGCCGGACAGGCGGTCAAATCCTCCTTCGAGCGCGAAGATCCGTTCGGCCTGTCGACCGTCTTTGTCGGCCTGCTGCATTACCAGCGTCTATTCGAAGATCCGAATTATCTCAGCGCCCTGTCCCGCACCGCCGTCTTCGCCGTGTCGGTCACCGCCCTGTCGATGATCCTCGGCCTGGCCTTCGCCGCCGCAGTCGATCGCCTGATGCGCAGCGGCAAGATCTATACGACACTCCTGGTCTGGCCCTATGCGGTGGCCCCCGTCGTGGCCGGTGTCCTGTGGTGGTTCCTGTTCAACAGCACCACGGGCCTCATGCCGTTCTTCCTGGAAAAGATCGGCATTCATTGGGATCATGATCTCAACGGCACTCAGGCCATGATCCTGATCATCATTGCGGCGGCCTGGAAGCAGGTCTCCTACAATTTCCTGTTCTTCCTTGCGGGCCTTCAATCGGTCCCGCAATCGCTCATGGAAGCTGCTGCGATCGACGGGTCCGGTCCGGTCAAGCGCTTCTTCACCATCTCCTTGCCCCTGCTGTCGCCCACCACGTTCTTCCTGTTCATCATCAACGTGAACTACACCATGTTCGACACGTTCCCGATTGTCGATGCGACCACCGTGGGAGGGCCGGCGCAAGCAACGACGACACTGGTCTACAAGGTCTACCAGGACGGCTATCTCGGGCTCAATCTCGGCTCCTCCTCCGCCCAGTCCGTGCTTTTGATGATGATTGTCATGGTCCTGACCTTCGTTCAGTTCCGCTACGTAGAACGCCGCGTGCAGTATTGAGGATCGACCATGGTTGAAAATCGCCCTTTCCTGACCTTCCTCACCCACGCCTTCCTCATCCTCGGCTTTCTGGTGGTGGCGCTTCCGGTCTACGTGGCCATCATTGCCTCCACGCATGATATCGCCACCTTGATGAGCGGGCCGGTGCCGCTTTTGCCGGGGTCACATTTTCTCGAAAACTATCGCCAGATCCTGACCAGCGCCTCGGCGGCCAATGGCCTGCCGAACTATTCGCACATGGCGTTGAACTCGCTGATCATGGCCGTGGCGATCGTGATCGGCAAGATTTCCATTTCCATCCTCTCGGCCTTTGCCATCGTCTATTTCCGCTTCCCTTTCCGCCAGCTGGCCTTCTGGATCATATTCGTGACGCTGATGCTGCCGGTCGAGGTGCGCATCATGCCGACCTACAAGATCGTCGCGGATCTCGGCATGCTGAATTCCTGGGCGGGCCTCACCGTGCCGCTGATCGCGTCGGCAACCGCAACCTTCCTGTTTCGCCAGTTCTTCATGACCATTCCGGACGAGATGCTGGAGGCGGCGCGCGTCGATGGCGCAGGACCGATGAAATTCTTCCGCGACATCCTGCTGCCCCTGTCGCGCACCAATATCGCGGCGCTCAGCGTCATCCTGTTCATCTATGGCTGGGTGCAATATCTCTGGCCGCTGCTGGTGACGACCGATCCGGGCTATTACACGCTGATGATGGCCATGAAGCGCATGGTGACCGTCCAGGACGGCGTCATCGAATGGCAGCTGGTCATGGCCGCATCGGTCCTGGCCATGCTGCCGCCGATCCTCATTGTGATTTTCATGCAGCGGCTGTTCATCCGCGGCCTTACAGAGACGGAGAAGTAACATGGCTGGCATTCAGATCGCCGGTGTGTCCAAGGTCTATTCGGGTGGCGTGAAGGCGGTCGATTCCGTCTCCATCGATATCAAGGATGGCGAATTCATCGTGCTTGTCGGACCGTCCGGCTGCGGCAAGTCCACGCTTCTGCGGATGATCGCGGGCCTCGAAACCATTACCGGCGGCGATGTGTCGATCGGCGGCAAGGTCGTCAACCGCATGGAGCCGGCCGAGCGCGACATCGCCATGGTGTTCCAGAACTATGCGCTCTACCCGCATATGACTGTCTATCAGAACCTCGCTTATGGCCTGAAGAATCGCGGCACGCCCAAGGCGGATATCGATGCGCGCGTTGCCGAAGCAGCCCGCATGCTGGAGATCACCCAATATCTGGAGCGCAAGCCGCGCGCTCTGTCCGGCGGCCAGCGCCAGCGCGTGGCCATGGGCCGCGCCATTGTTCGGAAACCGGCCGCCTTCCTCTTCGACGAACCCCTGTCGAACCTCGATGCGAAACTGCGCGTTTCGATGCGCGGCGAGATCAAGCGCCTGCAGCGGCGGCTGGGCACCACCTCGATCTATGTCACCCATGACCAGCTGGAGGCCATGACGCTGGCCGATCGGCTGGTGGTGCTGAATGGCGGCAGGATCGAGCAGATCGGCTCGCCGCTCGAAGTCTACCACGCCCCCGCTTCCACCTTTGTTGCGAGCTTTATCGGCTCTCCCGCCATGAACCTGATTTCCGGCGAAATGATCGGTCAGCAGCTGACCATCGGGCCGACGACCATTGCGATGGGGGACCTTGCCTCGACGGCGTCGGGCAAGGTGACGGTGGGGATGCGGGCGGAAGACCTGCGTCCGGCCAGGCCTGGCGATGTCATCTTGCCGCTGAGCGTGGATTATGTCGAAGAACTGGGCTCGCAGCGCCTTGTTCATGGACAGCTGGGCGGCCAGACCCTGACCGCCTCGGTTTCGCCCGACACGCCGATCACCGATGAAATGCAGTTGACGGTGGATGCCGAGCGCTTGCACTTCTTCTCCGTCTCGGACGGGCGGCGGATCATCCCCACGACCCGGGCGCGGGCCGCATCCGCCTAAGCCGGACGCCCAGAAGGAAGCCGGACGGAAATCAGACGGACGGGCGGGGCGACCGCCCGGCCGGCGTTTGCCTGACTGGCACGTTTTGGTAGAGCGCCGGATGAAACTAACAGCGCCGCCTGCAGTATCGGCCCGGTTCTTCTGTCCGTTTTGTCTCGCAAGAGGAGCAATGGCTTGACGATGCCACCGGGCCTGTGTTTTTTTCAGACTATCTTTAAAGTTTGAGTGATCGACAAAACCACTCCTCCAATTTCGCCTGCTAGTATTGTAGGCGTCATATTTGTCGAGGAGCCACTTCGGGGGTAGCCACTTTGGGGGTAGCATGGTTTTGAAACTTGCATTGGCCGGGGCACTTGCTTTCGTCTACCGTAACCGCGACACCGCGCAGGCGCAGCCGGCGGCACCGCTGGTTGCTGCGACGCAGGAGGGGCTGGCGCGCGAGCTGGCGCCTGCGCCGATCGAGCCGAGCTGGATCTTGTCTGGCACGCCGCAGGCCCGCGCGGCGCAGCATGTGCGCAGTGCCGACAGGTGCTCGTCCGTCTGCATGTGGGACTGCACCGCCGGCACGTTTCGCTGGTTCTTCGGCGAGGACGAAACCGTGGTCATCCTCGACGGCGAGGTCTTCGTGACGGCCGAAGACGGCATGCAGCGCATGCTGCGCAGTGGCGACATCGCCTATTTCAGAGGCGGCACCTGGGCCACCTGGCGCATCGATCGCTATGTGCGCAAGATCGCCTTCATCCGCCAGCCATTATGGCAGCCGATTGCGCTCTTCTACCGGCTGCGGAACCGTTTGCGCTCGGTGCCGAAACCGGCCTCCTTCGATACCTGATCGGATCCGGTCCGGCCCCTTTCGAGCCTCTGCCGCACCGTGCGCGTTAAGGAAATCCTGCAGAAGCGGCGGCTGCCGGAAACCAGCCGTTGCCATCGATTGCCTGCCGTCCTACATCTGGCGGGCAATCTGACAAGGGGCAGGGTATGGCCAAAATCCGCAAAGTCGCGTTCCAGATGGACCACGTGTCCGGCATCAACATTGCCGGAGATTCCACCTTCGCCATGGCGCTGGAGGCGCAGGCACGGGGGTTTGAACTCTTTCACTACACGCCGGACCGGCTGACCATGCGCGATGGCTCGATCTTTGCCCGGGTCGAGCCGATGAGTGTTCGCGACGACAAGGCGAGCCATTATACGCTGGGCGAGGGCGAGCGGGTCGATCTCGCGACGATGGACGTGGTGATGCTGCGCCAGGATCCCCCTTTCGACATGGCCTATATCACCTCCACGCATCTTCTCGAGCGCCTGCATCCGAAGACGCTGGTGGTGAATGATCCGGCCTGGGTCCGCAACTCGCCGGAAAAGATCTTCGTCACCGAATTTGCCGATCTGATGCCGCCGACGCTGATCACCCGCGACCCCGGCGAGATCGCCCGCTTCCGCGAGGAATTGGGCGATATCATTCTGAAGCCGCTCTATGGCAATGGCGGCGCCGGCGTGTTTCATTCCGCCCGCGATGACCGCAATTTCTCCTCGCTGCTGGAAATGTTCGCGCAAATGTATCGCGAGCCCTTCATCGCACAGGGTTATCTGCCCGCCGTCCGCAAGGGGGACAAACGCATTCTTCTGGTCGATGGCGAGCCCGTAGGTGCGATCAACCGGGTCCCGGCAGAGCATGACAGCCGGTCCAACATGCATGTGGGGGGCCGCGCCGAAGCCACCGAACTGACCTCGCGCGAGGAAGAGATCTGCCGGAGGATCGGCCCGGCGCTGCGCGAGCGCGGCTTCCTTTTCGTCGGGATCGATGTGATCGGCGATTTCATGACCGAGATCAACGTGACCTCACCCACCGGCATTCGCGAAGTGAAGAAATTCGGCGGGGCTGACGTGGCCGCTCTCTTGTGGGATGCAATCGAGGCGCGGCGCAACGCCGGCTGAGGGCACGAAAAGCAGCTCACCGCTGCCCTATGATCCTGTTTCGTTCCTTTAGCGGCATGTAAAGAAGCGATCCCATCAGTATCAAGGCGCGAATGTTCGTTTTATGTTCTTGTTTCGCTCCGGAAACTATGCTTGACTGTACTTGCTTATTCCCATCGGCGGCTTGCCGAATTGAGGTGCGGCAAGGGCGAGGCGGGCGAGGCAGTTCCGATGGTTGCAAGAGTGAGTACGGTTGCATTCCAGGGCATAGAGGGCCTGCCTGTCGATGTTCAGGTCATGGTCGGGCCCGGCAAGCTTGGCATGCAGATCGTCGGACTGCCGGATAAGGCCGTGGCGGAAAGCCGGGAACGCGTGCAGGCAGCCCTGCACGCCTCCGGTCTGGCGCTGCCGCCCAAACGTGTGACGGTCAATCTGGCGCCGGCGGATCTGCCCAAGGAGGGGTCGCATTTCGATCTGCCGATCGCTCTCGGTCTGATGGCAGCGCTTGGCGCCATTCCGGCCGATGCGCTCGCCGATTATGTGGTGATCGGCGAACTCAACCTGGATGGCACGCTGGCTGCGGTGGCCGGTGCCTTGCCCGCGGCAATCGCTGCGAATGCGCAGGAGAGGGGCCTGATCTGCCCGGCCGATAGCGGCGCGGAAGCGGCCTGGGCCGGCGCGGCAATCGATATTCTCGCGCCCCGCAGCCTCATCGCGCTCGCCAACCACTTTCGCGGCACGCAGGTTTTGACAAGGCCGCAGCCGGCCATCCGGGCTCCGGCCGCCAATCTTCCGGACCTTGCCGATATCAAGGGACAGGAAAGCGCCAAGCGTGCTTTGGAAGTGGCTGCAGCGGGTGGCCACAATCTCCTGATGGTCGGGCCGCCGGGCTCTGGCAAATCCATGCTTGCGGCAAGGCTTCCCTCCATCCTGCCGCCGCTGTCGGCTGCCGAGCTTCTGGAAGTCTCGATGATCCACTCGATCGCCGGCCAATTGTCGGGCGGCAAGCTGTCCGACCGGCGGCCGTTTCGCACGCCACATCATTCCGCCACCATGGCGGCGCTTGTGGGCGGCGGCATAAGGGCCAGGCCGGGCGAGGCCTCGCTCGCCCACCATGGTGTGCTGTTTCTCGACGAATTTCCCGAATTTGCGCCGCAGGTGCTCGATGCCTTGCGGCAACCGCTGGAAACCGGCGAATGCGCGATTGCCCGGGCCAATCACCGGGTCTGCTACCCGGCGCAAATCCAGCTGGTTGCCGCGATGAATCCCTGCCGCTGCGGCATGGCGGGCGAACCGGGCCATAGCTGCGCCAGAGGGCCGCGCTGCATCAGCGACTATCAGGGCCGCATTTCGGGTCCGCTGATGGACCGGATCGATATCCGCATCGACGTCCCGGCCGTCTCCGCCGCCGACCTTATCCGTCCGCGGCCGGCCGAAAGCAGCGCCACGGTCGCGGCACGGGTGGCGGAGGCCCGCGCGCGGCAGCGCCGCCGTTTTGCCGCCGCCGGCCTTCCGGAGATCTCGACCAATGCCCGCTGCTCCACCGCCCTGATCGAGGATTTTGCCGCGCCGGATGCGGCAGGCGCGCAACTGTTGCGCGATGCGGCGGAGAAGCTGAAATTCTCCGCCCGCGGCTATCATCGTATCCTCAAGGTGGCCCGCACGCTCGCTGATCTCGATGACCAGGAACGGGTCGGACGCATTCACCTGGCTGAAGCGATCTCCTACCGGATTGCCGGCGAACGCTTGACGGCGGCGGCATGAGGCGCCAGCACTCGCTCGTCGAACAAGGAGGATGAGCCCTTGCAGCTGCGACGCATCGGGCGGCATGACGGCGACTGGCAGGAGGTTTTTCCTGCACCTGAACGCCGTCTTTGGTATCCAGAATTTCCCCCGCTGGGCACGCGTCGGCGGTTGGGGCGATCGCTACGAGGTCGTTGCCCTAACGGAAGGTGACAAAATCTGTGCCACCATCGGCGTCACCGTGATGGAGGGGTGGCTGGGCAGGCGCCAGCCCATGCCCGTCTTCCAACTGGGCGCCGTTGCCACCCGCCCGCAGGATCGCGGGCGCGGACTGGCGCGCCGGCTGCTGGAACATGTGCTGGCGGAGGCGGATCGTCACGGCACGCCGGTTTTGCTGTTCGCCAATCCCTCGGTGGTCGATTTCTATCCGCGTTTCGGGTTTCGACGCCTGATTCCGGATCGGCTGTTTCTACAACTTCGACCAGGCCCTGAAACGAAGAATGCCATCGGGCGCCGATTCGACCCGGAGACATTGCAGGACCGTGCCCTGCTCGCGATGTGGTGCGACAGAGCAGATGCCCATGGCGGAATCCTCGCGGTACGACCGGATGCCTCCATCCTTCTCTGGCATCTCATGAACACGAACGTGACCGCTTATGTTCTGCCGAAGGAAAGAGGGCTGGCTTTTGTCGAGGTGACGGACAGAGGCGTGATGCTCTGCGACTGTCTTTCGCGAGACGGAATGGGCCATCACGGCTTGCTGCAGGCGCTGGCAGCCCCGTATGGCGGCCGGATCGAGTTGGGTTTCGTGCCGGACGATCTCTTTAAAGAGGTTCCGGAAAACTGTCCCAAGGTTTTCCGGAACCTGCGTCAAGAGAATACACTAAGCGGACGAAGCGTTGGCGGGCCCACCATACACGACAGTCAGGGCGAGAACGGCTTGATCCGTCAGCCGTGGCCGGAGGCCTACATGTTCTGGCGAGGCCCTTCCCTGCCGGAGGGCATCCTGCATTTTCCCGCACTGATGATGACCTGAGGCTGTTCGAGGACGCGGTGCGCATCGACGATGCAGAGAGGGAATGCCAAAAATCCGAAGACGTTCGTTCCCCGGCGGCTGAATCGTTTTGCAGAAACGCCGCCGATGGAAATTATCGATTCGCTATTCGCTATTCGCTATTCGCTATTTTACCCGCCCAGCCCCTCAAACAACGCCGTCGAAAGATAGCGCTCGGCAAAGGAAGGAATGATAACAACGAGGTTTTTCCCCTCGTTTTCGGGGCGGGAGCCGATCTTGATGGCGGCGGCCAGCGCCGCACCGGAGGAAATGCCGACCGGCAGGCCCTCGAGCCGCGCCACGTGGCGGGCAGTTTCGATAGCCTCGCCGCTGGCAATCGTGACAACCTCGTCATAGATCGATCGGTCGAGGATCTTCGGGGCAAAGCCGGCGCCGATCCCCTGGATCTTGTGGGGTCCGGGTTCGCCGCCGGACAGGACCGGGGATTCCGCCGGTTCGACGGCGAAGATCTTCAAATCGGGCTTGCGCGCCTTCAAAACCTGACCGACGCCGGTGATCGTGCCGCCGGTGCCGATGCCGGCCACGAAGAGATCGATCTTTCCCTCGGTATCGTTCCAGATTTCCTCTGCCGTGGTCTTGCGGTGGATCTCCGGATTGGCTTCGTTCTCGAACTGCTGGGGGATCACCGAATCCGGCAGGCTGGCCGCCAGTTCTTCCGCCTTGGCAATGGCGCCTTTCATGCCCTTGGGCCCCTCGGTCAGGACCAGTTCGGCGCCAAGCAGGGCCAGCATCTTGCGCCGCTCCACAGACATGGTCTCCGGCATGGTCAGGATCAGCCTGTAGCCCTTCGCGGCAGCGGCGAAAGCCAGTGCAATGCCGGTATTGCCGGATGTCGGCTCGATCAAAGTGGTCTTGCCGGGCGCGATCTTGCCTTGCGCTTCCAGGCTTTCGATCATCGCCACGCCGATGCGGTCCTTCACCGAGGAGATCGGGTTGAAGAATTCGAGCTTGGCCAGAAGATGGGCCTTCACGCCTTTTTCCTTCGCCAGCTTGTCCAGGCGCACGATGGGCGTGTTGCCGATGGTCTCGACGATAGAGCCGTAGATCTTGCCGCGGCCTGGCTTGGCGGTGTCCGACATGTCCGAATTCTCCCAAATGCTGTTTCACACCTAGATTAGGATGTAATTGCCTGACCGGCGAGGGGTAGCATTGCGCCTGAGGCGTGGAATCAGGAAAAAACTACGCGAGTTTCGGCTGCTTCCGGGCGTCGCTTTGCCGTCTCCCATTTGCCCCAGGCGTCAGCGCGCCGCGATATAGGCGGCGGTGCCGGCCAGAATGCTGGCTGCCGAGCGGTTCAGGATCTGCAAGGTCCGCGGGCGTTTCAGCAGCAGCCGGGCGCGTGCCGCCAGCAGGATGTAAGGCAGGAGGACAGCCATCAGCACGGCGAATGTCACGCAGACCAGCACCAGATAGTCGCTGACGCCGATCTCGCGGATGGGCAGAAGAGTGGGCGCCAGGGCAAGGTAGAAGAGCATGGTCTTCGGGTTGCCGAGCGTTACCAGGAGGCCGGACAGGAAGGACAGAAAGACGCTCGGAACCTGTTCCGCTTCGATGCTCTGCGAAAGGAGTCCCGTGGTCCACAGCTTCCAGGCAATGAAGCAGAGATAAGCCGCCCCGGCATATTTGATGATCAGAAAAATGGTGCCGAATTGCTGCGCCACGAGCGCCAGCCCCAGGATGACGGCCGTCAGGTAGACGAGGTCGCCCAGAATGAGGCCAAGACCCATGAAGAAGGTCGGCCGGAACCCGGAACCGAGGGCGCGGGCAACGATAGCCGTCATGCCCGGCCCGGGTATGGCGGCTGCAATGAAAAGGGCGCCTGCATAGGCAATCAGCGATGTCAGTGTCATGCCGTCTCCTCCCTCGATCTTCGTTCAGCCTCGCCGAGTATCGTCAATTCCCAGCAACCGCCGTCAATTGCCGGCAATCGCCGTGCAAGGCCGTCAGGCGCTGTCAGATGCCCGTCGAACCGAAGCCGCCGGCACCGCGCCCGGTTTCGCTCACGGTTTCGGCCTCGGCAATGCGGGCCTGCACCACCGGCGCCAAGACCAGCTGTGCGATCCGCATGCCGCGTTCGACCACGAATTCCGCGTCTGAAAGGTTCACCAGCAGGACTTTGACCTCACCACGGTAATCGCTGTCAATGGTTCCCGGGGTGTTGAGGCAGGTCACGCCGTTCTTGAAGGCCAGTCCGGAGCGCGGCCGCACCTGCACCTCGAAACCTTGCGGGATCTCGAAGATGAGGCCGGTGGCTATCAGCGCGCGCTGGCCCGGGCCAAGTCTCACCGCCTCGCTCACGGCCGCCCGGATGTCCATGCCGGCAGCGCCCCGCGTCTCGTATGCCGGAAGCTCAAGGCCCTCTGCATGCGGCAGGCGGATCACGGTGAGAGCGGGCCCGATAATGTCCTGCATGGCAGTCTCCTTCATGTTTGCACGGTCAATTGCATAAATGGGCCAAAATCGCTAGATACGCGGCAACTCAAAGGATTTGCACATTATGCAAGACAGCATTGCCGAAGCGGTGTCCCGCCGCCGAACCTTCGCGATCATCGCGCATCCGGACGCCGGTAAGACGACGCTCACCGAAAAGCTCCTGCTCTTCGGCGGCGCCATTCAGCTGGCGGGTGAGGTCAAGGCCAAGAAGGACAAGATCCAGACGCGCTCCGACTGGATGAAGATCGAGCGCGAGCGCGGAATTTCAGTCGTCACCTCGGTCATGACCTTCGAATATGAAGGCAATATCTTCAATATTCTCGACACGCCGGGCCATGAGGATTTCGCCGACGATACCTATCGCACGCTGACAGCAGTGGATGCGGCCGTCATGGTCATCGATGCCGCCAAGGGTATCGAGCCGCGCACGCTCAAGCTGTTCGAAGTCTGCCGCATGCGCGATATTCCCATCATCACCTTCGTCAACAAGATGGACCGGGAAAGCCGCGATACCTTCGAAATCCTCGACGAGGTCGAAGAAAAGCTGGCGCTCGATACGGCACCGATCACCTGGCCGGTCGGCCGGTCGAAGTCCTTCTGCGGATCCTATAACCTCGCCAATAGCACGTTTCGCGGCAGTGATACCCAGGTGGAACCGGTTCGCGTCAATGGTCCGCAGAGCGTGGCCGATCATCTGCCGGAGAACGAGCGCCAGACATTCGTCGAGGAACTGGAACTCGCCATCGAAGCCTGCCGTCCCTTCGATCGCCAGGCCTTCCTGGAAGGTCATATGACGCCGGTCTTCTTCGGGTCGGCCCTGCGCAATTTCGGCGTCCGCGATCTGATCAACGCGCTCGGCGATTTTGCCCCGCCGCCGCGCGATCAGGTGGCCGATACCCGCACGGTGCATGCGTCCGAAGACAAGATGACGGCCTTCGTTTTCAAGATCCAGGCCAATATGGACCCCAATCATCGCGACCGCATTGCCTTTGCCCGCATCTGCTCCGGCAAGCTGGAGCGGGGCATGAAGGCACGGCTGGCCCGCACGGGAAAGCAGATGGGGCTGACGGCGCCGCAATTCTTCTTCGCCTCCCAGCGCCAGCTTGCCGATACGGCCTATGCCGGCGATGTGGTGGGCATTCCCAACCATGGCACTCTGCGCATCGGCGATACCTTGACCGAAGGCGAAGCCCTGGTCTTCCAGGGCGTTCCGAATTTCTCGCCGGAAATCCTGCGGCGCGTGCGCCTGGAAGATGCAATGAAGGCGAAAAAGCTCAAGGAAGCCTTGCAGCAAATGGCGGAAGAAGGCGTCGTGCAGCTCTTCTCACCGGAAGACGGTTCGCCGGCCATTGTCGGCGTGGTCGGGGCCCTGCAGCTCGATGTGCTCAAGGAGCGTCTGTCGGCCGAATACAGCCTGCCGGTTTCCTTCGAAATGTCCCGCTTCTCCGTCTGCCGCTGGATTTCCTCCGACAACAAGGCGGAACTGGAGAAATTCCTGACGGTCAAGCGCGGCGATATCGCCCGCGACCTGGACGGCGATCCGGTGTTCCTCGCTCAGGACGCCTTCTCGCTTCGCTATGAAGCCGAACGCTACCCGGCCATCAAGATGGTCGCCATCAAGGAATATCACGTCGCCAAGGCGGCGTGATCGCGAGGCGATCCTTACGCCTGGGTGCAGGAGAGAGTGGGCGACGCGGGATCGGCCGGCGATGCATTGGCGGCCGTATACTCCGCCATGTCCGACGTCAGGTCGATCAGGAAATCGTCGCACCAGCGCTTCACGTCATGCTCCAGCAGGTGATCCATCATCCCCTGCCACCGCTGCTGACGTTCTTCCAGCCCCATTGTGAGGCCGCGGGCTATGGCATTGCCCGTTCCTTCAATGTCATAGGGGTTGACGAGCAGAGCGCCCTTCAATTCCCGCGCAGCACCCGCAAAACGCGACAGAACCAGGACGCCGGGATCGTCCGGATCCTGGGCTGCGACGAATTCCTTGGCGACAAGGTTCATGCCGTCGCGCAGGGGTGTCACCAGTCCGACTTTGGCAAGACGATAAAGCCCGGCCAGCACCGGCCTGCCGATGGACCGGTTGATATAGCGGATCGGCACCCAGTCGACGGTTCCCAGCGCCCCGTTCACCCGCCCGGCCTGCTCCGCGACCGTGCGCTGCATCGCCTCGTATTCCGGTACTTCCGAGCGCGATTTGGGGGTGATCTGCAGATAGGTCACGCTGCCCTGATGACCGGGATTGCGCGAGACAAAGCTTTCATAGGCATCGATCCGCTGCGTGATTCCCTTGGAATAGTCGAGCCGGTCGACGCCGATGATCAGTTCGCGTCCCTCGAGGCTCTGGCGGGCCTTGCGTACCATTGTGGAGTTCACCGATTTGCGCGCAAATTCGGCAAAGGCCTCGGTCTCGATGCCGATGGAATAGAAGCCGCCCTTGAAGGTCCGTCCATGCGACTGGAACAGCCCATCGCCAATCGCATTGCCGAAGCCTTCCCGCACCAGGCAGCCGCGGAAATTTTCCAGGTCATGATCGGTCTGAAAGCCCACCAGATCGTAATGCGTCAGCCCACGCATGATCTCCTCATGCACCGGCATGGCAAACAGCACGTCCGCCGGCGGCCAGGGAATGTGCAGGAAGAAGCCGATCCGGTTCTTGAAACCCATCTGGCGCAGCTCCGCCGCCAGCGGAATCAGGTGGTAATCATGCACCCAGAGAATGTCGTCCGGTTTGATCAGCGGCGCCAGTCGATGGGCGAAGAACCGGTTGACGCGAAAATAGCCTGCCATCTCCTTGCGGGCATATTCGGCAAGATCCAGCCGGTAATGACAGATCGGCCACAAGACCCGGTTGGCGAAGCCATGATAGTATTCCTCGACATCGGTCTTCGTCAGATCGGTCAGGGCATAGGTGATATTGCCACGTTCCGTCAGGGCAAGCGGCGCAGGATCCTTGCTGCCGCTGGATTTTCCGGACCACCCCATCCAGACCCCGCCACGCTCTTCCAGGGCCGCTTGCAACGCCACGGCCAGGCCGCCGGCGGGCGCCGTGCCGTTTTTCTCCGGCATGGGGACGCGATTGGAAATGACGACGAGACGGCTCAAAACTTAATTCTCCTTCGACGGTTCGAGACTGGCATCACTCCGATGCAAGCCCCTTCAGCATCTGTCTGAGAGCGTCCGCGGACGCGATTGTATATCGTGCGGCGGTCTCCGCCGTCGGCTCGCCAATCCGGATGGAGCATCCTCCCATGTCATTGGCGACCTTGAACATGGCTTCGTCGGTCACGTCGTCGCCGATGGCGATCGGCTTTCGGCCGACAAAGGGCGGCTCCGACAGGAAGGCACGCACGGCCGCGCCCTTGCTGGCACGCGCGGGGCGGATCTCGATCACCATCTTGCCACGCTGTAGCGCATAATCCGGCCCGGCCTCTTCCAGGGCGGAATGCATGACGGCCTCTACCGATTGCTGCCATTGCGGCGCCTGGCGATAATGTGCGGCGACGGCCGCCCCCTTGTCCTCGATGAGAACGCCGTTCCAGTCGCCGGTAACCCGCGCCAGCGAGGCTTTCAATGTCGAAAAGGCGGGATCCTGTGCCACGGAATCGACAGAACCGTCGGCCCGCCGGCGTTCGGCTCCGTGCAGACCGGCAATGGGCAGGACAAGCGGGGAGAACAGCGTGTCGGCGTAAACCAAAGCACGTCCCGTCACGAGCGCCAGCGCTCCGTCCAGCCTGTTTGCAAGCCGAGCCAGATGATCGGCAAGCTCGGGCGGTACGATGATTGCGTCCGGCGTTGCCGCAAGATCCAGCAAGGTCCCGTCTATGTCGAGAAACAGGGCCCAGGAGTCCGGCTGGCCAAGGAGACTAACCAGGACGTCTTCACCCGAATGAAGGGTGTCGATGTCACGTGTTGTGTCGGTCGGTAACATGGGAGTGTACTTAGGCGGTGCATGCCGCAAGGCAAGACCAAGGCTGGCTTTGTCGCCGCCTGCCACTCCGCCGGGCCCCCGTCCGACTCCCGTCCGACTCCCGTTCGGCCCCCGTCTGGCCCAGTCCTGCCATTGCCCGGCTCTCTCTGCGCGCCTATTCCTCCGCTACCCCTGGCACCGCTCGGTCGCAACGCTCTGCCGCCACCAAAGTTGAGTGTTGATTGGAATTAACCGCATGTTAACCATTATCGATCGATTCTTGATCACGTGTCGCCGCCGCCTGCGGTCCGGTCCGGAGCTTGAAGCAATGTGTCGTTGGGCTGCCTATCGTGGTCACCCCTTATATCTGGAAGAGCTGGTCTCCTCTCCTGCGCATTCCCTGATCGAACAGAGCCATTGTGCCAGCCGGGCCAAGACGGCGACCAATGGCGATGGCTTCGGCATCGCCTGGTATGGCGATCATCCCGAGCCGGGTCGCTACCGGGATATCCTCCCGGCATGGTCGGACTGCAATCTGCGCAGTCTCGCGCGCCAGATCCGCTCGCCGCTGTTTCTGGCCCATGTGCGGGCGGCCACCAATGGCAGCACGCGCCGTGACAATTGCCATCCTTTCGTCCAGGGCCAATGGTCCTTCATGCATAATGGCCAGATCGCCGGCTTTGACAGGATCCGCCGCCGTATGGAGGCCCGGCTTGGCGATGCGCTGTTTGCCGCGCGCACCGGCACGACGGATTCGGAATTGCTGTTTCTGCTGGCGCAGGAGCTCGGCATGGCCGACGATCCGCTCGGAGCCGTTTCCCGTGCCATTGCACTGGTGGAGAGCCTGGCCGCCGAGCAGGAGGTCAACACGCTGGTTCGCTTCACGGCGGCCTTTTCGGACGGCAAGACGCTGTATGCGGTCCGTTATGCAACCGACAACCGGCCGCCTACCCTTTACGGGTCGCCCATGGGCGGCGAGGGCGGGTATTGTCTGGTTTCCGAACCGCTCAACGACGATGTGGATGCCTGGACGGAGATACCGGACGGAAGTGCCGTCGTCGTCAGCGATTCCGGCATGATGATCCAACCCTTTTCTCCGGCAGGCTTCGCCAAGGCGGCGTGAGTTTCGCCGGTCCCGGTTGACGATCCACCATCGCCCCCACAATGCATCCTGATGCGTCCGCCTGCGGGTTGGACTTATGTCCCAAGCGGCAGTAGTGCAGGATCAGCATGATGGGAAGGATGAAGACGATGACCCCTACCGCACTGCCAGACCTGGAGATTGTGCCGATCCGGCCCAAGGCGCGAGAGATCTTTGCCGGCTTTCTCGGCATTGGCCTGATCGGCTTTGGCGGCGTATTGCCGCTCGCGCGGCGGATGCTGGTGGAGGACAAGGCCTGGCTGAGCGAGCAGGAATTCTCCGATCTCCTGGGTCTCTGCCAGTTTCTGCCGGGCGGCAATGTGATCAATCTCAGCATTGCGGTCGGCATGAAGTTTCGCGGCTGGCGGGGCGCGCTGGCCGGCATTCTCGGGCTGACCGCCATTCCCACGGCCTTCGTCATCCTGCTCGGCGTGCTTTACGACCGCTATAGCGGTGATCCCCATGTCCAGCACGTCTTTGCGGGCCTTGCGGCGGCGGCGGCGGGCCTTTTGATCGCCATGGCCTGGAAGATGCTCAAACCTCTCCTCACCCGCCCCATCGCCCTGCTGGTCGTGATCCTGCTCTTCATCGCTGTCGCTATCGTCAGGGTGCCGCTGATCCTCGCCATGCTGGTGATTGCGCCGCTATCGATCCTCCTGGCATCCCGGGTGTCGCGATGATCGCAACCCTTTTGGCCCTGGCACTCATTTTTACCGAATTATCCCTGATGGCCTTTGGCGGCGGCTATGCGGTTCTGCCGGAAATCCAGCGCCGGGTGGTTGAGGTTCAGCATTGGGCGACGCCGGCGGAGTTCAGCGCGCTTTTCGCGCTGGCCCAGGCGGCGCCCGGCCCGAACATGATGATCGTGCCGCTGATCGGCTGGCATGTCGCGGGCCTGCCGGGCCTGCTGGTCACCTCGCTCGCCAAGTTTCTCCCCTCGTCGATCGTTACCTGCCTTGCCGTTTCAGCCTGGGAGCGATTTCGCGACCGCCCGTGGCGCGCCGTGGTTCAGGCGGGGCTGCTGCCAATTACCGCCGGCCTCGTCGCGTCCAGCGCGGTCGTCATCACCATGGCCTCGGTGACCCATGTCTGGCTCGCGGTGCTGACCGGTATAACCGCGGCGATTTCCATCTTCACCCGTGCTCATCCTGTGGCCGTGCTGGCGCTCGGGGCCGTAAGCGGCCTTGCCGTCAGCTTCGCCTGACAGGCGTTCACGCAGGCTTCGACAGGCGATCGGCGACCAGCGCGGCCAGCCTTTCGGCCACCGCATCCTTGGCAAGATCCGGCCATTCCTCGATCCCGCCGCTGGAAATGATCTTCACCCGGTTGTGGTCGCCACCCATGATGCCGGTGGCCGGCGAGACATCATTGGCGATGATCATGTCGGCGCCCTTGGCGTCAAGCTTGCGGCGGCCATTCGTCTCCACCTCCTGCGTTTCCGCGGCAAAGCCGATGACGAGGCGCGGCCGATCCGGGTGATGGCCCACCGTCTTCAGGATATCCGGATTTTCGGCAAGCAAGAGCGGCGCAGGCGGCTCGCCCGGCTTTTTCTTGATCTTCTGGCCCGCCGAGGCGACGACCCGCCAGTCGGCAACGGCGGCCACCATGACTGCGATATCGGCAGGCAGCGCCGAGAGAACGGCGGAAAGCATGTCCTCGGCCGTTTCCACATGCGTCACCGCGACGCCGGCCGGATCAGGAATGGTCACGGGGCCGGACACAAGGGTCACATCCGCGCCGAGACGCGCGAGAGCGGCGGCAATGGCATGGCCCTGCTTGCCCGATGACCGGTTGGCGATGTAGCGCACCGGATCGATCGGTTCATGCGTCGGGCCGGAGGTGACGATGGCGCGCTTTCCGGCAAGCGGCTTCTCCTGCGGCAGAAGAAGCGCTGCGGCAGCAGCCACGATCTCCAGCGGTTCGGCCATGCGGCCGGTGCCGGCTTCGCCGCTTTCGGCCATTTCGCCCCGCATCGGTCCGATCAGGCAAACGCCATCGGCTTTCAGCGTGTCGAGGTTGCGTCGCGTGGGCGCGGCATTCCACATCACCGGGTTCATGGCAGGGGCAAGCAGCACGGGCCGATCCGTGGCCAGAAGCACGGCGCTCGGCAGGTCGTCGGCCAGGCCATGCGCCATCTTGGCCATCAGATCGGCAGTGGCAGGGGCGACAAGAACCAGGTCGCAATCGCGCGCCAGGCGGATATGGCCGACATCCTGCTCGTCCTCGCGGGAGAAGAGATCCGTATAGACGTGGCTGGCCGAAAGCGCCCCGACAGCAAGCGGCGTGATGAATTCCTGCGCCGCGCGGCTCATCACGGGTCGCACTGTCGCTCCCCTCTCGCGCAGCCGGCGGATGAGATCGAGGCTCTTATAGGCGGCGATACCCCCCGAGATGATCAGCAGAATGCGTTTGCCCTGAAGGTCCATGGGCCTCTCCCCTGTGGTGTCGGGCTGTGATTGGCGTTCGGCTCGCCCCTCATCCGCCTGCCGGCACCTTCTCCCCGAGGGGAGAGGGACAAGCCGCACCGCTCGCGGTTCCCCTCTCCCCTTGGGGGAGAGGTCCGCCGAGCGAAGCGGAGGCGGGGTGAGGGGCGGCTTGCGCAGACGCCGAAAGCCGGACCGACTTCTTGCCCCGGACCCTAAGCGTCTGACGCGCAACATGCAATCACCGCCCGGCCTGCTCACATTTGCGAGGGGATGAAGAGTGCCAGAACGGGGACGAAGATCAGCAGCAGGATCCGCAGGAAGTCCATCGCCACGAAGGGCACGAGGCCGGAAAAGATGGTGCCCAGCCGCACATCCTTGACCACCGAGCGCAGCACGAAGGCATTCATCCCGACCGGCGGCGTGATATAGCTGATCTCGGTGACCACCACGACGAAGATGCCGAACCAGATGAGATCGAAACCGGCGCCTGCCACCACGGGATAGAAGATCGGAACGGTGAGCGTGATCATCGAGAGGCTCTCGAACAGGCAGCCAAGCACCAGATAGATGGCGAGAATGACGAAGATGATCGCCAGCGGGCTCTGAAAGCCCGACAAGGCGCCCTGCAGGTCCGTCGCCATGCCGGAGAGGTTGACGTAATTGGTGAAGGTCAGCGCGCCGAACAGGATGAAGAACATCATCGCCGTGTTCTTTGCCGTTTCGTAGAGGGTGCGGAACGTCTCTTCCAGCTTGAAACGGCCCTTGAGGATGGTCAGAAGCATGGCGCCGGCCGCACCCATCCCGGCGGATTCGGTGGCGGTAAAGACACCGAGATAGATCCCGCCCATCACGAAGGTGAACAATAGGAGCGCACCGCTGACCCCGCGCGTTGCGATCAGCCTATCCTTCAGCGGCAGTTTCTCTTCCGTCGGAAGATCAAGGCCGCGCAGCCGAACCGAGATGACGACCGCAGCGGCGTAGCCCGCGATCCCGATGATGCCCGGAATGATGCCGGCCAGGAAGAGCTTGCCGATATCCTGCTGCGCGATGATGCCGTAGAAGACCAGGATCACCGAGGGTGGAATGAGGATGCCGAGCGTCCCGCCGGCAGCGATAGAGGCGGTCGAGAGGCTGTCGGGATAGCGGTAGCGCCGCATCGAGGGCAGGGCGATCTTGGCCATGGTCGCCGCCGTGGCGAGCGAGGAACCGCAGACGGAGGAAAAGCCGCCGCAGGCAAGGATGGTCGCAATGGCAAGACCGCCCTTGCGGTGCCTGAGCCAGGCATGGGCAGCCTTGTAGAGATCGTCCGCCACTCCCGACTGGACGACGAAGTTGCCCATCATCAGGAAAAGCGGCAGCACGGAGAGCGAATATTCGCGGCCATTGTCGAAGAAGGTCTGGCCCAGAAGCGACAGCGCAGGGGCAAGCCCGATGATCGACAGGGTGCCGACCACGCCGACCAGCGCCATGGCAAAGGCGATCGGCATGCCGGAAAACATCAGCGCCAGGAAGAGAAGGCATCCGATCGGCCAGCTCATGCAACTACTTTCGGGTCAGGAACGGGAGAAGACGTGCCGAAGCGTGATCAGACCCGCAATCAGCGTGGTTGCGGAGCAGAGATAGGCGAAAGGCGAAACTGCAAGCCGGAGGCTGACCGTCGTTTCGCCGTAGCTGGCAAGGTCATGGCCGTAAACCAGGAGGCGCCAGGCAATGACGAAGAGGACGCCGGCCGATATGAGCCGGATCAGCGTCCTGCGGATCGGCTGGAGCAGGGCCGGCAGATGGTCGGTCAAAAGGTCGACCGTCACATGCTCCTCGTCCAGGCAGACGGCGGGCAGGCCGATGAAGATCGTCGAAACCAGGAGAAGCGCCGTCAGCTCTGTCGCGCCCTGGAGCGGGCTGTTGAACATGTAGCGCCCGATGACATCCAGCAGTGTGACGACCATCATCGCCAGCAGCATCAGCCCGCAGATGATCGACAAGATCCGGTGTGTCGCTCGCATGGGCGAGGACAGGGCTCGATCCGCTCCGTCTCCGGAAGGTTCGGCCGTCTTGCTCATTCGCCCTTGGCCGCCTTGGCGATCTCGGCCTTCATGGCAGAGAGGGCGGCCTGCACGTCGATACCGGTCGATGCGGTTTCGGCGAGCTTGGCATCGACAACCGGCTTCAGGGCCGCTTCGAACGACTTCACCTGGTCCGGCGTGGCATCGACCATCTTGATCTTGCCCTGCATGGCGGTCTTGCCGGCATTGTCTGCCGCATCCCAGGCCTTGCCGGCCAGTCGTGCCAAAGCTTCGCCCGAAACCTTGTCGATGGCCGTCTTGTCTGCCTCCGACAGCGCATCCCATTTGGCCTTGTTCATCACGACGTAGAAGGAGGTGTTGAAGAGCCCGCCCGGCACCACGAGTGCCGTATCCAGCATCGGGATGAGCTTGAAGAAGGCGACGGATTCGAACGGGAAGGTAATCCCGTCGGCAACGCCGCTGGAGAGGATTTCATAGGTCTTGGAGGAGGGACCCTCCACCGGCACGCCGCCCATGGCCTTGACGAGATCGGCGACAATGCCGCCGCCGACGCGCAGTTTGGCGCCCTTTACCGGTTCGGAACCGGTCACGTCGCGGCCCTTCATGAAGATCTGCCCTGGTCCATGGGTGAAGACGCCAAGGACATGAACCTTGTCATATTCGCCCGCCTTGCGCAGGTCCTTGTCGAAAACACGCCAATAGCCGACGGAAACGCTTTCCGCCGTGTCACCCAGGAAGGGGATTTCGGCAATATTCGTGGTCTTGAAGCGGCCCGGATTATAGCCCTGCACGCCATAGGTGATATCGGCAACGCCATTGACCGCGAAATCGAAATGCGCAGCCGGGGGACCGAGCGGCGCCTGCATGATATTGATCGTCACGCGGCCTTCCGTCGCCGTCTTGACCGCCTCGGCATAGGGTTTCATGACATCGGTCACGAGCGGATGGGTCGGGGGCAGCCAGTTGGCCATGTTCAGCATGGTGTCGGCGCTGGCAAAGGTGGCGCTGGAGAGCGTGCAGGCGGCGGTCAAGGTAAGAGCGGCGAGGGAATGGGTCAAACGCATGGTTCACTGGCTCCGTTCATCGGTTCAGCTGTTCCCGGGCTTCTTCGTTGAAGCCTCAAATTTTCATCCGATGCTGCGCAGTTGAGCCGAAAAGAGCAGAAACTGCAAGCGCTCTTTGACCGTGCGGGCTTCAGGAAAATCAGCCCCGTGCGATCATGTTGCATCGCAAGGGAAGCACCGCTAAGCTTCGGCCCGGGCCGGACGCGGCCTGCCGCCCGTGGCACTTGTTCGAGTGTTTGGTGAACGCGTCCCATACCCTTCGCCTCACGCATCGAGCATGCGTCTTCCGAGCGACGAGCGGATCAGCAATACGGGCACTGATAACGGCGTTCGTCCAGGAGATAACGACATGCGTGACTATCGTGACGCCAAGCTCATGGCCAAGGCCCTTCGGGCAGGCCTGGAGGAGCAGGGCCTTTCCATCAGCCATTCGCAAGCTCTCGAACTGGTGGCGGGCCAATTCGGCTTCGATGAATGGAACGTGCTGAGCGCCAGGATCGGCGCGGCGGAAGAGGTCAAGGCGGCGCGGGTGCTGCTTCAGCCGGCCATCCCGGTCATACGGATCTTCGCCCTCGACATGGCACTGGAATTCTACCGTGATTTTCTCGGTTTCCGCCTCGATTGGGAGCATCGGCATGCGCCAGATCTCCCGATTTATATGCAGGTGTCGCGCAGTGCCATGGTGCTGCATCTGAGCGAGCATGCCGGCGATTCGTCTCCCGGCGCCAAGGTCTTCGTGCCGGTCTCCGGTGTCGAAGCCTTCCATCGGGAATTGACGGAGAAAGGCTGCCGTTTCACCCGGCCCGCCCTTCAGCAGATGCCATGGGGCCTTGACTTGACGGTCACGGATCCGTTCAGCAACCGCCTCGTCTTCTGCGAGCGCGAGATCAAGGCCTGACGATCATTTCCTGCGCGCCACCGGCTGCGGCGGCGCTGCCGGTGTGACGAGCTTGAACTCCTTCAGCTCCGCCTCGGTCAGGTAATAGAGCCGGTCGGGCGGCGTCTCGAGCGCATGGAACCAGAGGCCCGCGCCAATCCCCATCTCTTCGAGATGTCGCGCCACGCGGGCGGTCGTCGCTTGCGCGCTGGCCATGGCCTCTTCGGCTGAGGGACGCTCGCGGCTTGCATTGAAGACCTGGTGCACGCCGATAACGGCATCCTTTTCGGCCTCGCGGGACATGCCGCCCGCCATGAGGATGGGGCAGGAGGAGGCACACAGGGCGCCTGTTGCCACCCGCGTTGCCAGCTTCTTCTCGCGGATCAGCGCCGAGATGGCGATCGCATCATCCACGGCGCCTCCGGGGGAATTGAGGGACACGGTCTTCACATATTCGCCGCGGGTCTCGATTTCCTGCGCGAACCGCGATGCGGCGCCCGGATCGATGGCGCCTTCCGCCAGAAGAATGCCGCCGGTCTGCAATTCGAAGCGGATCGGCTGGCGCAGGCTCTCCGTCGACGTCGTGGGTTCGACAGGCGGGGCATGTGGCTTGCCATCGGTGAGCGCCGGCGGCAGAACCGGCTGATCGGTGCGTAAGGGATCATGGCCAGGCGGGCTTTCGCTTGCCTGATTGGCGAAGTCGCGCAAGTCGACCGCAACGAAGAGCACAGCGACGGCCAGAAGGCCGTAAAAGGCGCCACGCATGATGATGCTGTCATCGGCCCTGGCAAAGGCCTGCCAGGCGCGTGCGGCGGCTGCGGAAGGGCTCATGGGGCAGGTCCCTTGCGCGGCAGCTTGTTCAGATCGAGGCTGGTGACCTTGCCCCCGTCCTCGGAGCCACCCTCCTCAGTGCCCTCATCTTCGTCTCTCCTTACCGGGTCGGCGGCACGCCTCCCGGCCTCTTCCTTAGCCTCCTCCCGACGCAGGGTCTCTTGAAGGTCCACGCCGCCGGCGCCCAGCGCGCGCTGCACCTCCAGCGCCTGCAGAAGTTCCGCGGCCGTGATGCGCTCGGCAAAGGGCATGCGGCTCTCCTGCCGGCGGATGGCGCCATGCACGGTGGCGAGGATGAAGACGAGCACGGCGGGAAGCAGATCGATGGAGATTGCACCCGCCCAGGCCGGAATGAAATCGCCGGCATAACGCAGCACGGCCTCGGCCGAGGAGAGCGGCACGAAGCGGCGTTCGGCAACCGGCGGGCGGTTGAGAATATCGTCGGCCGCCTGGGCCAGCACCTTGGATTGGGCGGCAACCGAGGTGCGGATCGTCTCCATCACCTGGTCCTGGCGGCCTGCAAGATCCGCCTGCGCCCCGTCGGCCACCGGGGCAATGAAGCCAAGCGACAGGTCATCCGCAGCGCGGCGGATCGACGGCGCGATCGAAGTCTGGTTGAGCGAGGTAATCACACCTGTCAGCGCCACGACTTCGGAGGAGAACTGATCGGCACGCGGTGCGACAGCACCCGGCGCCGAGACCAGGGTGCGCATCGTCTCCAGCCGTTTCTGTCCCTGACCGAAGAGATTGGCCACCTGCTCGCGCGATGCGACGATGCCTGTTTCAAGCTCCTTCAGCTGGGCCGACATCTGGCTGAGAAGCTGCACGACGCTGCCCGCACCCGTCGTGCCGGTCAGCGCGCCGGACTGGCGTTCATCCTCTGCCAGCTGCGCAAAGCGTTCCGAGGCACGCTGGATATCCGGCAGCAGGCTCTGCGCGGCAAGCGCATTCTGGTGCGCCTGGTCGAGATCGGCCGTATAGCCTTCCACCGTTTCCGCCAGATGCTGTTCGAGCGCCGCCGAGCCGGCAAGCGCCGCCGCATTCAGCCAGCTGGACATGGCGATGATCATCGCGCAGCCAAGGGCCATGACGCCGATCATCGCGCCACGGGCCGAAGGACCCGTCACATGCGGGAAGAACCGGGCCATATAGGACCAGAAGGCGTAGATCGCGACGGAAACGGAGCCCGCATAGATGACCGCAGCGAAGAAGACGGAGGTCGGCGAGCCGTCCAGCAGGCTGCGCACGCCAAGATAGGTATAGACGCCGGACGCCAGTGCCAGAACGGCAAGCGCAAAACGGGTCATGGTTTCGACGGCGGCCACCCCGTCGTGAAGCCGATGCGATGCGCCAAGCGCCATTCACGCTCTCCTCATGAGATGAGGCTTAACAAACCATGAAGAAGGGGGCGAAATGAAGGCTCTACCCGGCCAGCTGGCGGATCTATCGCCGAACAGGGTAAACGTGTTCGTTGACAGACGGAGATGACATGGCTGCCGACAACAAAGTGAACCGCATCCTCATCATCGGCAATGGCGGCGCGGGCAAGACCTGGCCACCTATGACGGTTTTGCAGGTCGCAAGCATCGCCTGCCGGACCGGGCGAGCATCGCCGCTTTCCTGGCAAAGCTTGGGCCGATCGATCAGCTGATCTGAACGGCGATATAGATCAGCGTTGCGGCCATCACCCAGAGTGCGGCACGACCCCAGCGGCTGTGCTTGGCCTCCGCCTTGCCGAGTGCTTCCGCCGTCTCATTGTCGAAGCGCACGCCGTGTTCGGTCATGTGCAGCAGCTGCTGGTGGAATTTCTCGGTCTTGGCGGCAATCTCCGGAGCCGCTTCCGCCAGTTTGACGGCGGCCTTCAAGCCGTCGCGCAGATCGGTGGCGATACGTTTCGGCCCCAGATTGTCGCGGATCCAGCCGCTGACGACCGGCTCTGCCGCACGCCACATGTTGAAGCGCGGGTCCAACATGCGCGACACGCCCTCCACCACCACCATGGTTTTCTGCAGGAGGATCAGTTCGGGCCGCGTCTGCATTTCGAAAAGATCGGTCACCTCGAATAGAAGCGCCAGAAGACGCGCCATGGAAATGGTTTCGGCCGGCTGGCCATGGATCGGTTCGCCGATCGCGCGTATGGCCTGGGCGAAACTGGCCACGTCGTGATGAGAGGGCACATAGCCCGCCTCGAAATGGACTTCCGCCACGCGCAGATAATCGCGGGTGATGAAGCCGTAGAGGATTTCGGCGAGGAAGCGCCGTTCCTTTTTGCCGAGCCGCCCGACAATGCCCATGTCGACCGCGACGATCATGCCGTCCGGATCAACGAAGAGATTGCCGGGATGCATATCGGCATGGAAGAAGCCGTCCCGCAGCGTATGGCGCAGGAAGGACTGGATCAGCGTCTCGGCAAGGCCCTCGAGATTGTAGCCTGCCGCCCGCAGGCCCTCGATATTCGACATTTTGATGCCATCGATCCATTCCATGGTGATGACATCGCGGCCGGTGCGCTCCCAGTCCACTTTCGGCACGCGAAAGCCGGGATCGTTGCGGGTATTTTCGCCGATCTCGGACAAGGCGGCCGCTTCGAGCCGCAGATCCATTTCCAGTTTGGTCGTCTGTTCCAGCGTTCGCGTCACCTCCACCGGCTTCAGGCGCCGGGTGGAAGGCAGCAGACGCTCCTGCATGCGGGAGATCAGATACATGCTCTCGATGTCATGCGCGAAGCGCTGGCGCACCCCGGGACGCACCACCTTCACCGCCACCTTGCGTTCCCCGTCCGCATAGGCGACGGCCGCCGGATGCACCTGGGCGATGGAGGCGGCGGCCAGCGGTTCGTCGAAGCGCGTATAGAGATCGCCGATCGTGCGGCCAAGCGACAGCTCGACTGCCGCCTTGGCGGTCTGGGTCGGGAAGAAGGCCATGCGGTCCTGCAGCATGGACAGGTCCAGCGCCCAGTCCACCCCGACCACGTCCGGGCGGGTCGCCAGGAATTGGCCGATCTTGACATAGGAGGGGCCGAGCCTGTCGACGGCCCGTGTGAGCCTGACGCTGCGGCTTTCCTGGATCGAATCCGGCCGGGTGAAGATCTGCGCCACAGACTTGACGAGCCCGACCACCGGCGGCAATCCCTGCGTCGGCAGCGCCGCAACGACTCCTTCGCGCACGAGGACCCAGCCCACGCGCGCCAGTCGGAAATAGGCGCCGATCGTGCTCATGAGCTTACTTCCATGGAGGCTGTTGCTTGCTTCATTGCGCCGTCAGATCTTCCAGCCCGAGTGAAGAGCCGCAATGCCGCCGGTGAAATTGCTGTAGGTCACGCGGGAAAAGCCCGCTGTGCGGATCATCTTGGCAAAATTCTCCTGATTGGGAAACTTGCGGATGGACTCCACCAGATACTGGTAAGGCTCGGCATCGCCGGTGATCATCTTGCCGAACTGCGGAATGGCGCGGAAAGACCACTCGTCATAGAAGCGGTCCAGCAAGGGCATCTCCACCTCGGAAAATTCGAGTACGAGAAGGCGGCCGCCGCGCTTGAGGACCCGGAAGGCCTCCGACAAGGCCACATCGATGCGCGGCACGTTTCGAATGCCGAATGCGATCGTATAGGCGTCGAAACTCGCATCGGCGAAGGGCAGCTCCTCCGCATTGGCTTCGACGAATGTCAGATTGTCGGAAAGCTTGCGCTTTGCGGCACGCTCCGCGCCGACCGCAAGCATGGATCCGTTGATGTCGAGCACCGTCGCATGCGCCAGCCGGCCCGAGGCTTCGACGATCCGGAAGGCGATATCGCCTGTGCCGCCCGCGACATCCAGCACTTTGTAGGCGGGATCCTTGCGCGGGTTCAGGCTGGCCACCATGGCGTCCTTCCAAAGGCGGTGCAGACCGGCGGACATGACATCGTTCATGATGTCGTAGCGCTTGGCCACCTTGTGGAAGACCTCGTTGACGAGACCCTGCTTTTCGCCCTGTCCCACATCGCGGAAGCCATAGGAGGTTTCCATTCCACCGTCAGCAGAGGTCCGGCTGTCAGCCATGGCGATCACATCCTCATCCGTATACCCGATGCGCCGCGACCATAGCGAAGACAGCCGGGCGATACTATCTCTTGTCGTGCTTGCGGCACTATGGCGCTGGTCTATAGAGGCTGCTCACCATGTTGGAAACAGGAACTTAGGAAGTCATGCCCGAATTGCCAGAGGTGGAGACCGTTCGTCGCGGCCTTGCGCCGACAATGGAGGAGGCGCGGCTGGTCAGGCTGGAGACGCGGCGCCCCGATCTGCGGTTTCCGCTGCCGGAGAGGTTCGAAGAGCGGGTCGGCGGACGCAGGATCGTCGGCCTCGGCCGGCGGGCCAAATATCTGCTGATCGATCTGGATGACGGCATGACCATCATTGCGCATCTGGGAATGTCGGGCTCGTTCCGGATCGAGGCGGCGGAGCCGGCGCTTGCGCCTGGCGTCTTCCACCATCCACGCTCCAAGGACGAGAAGCATGACCACGTTCTCTTCGATCTGGAGCGGCGCGACGGCCTTCCCGTGCGCGTCATCTACAATGATCCCCGCCGCTTCGGTTTCATGCATCTGTGGAGCCGCAGCGAACTCGACCTCTATCCGGCCTTTGCCGGCCTTGGCCCGGAACCGACCGGCAACCTGCTCGATGCCGGCTATCTCGCGGGGCGCTTTCTCAACCGCATCCAGCCGCTGAAGGGCATGCTGCTCGACCAGAGCGTGATTGCCGGGCTCGGCAATATCTATGTCTGCGAGGCGCTGTGGCGCTCCGGCCTGTCGCCGAAACGCGCCGCGGGAACGCTGGTGACGAGAACCGGCAAGCCGCGGGCCGCGCTCCCTGTGTTGACACAGGCCATTCGCGAGGTGATCGCCGATGCCATCGCGGCTGGAGGCTCCTCCCTGCGCGATCATATCCAGACGGATGGCTCGCTCGGCTATTTCCAGCACCGGTTCGCTGTCTATGATCGCGAGGGCGAAGCCTGCGTGCGGGCCGGCTGCGCGGGCCGGATCACGCGCATCGTCCAGTCGGGCCGCTCCACCTTTTTCTGCCCGGCCTGCCAGCGGTGAGCGGCCGGCAAACCGCCGGCGCCCGGCGGAAAACGCCGTGCCGGCGCATAACAATGCAAATTGCGCGTTGACTGGAACCCGCATTCCAGCTATATCGCCGCCCACAGTTGGGAAAGCCTTTGACGGCTTCCTCTATTGCTCCCGAATTGCTGGAAGACAGGTCGCAGGACCCGGCGCGGCGACGGCGGAGTTTTGGTTCGAATTCGTAGAGAGGCATACATGGCCAATACAACTTCGGCGAAAAAGGCGACCCGCAAGATCGCACGCCGCACTGAGATCAACAAGTCGCGCCGTTCGCGCGTTCGCAGCTTCATCCGCCAGGTCGAAGAAGCCATCGCCTCCGGCGATGTGGCTCAGGCGGCAGAGGCCCTGCGCGCTGCGCAGCCGGAAATTCAGCGTGCGGCCACCAAGGGCATCCTGCACCGCAACACGGCATCCCGGAAGGTGTCGCGTCTGGCCATGCGGGTGAAGGCTCTGTCGGCCTAATTCCGCCAAAATCGCTGTCATATTTGAAGCCCGGTCCCCGACCGGGCTTTTCGTGATTCTCATCCATAACTTTCTGGACTGACCCGTTCTTGACATGCCAATGACAAAGCCGTGACAGAAAAAACAAAACAATTGCAATGACTTGCAGGAGGATGCTCGCCGGCCCGAGGCTTTGCATGGGTGTGCGGCAGGGGCAAAACGAGTCAAGCAAATTTTATTTTTCCGGCCTTCACATTGGTCCGGCTATAGGCATGAATTTGAATCTTGTTGATTCAACAGAGATTCTCCCACGCGGGCAGGTTCCCGAGTCAAATTCGGCTTCGAGAGTCAACGCTGAGGGACGGATTTTGCCGAAAATTCATCGTTGATATCGCCCTCCGATCCTGCCTTAATAAGCTCCAGCAAGGGCGCAGGGGAACTCTCCGGAAGGTCGCTGATCGCACCGACATGTCGGGCGACGGGTCTTCTAACTTTTGCAGCGGATCGTGCTGATCCGTCTTTTTCTTGTAACTTTAAGTTGTTCGCCGGAATCCTCTCGGATTCGCGGGGGCTGGATTTTTGTGTGGCGCAGGGGGCTGCGCATCGAATGTGTCGCGCAGGGAACTGCGCATGTCATCTGTGGCGCAGAAGACCGCGCCTGGAAGGAGCAAGAGAAAAGGTCTGCCTCAACGGCCAGGGGTAGAGAGACGACAGGACGCATACGGGGAACGTCCAAGCCGGCTGGCAACCGGATCTGCCCTGCATGTCATGCGGGGTCAATGAAGCAAAGGCGGGAACTTTCTGTTCGACACGAGGTGAACAGGTGGCCCCGCCTTCAAGAGCAAGACGTCCCGGCGGGCGGATGAACCGCTCCGGCGGGTAAACAATGAGAAGGCGGCGAAGAATGCAGATGAATACGGTTACATCCCGGACGCTGGAGAGCGGGAACAAGGCGTCTGAGGATAACGGTTCAGTTTGCGCCCAGGCGGCGGGAGACAAATCCGAAATGAAGCATGATGCCCTGTTTGAGCGCTTCAGTGCACGCTTGAAGGCTCAGGTAGGCCCCGAGGTCTATGCCAGCTGGTTCGCGCGCCTGAAGCTGCATTCCGTGTCCAAGAGCGTCGTCCGCCTGACCGTCCCGACGACCTTCCTGAAATCATGGATCAACAATCGCTACCTGGATCAGATCACCACCATTTTCCAGGCTGAAGATGCGGGCATCCTCAAGGTGGAAATCCTCGTGCGCACCGCAAGCCGCGCCAGCCAGGCACGCCCCTCTGGTGAAGAGCGGGCAGCGCCGGCCGGTGAAGCCGTGCAGACGCATGCCGCGCGCCGCAATCCCGCCCGCGAGATTGGCCAGATCGCCAGCTTTCCGACCGCCGCGCAGGCGCAGCAGTCCGGCCAGCCGGCCCGGTCCTCCAGCGCGCCAAGCCCGCTCTTCGGTTCTCCCCTGGACAGCCGTTACACCTTCGACACCTTTGTCGAGGGACCGTCGAACCGGGTGGCGCTCGCAGCGGCAAGAACGATTGCGGAGGCCGGCGCAAGCGCCGTTCGCTTCAATCCGCTCTTCGTCCATGCCGGCGTCGGGCTCGGCAAGACCCATCTTCTTCAGGCAATCGCCAATGCCGCGGTCAACAGTGATCGCAACCCGCGCGTTGTCTATCTCACCGCTGAATATTTCATGTGGCGCTTTGCCACCGCTATTCGCGACAATGATGCGCTGACGCTGAAGGAATCGCTGCGCAATATCGATCTTCTGATCATCGACGACATGCAGTTCCTGCAAGGGAAAATGATCCAGAACGAGTTCTGCCATCTCCTGAACATGCTGCTCGACAGTGCCAAACAGGTGGTCGTTGCCGCCGACCGCGCGCCCTGGGAGCTGGAATCGCTGGATCCACGCGTGCGCTCGCGCCTGCAGGGCGGCGTTGCCATCGAGGTGGAAAGCCCGGATTACGAGATGCGCTTCGAAATGCTGAAGCGTCGGCTGGAGACGGCCCGGCAGGACGATCCGGCGCTGGATATTCCCGATGCCATTCTCGACCATGTCGCCCGCAATGTTGCCAATTCCGGACGCGAGCTGGAAGGCGCCTTCAACCAGCTGATCTTCCGGCGCTCCTTCGAGCCGGAACTGTCCATCGAGCGGGTGGATGAGCTGCTTGCGCATCTGGTCGGTGCTGGCGAAGCCAAGCGCGTGCGCATCGAGGACATCCAGCGGATCGTCGCCCGGCACTATAATGTCTCGCGGCAGGAACTGGTGTCGAACCGCCGGACCCGGGTGATCGTGAAGCCTCGCCAGATTGCCATGTATCTGTCGAAGACGCTGACGCCGCGCTCTTTCCCGGAAATCGGCCGCCGCTTCGGCGGGAGGGACCACACGACCGTTCTGCATGCGGTGCGCAAGATCGAGGAACTGATCTCTGGCGACACCAAGCTCAGCCACGAGATCGAATTGCTCAAGCGCTTGATCAACGAGAACAACGCCTGATCGGCAGGAGCGCGGCAATGACGCAACCCGTTGCCGCGACGGCCTCCTTCTACGCCGGAAAGGCGGCACAATACGCCGCCGATACCGGCGCTTTTCCAGTTCCAGCGCCACTTCAGCTGTTTGTCGCCTGCCTGCCGGCAGGCGCGCGCATCTTAGAACTCGGCTGCGGCAGCGGGCGCGATAGCGCCTGGATGCTGGCACAGGGCTTCGACGTGCATCCGACGGACGGTATAGCGGAAATGGCGGCTGAGGCTGCAAAGAGGCTGCCTGTGCCGGTCGAGGTTCTGCCGTTCGACCGGATCGAAGCGGTTGCCGCCTATCAGGGCGTCTGGGCGAATGCCTGTCTCCTGCATGTGCCACGCATCGATCTGCCGGACATAGTGCACCGTATCCGCCGGGCCCTGACGCCGGATGGCGTCTTCTTTGCCAGCTTCAAGGCGGGCACGGGGGAAGGCTATGATCGGCTCGGCCGCTATTTCAACTATCCCGATGCGACCTTTCTGCGAAACGCCTATGGCACCGGCTGGGCCAGTCTCGCCATCGATACGGCCGACGGCTCCGGCTATGATGGGGCCGAAACCCGCTGGCTGCATGTCTTGGCCAGGCGCAGCTGATCCACAAAGCGGATCCGGACGGTGCCGCTATACAAAGTGCGGGCCGCGCAAGGTTCAGAAGATTGCCGGAAATCGGGTGGCCTGACGCGACACGTGCTGTAGACCTCGTCCGATCAGAGCGGAGATGGCGACATGCAAAGAGCAATGACGGTGGTGGAATGGCTGATGCTGCTGGCGCTCTCCCTGTTGTGGGGCGGCTCCTTCCTGTTCAACGGCATCCTGGTGCAGACCTGGCCGCCGCTGACCATCGTCACGGCCCGCGTCCTGCTGGCCGCGCTCGCGCTGTGGGCCTTCATCCGCCTGTCCGGTCTCGCCATTCCGCGCGGCGGCAAGGTCTGGCTTGCCTTTTTCGGCATGGGCCTCCTCAACAATGTCATTCCCTTCACCCTGATCGTCTGGGGGCAGACTCAGATTGCCAGCGGACTTGCTGCCATCCTGAACGCCACGACGCCGCTCTTCGGCGTCCTTCTCGCGCATGTGCTGACAAAGGATGAGACGCTGACGGTCAATCGACTGGCCGGCGTCGTGATCGGCATAACGGGGGTCGTCTGGATGATTGGCCTTACGGTCTTGGCGCCTTCGCCGTCTGGCCCCGCATTCGTCGATCTCGGCGGCGGGTCACTGTGGGGCGAACTGGCGACACTGGCGGCGGCGCTCTCCTATGCCTTTGCCGGCATATTCGGGCGGCGTTTCCGCAGCATGGGTCTTGCCCCGATCATGCCGGCGGCTGGACAGGTCACGGCGTCCGCGCTGCTGCTTGTTCCCGTGACACTGCTGGTCGATCGTCCCTGGACGCTTGCGCCCGGCGGCCTGGAGACGTGGAGCGCCCTGCTCGGCCTGGCGCTTTTCTCCACGGCCCTCGCCTATATCCTGTTCTTCCGGATCCTGGCGACCGCCGGAGCCACCAATCTGATGCTTGTGACGATCCTCATCCCCCCGAGCGCCATCCTGCTCGGCGCCCTGGTGCTCGGCGAGCAATTGGCGTTGCGCCACCTTGTGGGGCTTCTCCTGATCGGAATCGGCCTTGCGGCCATTGATGGCCGGCTGTGGCGGCGGATCATCATGCGAAGCCGCCCTGTGCAGTGACAGGAGCGATCAGGCTTCGGCGGAGAAGATCATTTCACGGCTTGTGTGCCGGTCGAAGGCTGCGCCGTCCCACCATCCGCAGACCGATTGGAGACGAAAGCCCGCCGCCATCAGGAGGTCTATGATCGTTTCCCTGTCCGCAAAGCGCAGCGTGCTCGCGCTGACGCGCTGCTCGCCGGTCCGCAGAAGCGTGTATACGGCATCGAAAGTGACATGATCGCCCTCGGCCTCCCGCCACTGGTAGTAGACCTCGACAGGCCCGATGCCGGTGAGCTCTTTCCTCTCGGCCGTCCGCTCGCGGGTCCAGTTTTGCCATTCCTGGATGGCCGGGTTGCGGCTTTCGAAGACCAGCCGACCGCCCGGCACCAGATGCCTGCGAATATTGCCGAGCGCGGCAAGCGTTGCCGCATTATCCGGAAAGACCTGAAAGACATGCGCCGTCATGATGGCCAGATCGAAGCGCTCGACCAGCTCGAAATCTTCGGCAAATGCCCGGACCCATCGCACCCGCCCGGCCAAGGGTTTGCGCGCCGCCACCGACAGCATGCCCTCTGCGGGATCGACGCCGGTGACCTGATGCCCCATCTCGGCCAGCGAAAGCGTCAGAAGGCCTGTGCCGCAGCCCACATCCAGAATTCGGCTGGGCGCCTTGGGCAGCGAGAGATAGAAGGCGCCATCCTCGCCGTGCTGGTTGAAGCTGTCGTAGAAGATCGCCATGTCCTCGCGGGCGAACTGGTCATCGACAATCATTCCGCTATTCCTTCCCTGCAAAACCTGGCGCGGCGGCGATCCTGCAGCCCGGCAATGACAGCCTTATGTCAGAAAGCCGGCATGCACAGCAGGCCTTGCCAGCCGGAGCCTCTCAGCAGGCGAGATCCGCCACCACGGCGTCCAGGATCAGCATGCCTTTCGGCGTGCAGCGAAGGCGGGAATTGCCGATGCGCTCGATGAAGCCGTGTTCCAGTAAAGTCTGCTCGCGCGCCGGATCGGGGTCGCGTTTCGACAGCTGCTGCCAGCGCGCCAGATCGACGCCTTCCCGCAGGCGAAGGCCCATCAACAGAAGTTCGTCGGCCTGCTCCTCCCGGTCGAGCACGTCCTGATCCACCATGCCATGGCCATTTCTCTCCACCAGATCGAGCCAGGCCTCCGGCTTGCGCTCGGTTGCCGTGGCGATCTTCATGCTGCGCTGGCTCAATCGGCCATGCGCACCGGGACCGATGCCGGCATAATCGCCGTAACGCCAATAAGTCAGGTTGTGGCGGCTTTCCGCCCCGGGTTTGGCATGGTTGGAGACTTCATAGGCTGGCATGCCGAAGCCGCGGGTGATTTCCTGGGTCGCCTCGTAAAGGGCCGCCGACTGGTCGCCATCGGGAACGATGAGTTTGCCAGCCTTGTGCAGGCCGTAGAAGGGCGTGCCTTCCTCGATGGTCAGCTGGTACAGCGACAGGTGATCCACGGCATAGGAAACAGCCTCATTGAGTTCCTTCTCCCAGGCCTCCACCGTCTGGTCCGGGCGGGCATAGATCAGGTCGAAGCTCATGCGCGGGAAGATCTCGCGGGCGAGCCGAATGGCCTTCAGCGCGTCCTCGACATCATGCAGGCGGCCGAGAAATTTAAGATCCCGATCATTGAGCGCCTGGACGCCGAGGGAGACGCGATTGACGCCGGCACTGCGATAGCCACGAAAGCGATCTGCCTCGACGCTGGAGGGATTGGCCTCCATGGTCACTTCGATGCCGGCCGGCACATGCCAGCGCGTAGCAATGCCATCGAGGATGCGCTCGACCGTCGCCGGCTCCATCAGCGAGGGCGTGCCGCCGCCGAGAAAGATGCTGGTCACGGTTTTCGGGCCCGACAGCGCCCGCATCGCATCCATTTCCGTCAGAAAGGCTGCGGCAAAGCGTGACTGGTCCACCGGCTGATGGCGGACATGACTGTTGAAATCGCAATAGGGACATTTGGCCGCGCAAAAGGGCCAATGCATATAAAGACCGAAGCCCGGTTCGCCGGTGTCGGGCAGGAGAGGGGCATCGGTGAGCAAGGATCAGGCTTCCAGGCAGGTTTCGACAAAAATCTTGAAGGCACGGGCGCGATGCGACAGGGCTTCGGGTTCCCCGGGCTTCCAGCCATGCTTTTCCTCGGCGCTCATTTCGCCGAAAGTCGTCTCATAGCCGGCCGGCTGAAAGATCGGGTCATAGCCAAAGCCCTGATCGCCGCGCGGTGCTTCAGCAATAACACCTTCCACCTCGCCACGAAACATTTCCGTATGGCCGTCCGGCCAGGCAAGGCAAAGCACGCTGACAAAACGGGCGCTTCGCTCGGCCGGCGTCATGGCGCCGCGATCGGAAAGTGCCTTTTCGACCTTTTCCATCGCCATGGCGAAATCGCGCGTGCCATCGGCCGTCTCCGCCCAATTGGCCGTGTAGACGCCGGGATCGCCGCCCAGCGCATCGACGACCAGTCCGCTATCGTCCGACAGCGCCGGCAGGCCGGAGGCTTTCGCAGACGCCAAAGCCTTGATCGCCGCATTTTCCTCGAAGGTCGTGCCGGTCTCTTCCGGCTCTTCGAAGTTCAGTTCGGCGGCGGATTTGGCCGAAAAGCCGAAGGGGCCGATGAGATCGGCGATCTCGCGGATCTTTCCGGCATTGTGGCTGGCCACGACGATGGTGCGGGTCTCAAGCTTGCGCATGGGGTGTTCCGTTCATGAAGTCCAGAGAGTGCGTGGCGCGATTTCCAGGCTATTGCCCGCCGGGTCGCGAAAATAGAGCGATCGCAGTCCGCTTGGCCAGGTGACGCTCGCTTCGATCGCGACGCCAGCCGCCTGCAGACGCTGCGCCATGGCGTCGAGATCATCCGCGGTGACGGTGAAACAGGCATGCCCGGAACCCTTTGTCCCATGCGGGGGCACTGGAAAGGGATCGCCATCCGCCGGCTGCATGGTCTCGTCGGGATTGAAGATCAGGAGAATACCCGCGCCGCAGCGATAGAAGATATGTCTGTTGCCGCCCCGGCGAATGGTCTGAAGTCCAAGCACGCCGCCATAGAAGGCTTCGGCCTTGTCCAGGTCGTCCACATAAAGGGCGGTTTCCAGGATCCCGTCGATCATGACACGCCCTTGTCAGCCAATGGCCTGCTTCTGCATCTCGACCAGCTGCGCCGTGCCGGCCGCGGCGAGATCAAGCAGGGTGAGAAGCTCGTCGCGCGAAAAGGGCTTGCCTTCCGCCGTGCCCTGCACTTCGACAATGCCGCCCGAGCCGGTCATGACGAAATTCGCATCCGTTTCGGCGGCCGAATCTTCCAGATAATCGAGGTCGATGACCGGCTGCTTGGCGAAGATACCGCAGGAAATGGCGGCGACATGATCCTTCAGGACGCGCTCGACCTTGATCATCTGCCGCGACTCCATCCATTTCAGGCAGTCGTGGAGCGCCAGCCAGGCCCCGGTAATGGCCGCGGTGCGGGTGCCGCCATCCGCCTGGATCACATCGCAATCCACCGTGATCTGACGCTCGCCGAGCGCTTCCAGATCAACCACGGCGCGCAGGGAGCGGCCGATCAGGCGCTGGATCTCCTGCGTGCGACCACCCTGCTTGCCGGCAGCGGCTTCGCGCTTCATCCTCTCGCCCGTGGCGCGCGGCAGCATGCCGTATTCCGCCGTCACCCAGCCCTTGCCGGAATTGCGCAGCCACGGGGGCGTCTTGTCCTCGAGGCTTGCCGTCACCAGAACATGCGTGTCGCCGAACTTCACCAGGCATGAGCCTTCCGCATGCTTGGAGACATTGCGCTCAAAACTGACTTTGCGCATCTGGTCGGTTTTTCTGCCTGAGGGTCGCATCTGGTTCTCCTGACGGTTCGGTGACCCGCGTCTTAAGGCTCAAGGGCGGCTTTTGCAAAGGAAAAGCCGGTTCAAGGCGCGCCTGCGGGGCGATGGGCGACGAAATCTCTTTTGCCAATGGCGCAGCACGCATTATATTCCATCAATAGCAATCAATGATTGGGTACGATGCGCCAGGGTGACATTCAAACATCGGCAGGCAAGGATAGTGGTTCCGTGCTCGATGACCGCTCGCGCGAAATCTTCCGGCGGATCGTGGAGTCCTATCTGGACACCGGCGAGCCGCTCGGTTCGCGCAATCTGTCGCGCCTTCTGCCCATGTCGCTCTCGCCCGCCTCGGTGCGCAATGTGATGAGCGACCTGGAGGAACTCGGCCTCATCTACGCGCCGCATATCAGCGCCGGCCGCCTGCCGACCCAGACCGGGCTTCGCTTCTTTGTCGATGCCTTCATGCAGGTGGGCGATCTGTCGCCGGAGGAGCGGACGCATATCGAGCGGCAGATCAGGGCGGTGGACCGTGATCAGCCGATGGAAAGCCTGATGACGGAAGCCAGCCGCATGCTCTCGGGCGTCTCCCGGGGTGCCGGCATCGTCATCACCGCCAAGAGCGATCCGGTTCTCAAGCATGTGGAATTCATCCGGCTGGAGCCGACAAAGGCGCTGGCCATTTTGGTCGGCGAACACAACCAGGTTGAAAATCGCATCATCGAATTGCCGGCCGGCGTCACCTCGTCACAACTCACGGAAGCGGCCAATTTTCTCAATGCCCATCTGACCGGGCAGACGCTTCCCGAATTGCGCGGCCAATTGAAGACGCTCAAGGACGAGGTGCAGACCGAGCTGGATTCGCTCTCCCAGGACCTGGTGGAGCGGGGCCTGGCGGTCTGGGCCGGCGACAACGAGGATGGCAAGCCGGCCAGGCTCATCGTTCGAGGCCGCGCCAACCTGCTTCAGGGGCTGGTGGGCACGGATGATATCGACCGGCTGCGCCTCCTCTTCGACGATCTGGAGAAGAAGGACAGCCTGATCGAAATCCTCGAACTGGCCGAGACGGGACCCGGTGTGCGGATCTTCATCGGTTCGGAGAACAAGCTGTTTTCCCTGTCAGGCTCCTCGCTGATCGTCGCGCCCTATCGCGACGACGAGGATCGCATCATTGGCGCGGTCGGTGTCATTGGCCCGACCCGGCTCAACTATTCCCGCATCGTGCCTATGGTGGATTATACGGCACAGCTCTTGAGTCGTCTGACACGCAATCCTCTCTAAGCCGGTTCCGGAAAAGTGCCCACGGTTTTCCGGCCAGAACCGGCGTTGGAACCTTAAACTATGCGGACGCAGCATTGGCAGGCCAATGCAAGTCTGCTTTAGAGCCCTTTGCTTATCCTGAAGCCAAGCCTTGATTTTTTGCCGGCAAACCTCGATATCGGGCTCAAATCCAACCCCTTACCGGAGAACGTCATGACCGACGAGACGAAGAAGAACGGACCTGACGCGTCTGAGAACGAGAACGTCGCGGAAGCTGTCGCATCCAGGCTGGAAGAGGCGGCATCGACGGCTGCCGAGCAGCCGCCGGCGGCGCAGGAGTCGCTGGAGGCGCTGCGGGCGGAAAACGAGCAATTGCGCGACCGCTTCCTGCGGCTGGCGGCCGAGATGGACAATCTGCGCCGCCGCACCGATCGCGACGTCAAGGATGCCAAGTCCTATGCCGTGACCGCCTTTGCACGGGACATGCTGGCCGTTTCCGACAATCTGCGCCGCGCTCTCGACAGCATTCCCGCCGATGCCAGGGAGAGCGGCAATGCCGGCCTCACCGCGCTGATCGAAGGCGTGGACATGACGGAGCGCGCCATGCTGTCGGCGCTCGAGCGGCACGGCGTGCGCAAGATGGAAGCCGACGGACAGAAATTCGATCCGCATTTCCATCAAGCCATGTTCGAAGTCCCCAATCCCAATGTGCCGAACAATACCGTCGTGCAGGTCGTCCAGGCCGGCTACGTGATCGGCGAGCGCGTCCTCAGGCCTGCCATGGTGGGCGTGGCCAAGGGTGGTCCGAAATCCGAAGCCAATGCCGCAGAAGCCGGCGCCGATACCGACAAGGCCTGAGAGAGGGCCGCCGACGGGGAAGGGCCGCCGCTTGGGCGGCCGGACCCTCGGAGACGAGAGCATGAAAAAAGGGCCCGCTTGCGACAAGCGGGCCCTTTTTTCATCGTTCGCGTCGCGCCGCCGCTCAGGCGGCGTTCGAGGCCTGTTCTTCATTGAGAAAGGCATAGATGGCCGATGCGGAATCCGTCGCCCGGAGCTTGGCCACCAGTTCCTGGTCCCGCAGCACCCGTGCAATCCGCGACAGCGCCTTCAAATGATCCGCGCCAGCGCCTTCCGGCGCCAGAAGAAGAAAGACGAGATCAACCGGTTCGTCATCAAGCGCTTCGAAATCGACCGGCGTTTCGAGGCGTGCGAACAGGCCCCTAATCTGGTCGATGCTCGAAAGCTTGCCGTGCGGTATGGCAATGCCATGGCCGACGCCGGTGGAACCGAGCCGCTCTCTCTGGAGGATCACGTCGAAGATTTCGCGCTCTGGAACGCCGGTCAGCTTGGCAGCCTTGGCTGCGAGTTCCTGCAACAACTGCTTCTTGGAGTTCACCTTGAGGGCGGGGATTATTGCATCTTGCTGCAGCAGGTCTGCCAACGCCATTCTTTCCATCCTTCTTCCCCCTTAAGCATGGTGGGGGGTATGGGAGCGTCGCGGACGCTCCCGTCAGGCTTTTATCCCTTGATACTGGCGGCGTCGATCCAGCCAATATTGCCGTCGTTCCGGCGGTAGACAATGTTCAACTGACGCTCCGGATTCCGGAAGAAGAGCACCGGCTCATCCGTCATGTCGAGTGCCATCACCGCGGAAGCCACGGTCATGGTCTTCAGCGGTTTCGAGCTCTCCGCCACGATCGTGGGGGCGAAGTCTTCCGGTATTTCCTCGGCCTCGTCCGGCACGCGGTCCATGACCGTGTAGGCAATCTCCCCATAGCCGTTGGAGGTTGCGCCAGCATGGTGGTCCCGTAGTTTGCGCTTGTAGCGGCGCAAGCGCTTCTCGATCCGCTCGGCAGCGGCATCGAAGCTCACCTGCGGATCGTTCGCCTCTCCTGCGGCATGCAACACGATGCCGGTGTCGAGATGAACCTTGCAATCGGTGGCAAAACGGGACCCTGATTTCTCAACGATCACCTGTCCTGAATAGCCGCCGTCGAAGTATTTGGTAACCGCCTCCCCGATATGGCCCTCAATACGCGTTCTGAACGAATCGCCGATTTCCATATGTTTTCCGGATACACGCACACTCATGGAATTCTTTCCTTCTTGTCGTGACTTGCGTTGACCAGTCTACGTCAAGCGGCTCACGCATCCAAGCGTCTCGGTGAGCGCGGGGGCCGTATTCGGTCGGAAATGCTCTTGATCGCGCGTGACCGTCGGTGAGCGTCTGTCTCTTTCTGTCGATGCGGCGCGCTTCTAGCGGTGCCTCTGGCGAAAGTCAACGCCCCCGCCGGAAAGCCGGCGGAGAAAGCCCGCAATTTGGGCCGGAAACCCTTCATTTCGCGGGGAACATGCGTGCTGCATCAGCCGGCGGCAAGCTTTGCCAAGGCCTTCTTTTCGCGGCGGCGCTGCACCGAAGAGGGGATGTTCATCGCTTCTCGATATTTGGCCACTGTGCGCCGGGCGAGCTCGACTCCGCCCTCTTTCAGACTGTGCACAATATCGTCATCGGACAGAACCGCATCCGGACTTTCCCTGTCGATCAGCATGCGAATCCGATGTCGCACGGCTTCGGCGGAGTGGCTGTCGCCGCCCTCGGCCGAACTGATCGAGACGGTGAAGAAATATTTTAGTTCGAACAGGCCGCGCGGCGTCAGCATATATTTGTTGGAGGTCACGCGGCTGACGGTCGATTCATGCATCTTGATTGCATCCGCGACCGTCTTCAGGTTGAGCGGCCGCAGGTGATCGACGCCATTGACGAGGAAGGCATCCTGCTGGCGGACGATTTCGGCGGCAACCTTCATGATCGTCTTGGCGCGCTGATCCAGGCTGCGGGTCAGCCAATTGGCGTTTTGCAGGCATTCGGACAGGAAGTTCTGATCTTCGCCCTGCCGCAGGACGGTCTTCGACACCGTCTGATAATAGCTTTGATTGACGAGGACACGCGGCAAAGTATCGGGATTGAGTTCGATGACCCAGCCTCCGTCGCCGCCCTCCCGAACAACGACATCCGGCGTGACCGCCTCCATGGTGCCGGTCTGGAAGGCGCTTCCCGGCCGCGGATTGAGCGCCCTGATCTCTGAAAGCATTTCGATCAGGTCTTCGTCATCGACGCCGCAGAGCTTGCGCAGGCTGGCAAAATCGCGCTTGGCCAAAAGCTCCAGATTGTCCAGCAAAGCGAGCATGGCCGGGTCGAGCCGGTCTTTCTGCCGCAATTGCAGTGCGAGGCATTCCTTGAGGGTTCGGGCATAGACGCCGGGCGGATCCAGGCCCTGCAGGGCTGAGAGCACCCGCTCGACCTCGCCGGGCTGCGTACCGAGCCGCTCGGCCACCTCGCCCGTCTCGCCTTGCAGATAGCCGTTTTCGTCCAGAAGATCCGTCAGGTGATGGGCAATCAGCCGGTCCGCGGCCGCGGATAGGAGGAAGGGGATCTGCTGGGCCAGATGATCGGCCAGGGTGACCGTGCCGGCAACGAAATCGTCGAGGTCAAAAGCCTCCGCCGCTTCGCCGCCCGGCATGGATTTCCACTGGCTGAGAAGTTCCGGCGCATCGGGACGCTGTGCCGGCGCATCATCGGGAAACACGTTTTCGAAATCCGAGTCCAGCCGGTCTGCCAGGTCGCCCGCGCTGGTGGTGTCGCGGTCGAACCAGTCCTCGCCCGCATCGGGGGAGGCGAGGCTCTCCTCCGCTGGGGATGCCTCTCTCGTTTCTCTCGCCTCGCGCGGCTCCGGCGGCTCGCCGCCGTTTTCATCGCCGGATGATAGAAATTCGAGCAGCGGGTTCTTCTCCACCTCCTGCGCGATGAATTGATTGAGTTCGATATGCGTCATCTGGAGCAGCTGGATGGATTGCATCAGCTGCGGTGTCATCACAAGGGACTGGGCCTGACGCAACAGCAGGCTGGCGGATAGGGCCATGATGAACGCAAACTCCCTCCGAACCCGAACCCGAACCAAGCGACCGACTGCGCATGCTTCCCGGCCGCTGCGTCGAGAAAAAGCGTCCGCTGACGGGCATTTCTCTGTGGCCGCATCGAGAAGAACGCCAGGGGACACGAGCAATCGGTCATCACAGCGATGCGCAGGCTCGATGCCTTGTTGAACAGGCTCGAGCTGTTGGCCCAAAAATTGCTTGTTTAGCAGGTTTGGTCAAGATGCGACGTCGTCGCAGGGTAAATTTCAGTGGGATGAGGTCTCACAGATGGAATTTATCACCGAGATAGAGCCGGCGCACATCCGCATTATTGACGATGTCATCGGCTCGTCCATGCGTCAGGACCTCGCCGGCATGGATGATATAGGCCCGATCGATCAGGCCGAGCGTTTCGCGGACATTATGGTCGGTGATCAGGACGCCGATGCCGCGCGCCGTGAGATGCCGGACAAGGTTCTGGATGTCGGAGACGGAAATCGGGTCGACGCCGGCAAAGGGCTCGTCCAGCAGCATGAAGGCCGGATCGGTGGCAAGGGCGCGGGCAATCTCGAGGCGGCGGCGCTCGCCGCCGGACAAAGCAACGGCCGGTGATTTGCGCAGGCGTCCGATGTTGAATTCTTCCAACAGTTCGTCGAGCTTGCGCTCGCGCTTGGCGCGGTTGCGCTCATGCACTTCCAGCACGGCGCGGATATTCTCCTCCACCGTCAGGCCGCGAAAGATGGACGCCTCCTGCGGCAGATAGCCGACCCCGATCCGGGCGCGCCGATACATCGGCATGCGCGTCACATCATTGCCGTTGATGGCGATGACGCCCTCATCCACGCCGACAAGGCCGGTAATCATGTAGAAGCAGGTGGTCTTGCCGGCGCCGTTCGGCCCCAGCAGGCCCACGGCTTCGCCGCGCCGGACGATCAGGGACACACCATTGACCACGCGACGCGTGTCATAGGTCTTGGAGAGGCTGTGGGCAATCAGCGTGCCTTCGTATCGCGCCTTGTCATGCGGATCGAAGCCTTCGGTTACGCCGTCTTTGGGCCGCCGGGAAAAGAAAGCCATAGAGAATGGGTTCGCTTACTGCTTCGGCTTGGACTTGGGGTCAAGCATGATTTCGATGCGCTTGCCGCAATTGTCGAGCTTGGCTTCGCCGCTATCGACACGGACGACCATCTTGCAGCCGGTCAGCACATTCGGTCCATCGGTGAGGACGACCTGCTTGCCGGTCAGCGTGAAGACCTGGCTGCCCATGTCGTATTCGCCCTCGTCGCCGGTTGCGGTCTGCGTGCCGGAGGAGAGAAGAACCTTGCCGGACACCAGGATCTTGTCGATGTCCTGCTGGCCGGACGTGACGCTGCCGCCGCTCGAACCGGCCGGGTCACCCTTGTAGAGAACCGTCATCTTCATCGAGCGCATCGTGGTCGTACCCTGAACAACCTCGACATTGCCGGTGAAGTAAGCCTTCTTTTCATTGTCCTTGATTTCGAGCTGGTCGCTCTGGATCTGGATCGGCTTGTCGTTGGACAGCTTCATTCCGTCCATCGTCTTGGTCGTCGTCTGGGCAATGGCTGAAGGCGCAAGGCCCGCCACCACTGCGGCCACCAGAAGACGGGGCAGGAGGCTCTTGGCAGATGTGCGGCTATGGGTCATGGCGTTGCGCTCTGGTTACCTTGCTGGGGAGGTGCGGAACGTTCCAGAACGACCCGGACCTGGCCCGCGAAGAGAAGTGTTTTACCGTTATCCGATATCTTCATCGAGTTCGCAACTATCGAGGCTTCATTCGTCGTGATCTCGACCGGATCATCGGTCTTCATCATGCTCTGCGGCACGTCGAGCTGCGCCGTTTCGAATTTGGCCGTGATGCCGTTGCTGAGATTGACGGTGAAGGGCTGCGTCATTTCCAGCCTGTCCGCCGAACGGTCGAATATCCCGCCCGCGGCCGAAACGCGCGCAATGACATCCTCGTTCAAGGGCATGGCCGCCTTGACGTTTTCCAGCGTGATCATATTGGGGTTTTCAAGATCCTGAAGCGCCCGGGTCGCCGTCATCGAATAGCTCATGCCCTTGTCGTTGCGGCCTGCCATTGCCGGGCTTTCCATGACGATCTTGCCATCTTCGATCGTGGCGCTCTGCACGCTCAGATTTTCCGGCAGATAGGCACGCACGAAAGAGACGCCGATAAAGGCTGCCGAGATCACAAGCGCGGCGATGGGCAGGGCGATACGCAGACGGCGCACGCGGCGCGAATGGGCCAGTGCCGCCTGATAAGCGTCAGCCCGACCGCCCACGGCCTGTGCGGCCTGCGATATGTCACCTATTCTTTGTAGCATTGAAACCTTAAGCCATTGGGAATGTCGCTGGCACGGGCGCACCCGCATCTCGACTCTTCCTTCAAGTGCCAATATGGCTTTTATCCATCAAGAAACAATAACGAACGACACAAATTCGTGTAGTTCCGTCCCTTCGCCGTTCTCGATATGGTCGAACGGCAACAGGTCAAGATAAGGAAAAGGCCCCATGGATCCATCTGCTTTTGCAGATCGGCGGCACCTGCGCCGCAAGTTGACCTTCTGGCGCGTGGCAGCCGCCCTGCTGTTGGTCGCAATCGGCTTTTCCCTGTACACAGTCACTTTCGGCGGATCGTCCTCCGTCGTGCGTCCGCATATCGCCCGCGTCGACATTTCTGGAATGATCACCGATGACGACGAGCTTCTCGAGCGGCTGGACACCATTGCCAGGAATGTCCAGGTCAAGGCGCTGGTCGTCTCCATCTCCTCGCCGGGCGGCACAACCTATGGCGGCGAGCGCATCTTCAAAGCCATTCGTGCCGTCGCGGCCGAAAAGCCGGTGGTCTCCGATGTGCGCACACTGGCGGCGTCCGCCGGTTACATGATCGCGTCGGCAGGCGATACCATCATCGCCGGCGAAAGTTCCATCACCGGCTCCATCGGCGTGATCTTCCAGTATCCGCAATTCGGCGAGCTCCTGCAAAAGCTCGGCGTCTCGGTCAACGAGATCAAGTCGGCACCGCTGAAGGCGGAGCCATCGCCCTTCCATGAGGCCAGCCCCGAAGCGGAAGCCATGATCCGTTCGATGATCATGGACAGCTATGACTGGTTCGTCGATCTCGTTGCCGAGCGGCGCAATCTGCCGCGGGAAGACGTGCTTCAGCTCGCCAATGGCGCCATCTTCACCGGACGCCAGGCGTTGAAGCTGAAGCTGGTCGACAGTCTCGGCGGCACGCCGGAAATCCGCACCTATCTGGCATCGCGCGGCGTTGCCAAGGAATTGCCGATCCTGGAATGGAAGGCGAAGGATGAGGGCGGATTTTTCAGCCTCGCCTCCGCCGCATCGGGCCTTGCCAGAGCAATGGGTCTCGACACACGCACCATGCCGGAAGCGCTGGCCGACCTGACGGGGCAAAACTTGTTCCTTGACGGTCTGGTCTCGGTTTGGCAGGTTGGCGCGGATTGAAAACTCCAATTCTTTCAGGGGGAAGTCGTGATCAAGTCAGAATTGGTGCAGATCGTCGCGGCCCGAAATCCGCACCTTTACCACCGTGATGTCGAGAACATCGTCAACGCGGTCCTGGACGAGATCACGGATGCTCTGGCGTCGGGGAACCGGGTCGAGCTGCGTGGCTTCGGCGCATTCTCGGTCAAGAACCGTCCGGCGCGCTCGGGACGCAATCCGCGAACCGGCGAAACGGTGTTCGTCGAGGAGAAATGGGTGCCCTTCTTCAAGACGGGCAAGGAACTGCGCGAGCGGCTCAATCCCGATCTTGCCGATGAGGAAGACGAAGATCAGGACTGAGACTGAAGCAATTCGGTCCGGCAACCGGATCTTGCGGCGGCCATACGTCTTGAAAGACGCCGGCTGCCACCTATTCTCACCCTGACTGAACCCCGGCCGCGACCGGCGGGGGACCATGAACCTGCGGAGAGACTGCCATGAGCCGGGTCAAGAAAATCGTGAGCCTCCTGGTCTTCCTTCCCTTGGCCATTGTGCTGGTGGTTCTGTGCGTCGCCAACCGGCAGCCGGTGACGCTGGCGCTCAATCCGTTTCGTCCGGACGATACGGTGCTGGCGCTGAGCGGCCCCTTCTTCGTCTTCCTGTTCCTGGCGCTGATCGTCGGCATGTTCGTCGGATCGGTCGCCACCTGGCTGAACCAGGGACATTACCGCAAGCAGGCGCGCATCGAGGCCAAGGCCGCCATCGAGCGGGAGCGCCAGCTTGGCACCCGCCCGTCCACGACCAGTCCCGGAAGCATGCTTGTGCCGACAGCCAAGGGCTGAGGCGCCGCGGGTTACGCCGCGCCTTCCTCGTCCGTGCCGCTCGCATCGGCCGGTTCGCCGCCTTCTGGCTGGCTGAGCGCCTCGTTGAAATTGGCGAAGAATTGCTGCGCCAGTTTCTGCGAGGTGGAGCCGATCAGGCGCGAGCCCAGTTGCGCCAGCTTGCCGCCTACCTGCGCATCGGCGCTGTAGGACAAGAGGGTCTGCTCGCCCTCCTCGGTCAGCACGACATCGGCAAAGCCCTTGGCGAAGCCGGCAATTCCGCCTTTGCCTTCACCGGAAATGCGATAGCTCTGCGGTGGATTGATGTCGCTCAGGGTCACTTCGCCCTGGAAACTCGCGGAGACCGGGCCGATTTTCAACTTGACGGTGGCCGCCAGTTCCGTCGGCGAGCGCTGCTCCAGCGACTGGCAGCCGGGAATGCACTGCTGCAGAATAACCGGATCGTTCAGCGCTTCCCAGACCACCCGGCGCGGCGCCGCAATCCGCTCTTCACCCTTAATCTCCATGTTCATCCTCCAGAGCCGGCCTCCCTGCCGGCATTGCCCTTCCTGTATCGCAGAAGGGAAAGGTCTTTGCCAAGGGCCTCACCAATGCTATCTGCAGCGGAAAGACCGGCAGTCAGCGGAAGACGTTTTGAAGAAGAGACCCGAGCGGCAAGAGCCGCGCAGCGCAAAAGGCAAGAGCAATCCCGGTTCGCGGCGCGACGGCCCGTCCGGGCCCTCGCGGCAGCGGGAAAAGCCGCAGGCCGGAGCGTTCGCAGGCGCAACAGCCAAATCCGGACCAGCGAGGTCTGGATCAGCGAAACCCGCCACAGCCAAGGCCGCCACAGCCAGGCCCGCCACAAACAGGCCATCATCCCCACAGGCGCCAAGGCCGGTGCCGGCCAAGGCGGTTCCGGCCGGGCCGACGATTGCGGAACAGCGCCCGCTGATCACGCGCGAAGGCTTTCTGCCGGCCGAGCGCGTGCCGGTCATCCTGGAATCCTCCAGCGCCGGCGAGTTCCACCTGATCGACAGCGGTGCCGGCTTGAAGCTCGAGCAATACGGTCCCTATCGCATCGTCCGGCCGGAGGCGCAGGCCCTGTGGCAGCCCTCGCTGCCCGCCCATATCTGGGACAAGGCCGATGCGGTCTTCACCGGCGATACGGATGAGGACGGCATGGGCCGCTGGCGCTTTCCGCGGGAGGCGCTGGGCGAGACCTGGCCAATGTCCCTGCTCGGCGTGGATTTCCTCGGACGCTTCACCTCCTTCCGCCATGTCGGCGTGTTTCCGGAGCAGATCGTCCATTGGGCCTGGGTCAAGGAGAAGGCGGAACAGGCGGGACGGCCTTTGAAGGTGCTGAACCTGTTCGGCTATACGGGTGTCGCCTCGCTGGTGGCTGCCGCAGCCGGCGCCGAGGTGACGCATGTCGACGCCTCGAAAAAAGCGATCGCCTGGGCCCGCGAGAACCAGTCGCTGGCTGGACTGGACCGCGCGCCCATCCGGTGGATCTGCGAGGATGCGATGAAATTCATCCTGCGCGAGGAACGGCGCGGCAGCCGCTATGACATCATCCTGGCCGATCCACCGAAATTCGGACGCGGGCCAAATGGTGAAGTCTTCCATCTCTTCGAACAATTGCCGCATATGCTGGATATCTGCCGGGAAATCCTGGCGCCGAAAGCCACCGGCCTGGTGCTCACGGCCTATTCCATTCGCGCAAGCTTCTTTTCCATCCATGAACTCATGCGCGAAACCATGCGCGGTGCCGGCGGGGTGGTGGAATCGGGCGAACTGGTCATCCGCGAAGCCGGAGCCGACGGACAGGACAAAGGCCGCGCCCTTTCCACATCCCTTTTCAGCCGCTGGGTGAGCCAATGACCGATTTCGACCGCAGAGCAACGAACCGGAGAGTGGGCCAGGTCAAGGAAATCACCAGCCTCACCAATCCGATCATCAAGGATATCAAGACGCTGACCAATAAGAAGGACCGCGAGGAAAGCGGCACCTTCATGGCGGAGGGTCTGAAGCTGGTGATCGATGCCATCGAACTCGGCTGGGATATCCGCACGCTCGTCTATGCCAAGAATGCCAAGGGCAAGCCGCTGGTCGAGCAGGTTGCGGCAAAGACGGTCGCGCGGGGCGGGCTCGTTCTGGAGGTCAGCGAGAAAGTGCTCTCCTCCATCACCCGCCGCGATAATCCGCAAATGGTCGTCGGCATATTCGAGCAGCGCTTGCAGCGCCTCGATGGTCTCGTGCTGCAGCCGGGCGAGACGATCGTCGCCCTCGACCGGGTGCGCGATCCCGGCAATCTCGGCACGATCATCCGCACTGCCGATGCCGCCGGCGCTTCCGGTGTCGTGCTGGTCGGCGAATGCACCGATCCCTTTTCCATCGAGACGATCCGCGCCACCATGGGCTCCGTCTTCGCCATGCCGCTCTACCGGGCCTCGCCGGCTGAATTCCTGGCCTGGAGCAAAACCAGCCGCGGCCAGGTGGTCGCGACGCATCTGGCGGGTGCCGTCGATTACCGGACCATTGATTATCGTGCCAAGCCGACCATTCTGCTGATGGGCAACGAACAGTCCGGCCTGCCGGATGACCTGGCGCGCGCGGCCGATCGCCTGGCGCGCATTCCGCAGCAGGGCAGGGCGGATTCCCTCAATCTTGCCGTCGCCAGTGCCGTCATGCTTTTCGAAGCGCGTCGCCATCTGCTGACGCTGGAGGCGAAATGACCGATACCCGCACGCACACTGCGACATCCGCCCGCCCCACCCTGTTCTCGCGGCCGGTACCGATCATGATTTTCGTGATCCTGGCGGTGCTGGCAGACCAGCTGATCAAGGTCGCGGTGGAAGCCTATCTTCCGCTGCGCGAGGCGGTGCCGGTGGCTCCCTTCCTCGCCCTCTACCGCACCTATAATCTGGGTGTCGCCTTTTCCATGCTTGACCACCTGGATGGCTGGTTCATCGTCGGCATGCGGCTGGTCATCGTCGTCTTCGTGCTGTGGCTCTGGCGGCGAACGCCCAAGGATCGCCCCTTCGCGCATGCCGGTTTCGCCCTCATCATCGCCGGTGCGTTGGGCAATATCCTGGACCGTCTGTTTTACGGCCATGTGGTCGATTACGTGCTCTTCTACACGCAGACCTGGTCCTTTGCGGTCTTCAACCTCGCCGACAGCTTCATCACCATAGGGGCGGGATGCGTCATCCTGGACGAGATCCTCTCCATCCGCCGCCGCCCGTGATGCCGGCGCTGCGACCATCGTAACACATCTTAAGGATTCCGGTGGTAGAACACGCGCATGCGTGATCTTGCCGATCTTCATGACCACCTTCGCAAGTCATTCGGCCAGAAGAGTTGGACCGATGGCGAGACATCTGCGCCATCCGATGCGCCGCCCGCGCTATCCGCCCTAGACGCGCCATCCGTCCCAAACGCGCCATCCCCCCGGGGCAATGCGGCATCAGCCCAGACTGTTCTAAGTTCCCTTCTCGCCAGGATTGGCGCCTTCAGCCGCTTTGCGCCGCTGGGCCAGGAGACCGAGCCCCTGGCGGGCGAGCGGACCGTTAGAGAGCGAGACGTTAAAGAGCGAGACGTTGAAGAAAGATCCGGTGGAGCGCATGACGATGACGGGGCGCTTGTCTCCGTCAACCCGCAACATGTTCTGGACAGTCTTGACCTGATTGCGCTTCCGGCCATTCTGCGGCAAAGCGATGGTCGGATCCGGGGCGCCAATGCGGCCTTCCGCAGCCTGATCGGCACCAGGAGGGTCGAGGGTCAGACCCCTGAGACGCTCAGCTCCGACACGCTTAGCCCCGAGACGCTGAGCCCCGAGACGCTCAGCCTGGAGATGCTTGGCCTCTCGCCGCCGCCTGCACCTGCGCAGCAGAGCTGCGATGTGGAATATGTCTCGCCGGAGGGCTATCGCATTCTGCTCTGGCAGGATGTCATGGTGCGGGACGCCCAGAGCGGCGATCGGCTCATCCTCAGCCAGATCCGCGATGTGACTGCCGAGCGCGGAACCGCCCGGACGCGGGAGGAGGCGCGCATCCAGGCCGAAGAGGCGAGCGCGGCAAAGAGCCGCCAGCTTGCAACTGTGGTGCATGAACTTCGAACGCCGTTGAACGGCATTCTCGGCATGAGCCAGCTGTTGAACCAGACCGCGCTGACGCTCGAGCAGAAGAATTACATCGGAGGCATTCGCCAGGCGGGCTCGGCCCTGGCCCAGCTGGTGGACGATCTTCTCGATTATGCCACCATCGAAGCGGGCCGCTTCCGGTTGAACAGCCGTGCGGAAAACCTCCGGCAGCTCCTGGAAAGCGTCGTCGAGATGCTGGCGCCGCGCGCGCATGAAAAAGGAATCGAGATCGGCGCGACCGTTGCACATGATGTTCCCGGCCTGATGGATTTCGATTCCGGCCGGCTGCGGCAGGTGCTGTTCAACGTCATCGGCAATGCCGTCAAGTTCACGACGAGCGGCGGGGTGCTGATCCGGGTGAGCCTCGACAGCCCGGATATCGTCATCACCGTTGCCGATACGGGCCCCGGTCTTTCGAAAGACGAGCAGGCCCGCCTGTTCCAGGATTTCGAACAGACCGGCAGCGCGATGGAACGAAGCGGCGGAACCGGTCTTGGCCTGTCGATCTCGGCGCGCATCCTGACCGAGTTGGGCGGCGCATTGTCGCTGGTCAGCGAAAAGGGCAGGGGTACCACTTTCTCCATCCGCTTCCCCGCAAGCCCCGTGGAGGGCGGCAAGGAGGGAAGCGACAGGATGCTGTGGTTGCGATCCTCGCGCGTCCTTCTGGTGGCGCCGGCAGGACCGGTTGCGACGACAACGCTTTCGACGATCGAGACGCTGGGTGGGCGGGGGCGTCATGCCAGGAGCATTGCCGAGGCCAATCACCTCATCGAACAGTCCGATCGACAGGGAATGCGCTTTACCGATCTGGTGGTGGACCAGCGCGTGACCGATCCTGCCGAATTCACCGCGGCAGCCGATGCCTTGCGCCGGATCCTGCTCGTCAGCCCCGAGGAGCGCAATGCGCAGGCCGCCGATACCTATGATGCCTGGCTCATCCGGCCGATCCGCGAGCAATCGCTCGTGGATGTGCTGCGCGGTCACCTGGGAGGCTCGTCGCTGCGCGCGCGGGCGCGTCACGTTTTGCCCAGCGCGGCTGAAACGGGGGAGCGGCGCGATCTGGGGCTGAGCGTGCTTCTGGCGGAAGACGATCCGGTGAGCGCCATGATGGTCGGGGCAATCCTGCGCAAGGCGGGATGTACCGTGCAACCGGTTCACGATCTCGCTGGCCTCAGGGCCGTCCTGTCAGGCGCCCATAGCCTCGACCTCGTGATTTCCGACATTCACTTGCCTGACGGCACCGTAGAAGAAATCCTGCCCCTGCTGGCCGGCCAGACCGGCGCCGGCCCTCTGCCGCTCCTGGTCATGAGCGGCGAGACCAATCCGGAGGTCAAACAGAAAATCCTGGCAAAGGGCGCCCGAAGGGTCCTGCAAAAGCCGGTCGATCCGCAGCACCTCCTGGACGAGATGCGTCTTGTGCTTGCCGGACTGGATCGCCGGCACGCGTCATAGTTCTTGTCATAATCCCGTCTCTGCCTCTATCATCGCATCCGCTTTGTCACTTTCCTGTCGTAGATTGGTGTTCTATGGGATCGACTACTGGAGACGGGCGAATTGCCATGACAATCGACTTTCTGGAACGAGATCCGTCTCTTGAGATGGAGAGAGCGCCGGCAATGCCGACGCCGGCGGAGGATGTCTTCGGTCGGATCGGCAGCCTGGAAACCCGGCTCGCCCGGACGGAGCGGGAAGTGGACGCCGCGCAGGCCCTGCGCTACCGCGTCTTCGTCGAGGAAATGCAGGCCCAGCTGCCTCCCGAGGCCATGCGCCGGCGTCGCGACATGGACCTGTTCGACGATATCTGTGACCACCTCCTTGTCGTCGACACGGCGCTCGAGGGCGATCCGGAAGACCAGATCGTCGGCACCTATCGCCTGCTGCGGCAGGATATCGCCATGGCCCATGGCGGCTTTTATTCGGCTTGTGAATTCGAGATCGGCCCGCTCTTGGAGCGCCATCCCGACAAGCGCTTCATGGAGCTCGGCCGGTCCTGTGTGCTGCCGCATTACCGCACCAAGCGTACTGTCGAACTCCTGTGGCAGGGCAATTGGGCCTATGCGCTGAAGCACAGAATGCATGCCATGTTCGGCTGCGCCTCCTTCCCCGGCATTCATCCGGAGCAACATGCGCTGGCGCTGTCCTTCCTCCACCAGTCGGTCCTCGCCAAGGGGGATTGGGCCGTCCAGGCAAGGCCGGAACTCTACCGTGAAATGGATCTGATGCCCCAGGAAGCGGTCAATCCGAAGCGGGCGCTGATGGCCCTGCCGCCGCTCATCAAGGGCTATCTGCGGCTCGGCGCCATGGTGGGAGACGGCGCCGTGGTCGACAAGGCATTCAACACCACCGATGTTCTCGTGGTGCTGCCGATCGAATCCATTTCCGGTCGATACATCAATTACTACGGGGCCGATGCCGGCCGGTTTGCCAGCTGAGCGTCGCCATCCATTCATTCCATCTTTGCACCGTCTCGGCGGGGATGGTCGGCCGACATGGGATATCAAGAACCGACACGCGCTGACGAGGACGGGTTGGGGCCGTAACAGGCCTGACTCGTCTGCTCAGCGTCTCACGGGTGAGGGAATGGATCCTTGGACGGGCTGACGCAGCGGTCAGCCCATCCGGATCCCTCAAACTCATGCCGAACGCCGCCGTGGCGGTTCACGTTCCGGCATTATAGGCGGCGATTGCTGCCATGTTCAGAATATCGCTATCCTTGGCGCCCATGGAGGTGATCTGCACCGACTTGTCCAGCCCGACCAGAAGCGGGCCGATCAGCGTCGATCCTCCGAGTTCCTGCAGCATCCGCGTCGAGATGGCGGCGGAATGAATGGCCGGCATGACCAGGACATTGGCCGTGCCGGATAGCCGGCAGAACGGATACTGCTCCATCCGCGCGGCGCTGAGGGCAATGTCGGCTCCCATCTCGCCATCATATTCGAAATCCAGGCGGCGTCCGTCGAGGATCTTCACGGCCTCGCGGACCCGTTCCGAGCGCTCGCCGCGCGGCTGGCCGAAGGTCGAGTAGGCGAGCATGGCCACCCGCGGCTCATAGCCCATGCGGCGGGCCATCCGCGCGGCTTCGCAGGCAATATCGGCCAGGTCTTCGGCCGAGGGCATGTCATGGACAGCCGTATCGGTGACGAAGACGGTACGGCCGCGCGAGACGAGGATCGAGACGCCGATGACCTTATGGCCAGGTTTGGCGTCGATGCAGCGGCGCACATCCGACAGGGCCGTCGCATAATTGCGGGTCGTTCCGGTGACCATGGCATCGGCATCGCCCAGCGCCACCATGCAGGCGGCGAAGTGGTTTCGGTCATTGTGGATGAGGCGCTGCACGTCGCGCAGAAGATAGCCTTCGCGCTGCAGCCTGGCGTAGAGATAATCGATATAGGCTTCGACGCGTGTCGAAAGCCGGGCATTGACGATTTCGATGCCCGGCCGTTCCAGCTCGATTCCGGCGCGCTCCGCGGTGGAGCGGATCACGTCGTCGCGGCCAAGCAGGATGGCGGTGCCGAGGCCCTGGGCGATGAAGGAGACGGCCGCCCGCATGACCTGCTCCTCCTCGGCTTCGGCAAAGACGACCCGCTTCGGCCGGCGGCGCACCTGCTCGTAAATGCCCTGCGTCGTGGCGGCGATCGGATCGCGGCGGGCCGACAGTTCCCGTCCATAGGCTTCCAGGTCTTCGATCACCCGCCGTGCGGCGCCGCTCTCGATCGCGGCTCGCGCAACGGCAACCGGAATGGCGGAGATCAGGCGGGGGTCGAAGGGAACGGGAATGATATAATTCGGCCCGAACCGCGGGCGAACGCCCTGATAGGCGGCCGCGACATCATCCGGCACATCTTCGCGCGCCAGATCGGCCAGAGCCTGGGCCGCGGCGATCTTCATGGCATCATTGATCTGCCGCGCCCGCACATCCAGGGCGCCGCGGAAGATATAGGGAAAGCCGAGCACGTTGTTGACCTGGTTCGGGTAATCCGACCGGCCCGTCGCCATGATGGCATCATCGCGAATGCGCGCTACTTCCTCCGGGGTGATCTCCGGGTCGGGATTGGCCATGGCAAAGATGATCGGCCGCTCGGCCATGGAGCGGATCATCTCTTCGGTGAAAGCACCCTTCTGGGACAGGCCGAAGACGACATCGGCGCCGGCCATCGCCTCTTCAAGCGTCCGGTGATCGGTCGTCACCGCATGGGCGCTTTTCCACTGGTTCATCCCTTCCGTGCGGCCCTGGTAGATGACGCCTTTGGTGTCGCAGAGAAGGATGTTGTCGGGATTGAAGCCCATCGCCTTGATGAGTTCGATGCAGGCAATGGCGGCGGCACCGGCGCCGTTGCACACGAGCCTGGTCGTCTTCAGGTCGCGGCCCGTCAGTTCCAGGGCGTTGATCAGGCCCGCCGCGGCGATGATTGCCGTGCCATGCTGGTCATCATGGAAAACCGGAATGTCCATGAGCTCGCGCAGGCGGCTTTCGATGATGAAGCATTCCGGAGCCTTGATATCCTCCAGATTGATGCCGCCGAAGGAAGGCCCCAGATAGCGGACGCAGTTGATGAATTCCTCGACATTTTCCGTATCGACCTCCAGATCGATGGAATCGACATCGGCAAAGCGCTTGAACAGGACCGATTTGCCTTCCATCACCGGCTTGGATGCCAGAGCGCCCAGATTGCCGAGACCCAGAATGGCGGTGCCGTTGGAAATCACCGCAACCATATTGCCGCGCGTCGTGTAGTCATAGGCCGTTGCCGGATCGGCGGCGATGGCCTTGACCGGAACGGCGACGCCGGGAGAATAGGCGAGCGAGAGGTCCCGCTGGGTCGCCATCGGCTTGGTCGGCATGATTTCCAGCTTGCCGGGACGGCCGCTGCTGTGGAAATCAAGCGCTTCCTGTTCCGTCACCGATGCGCGCTTGCGAGGTGCCCCTTCCGCGATACCGCTGTCCTTCACCATGTCTCCTCCAGCATGTTGTGGGCATCCGGCAAAGCTCGGACGCACTCTGTTGTCTTGTCGGGGGAATAATCGATAAGGTCGCGGCCCCAACCGCGCAACAGAAAACGGGCCACACGCTTTTGGAACCACGCTCTTGGAACCTGTGAACGCCGATATCCTCAAGACCGCCGACCTGATCTCGCAGGAAAGCCGCGCATCGGCCACGCCGATGATGGAGCAGTATATCGAGATCAAGGCGAATAATCCGGATTCGCTGCTGTTCTACCGTATGGGCGATTTCTACGAGCTCTTCTTCGAAGATGCGGTGGAAGCCGCGCGCGCGCTGGGCATAACCCTCACCCGCCGCGGCCAGCACATGGGGATCGACATTCCGATGTGCGGCGTGCCCATTCATGCGGCCGATGACTATCTTCAGAAGCTGATCGCCCTCGGTTTCCGCGTGGCCGTCTGCGAACAGGTGGAGGATCCGGCCGAAGCGCGCAAGAGGGGCTCGAAATCCGTGGTCAAGCGCGATGTCGTGCGTCTCGTGACGCCGGGGACGCTGACGGAAGACAAGTTGCTGTCGCCCTCGGAATCCAATTATCTCATGGCGCTGGCGCGCATTCGGGGTGGCGATGAGGCTCAACTCGGTCTTGCCTGGATCGATATCTCGACAGGCGTCTTCCGCGTCGCCGAAACCACGCCCTTGCGCCTCCTGGCGGATATTCTGCGCATCGAGCCGCGCGAACTCATCGTGCCGGATACGGTCTTCCATGATCCCAATTTGCGGGCAAGCTTCGATGTTCTCGGCCGTATCGCCGTGCCGCAGCCGGGCGTGCTCTTCGACAGCGCCACGGCGGAAGGACGCATTACCCGCTATTTCAATGTCGGGACACTCGATGGTTTCGGCACGTTCTCGCGCGCGGAACTGGCAGCGGCGGCAGCGGCCGTCGCCTATGTCGAAAAGACGCAGATCGCCGAGCGCCCGCCGCTGAGCGTACCCGAACGGGAGAGCGGCGGTTCGACACTGTTCATCGATCCGGCGACGCGCGCCAATCTCGAACTGACGCGGACTCTCTCCGGCGACCGGGACGGCTCGCTTCTGAAGGCGATCGACCGCACCGTCACCGGCGGCGGTGCACGGCTTTTGGCCGAGCGCCTGATGTCCCCGCTGACCGATCCCGAGCTGATCAACCGGCGGCTGGATTCGGTCGCCTTCCTGATCGACGAGCCGACGCTGTGCGGCAGCCTTCGCCAGGCGCTGAAACATGTGCCGGACATGCCGCGGGCCCTGTCGCGCGTGGCGCTCGATCGCGGCGGGCCGCGCGATCTCGATTGCATCCGCCAGGGTCTCGCCGCCGCGGGCCACGTCGCTGCCGCCTTGTCTTCAGCCCTTTTGCCGGAAGAATTGCTGGAGGCTCTGCAGGATCTCCAGGCCTTCCCGCCCGCGCTGGGGCCGCTGCTGGCTGAGACCCTGTCCGATGAAATGCCGCTCCTGAAGCGTGACGGCGGCTTTGTCCGCGATGGCGCTTTTGCACAGCTCGACGAGGTGCGCGCCTTGCGCGACCAGTCGCGCCGGGTAATTGCCGGCCTGCAACTGCAATATGCGGAAGAGACGGGGATCAAGTCCCTGAAGATCAAGCACAATAATGTGCTCGGCTATTTCATAGAGGTCAGTGCCGGCAATGCCGGACCCTTGATCGATACGCCGGAGGCCAAGGCGCGTTTCATCCATCGCCAGACCATGGCGAATGCCATGCGCTTCACCACGACCGAACTGGCCGATCTCGAAAGCCGCATTGCCAACGCCGCCGATCAGGCGCTCACCATCGAGCTCGAGGCCTTCGACCGTATGACAACAGCGGTGCTTGGCTCTGCCGATGCGATTAAGGCCGGTGCTCGTGCGCTTGCAATCATCGATGTCGCCGCAGGTCTCGCGCTTCTGGCGGAAGAGTGGAATTACTGCCGGCCGCAGGTGGATGCCTCGCGCCAGTTCCTGATCGAGGGTGGGCGGCATCCGGTGGTCGAGCAGGCGCTGCGCCGCCAGTCTGCCAGCGCCTTCATCGCCAATGATTGCGATCTGTCGCCCGGCAGCGAAGGCGGGTTCGGCGCGCTATGGCTGCTGACCGGGCCGAATATGGGCGGCAAATCCACCTTTCTTCGCCAGAACGCGCTCATCGCCATCCTGGCGCAGATGGGATCCTTCGTGCCTGCGAGCCTGGCGCAGATCGGCGTCGTCGACAGGCTGTTCTCGCGCGTCGGAGCCTCGGACGATCTGGCGCGCGGTCGCTCCACCTTCATGGTCGAGATGGTCGAGACGGCCGCAATCCTCAATCAGGCCACCGATCGCTCGCTGGTGATCCTGGACGAGATCGGCCGCGGCACCGCAACCTTCGACGGGTTGTCGATCGCCTGGGCGGCGGTGGAGCATCTGCACGAGGCCAATCGCTGCAGGGGCCTCTTCGCCACGCATTTCCATGAGCTGACCGCTCTGTCGGAAAAGCTCAACCGGCTGTCCAACGCCACGATGCGGGTGAAGGAATGGGATGGCGATGTCATCTTCCTGCACGAAGTCGGTCCTGGCGCCGCCGATCGCTCCTACGGCATCCAGGTCGCCAAGCTCGCCGGCCTTCCCGAGGCGGTGGTTGCCCGCGCGCGGGATGTGCTGAACAAGCTTGAGGATGCCGACCGGAAAAACCCCGCCAGCCAGCTGATCGATGACCTGCCGCTTTTCCAGGTCGCGGTGCGCAAGGAGCAGCAGGCACGCGGCCCCTCCCGCGCGGAGGAGGCGCTGAAGGCGCTCAACCCGGACGATATGACGCCGCGCGAAGCCCTGGATGCGCTGTATGCGCTGAAGAAGCAATTGGGGTAACGGACCGTCAAGCCAAGGAAAGCGGCATGGCGGGCCGATGCGGATCCGACCGGAACATGCTACAGGCGGTCTCAAATCCTGTCTCTGGTCCTAAGGCGCCGCATTGCTCTCCGTTCCCCTGCCGTTCATAGCCGGCCTTGTCATCGCAGCGATCCTCTTCCGCAGCCTGAACGGCGTCGATGTGCCGGGGTCGCGCCGTTACCTGAATGCGTTTCTGTGCCTTTATGCCGTGCAGGGCATGATCATTGGCCTGCGCTTCGGCTATGACGTTCGGCCTCTGAGCCTGGTGCAGCCGGTCACGGCAGCCATCATGCCGCCGTTGGCCTATCTGACCTTCCGGGCCATGTCGTCGGCGCCGGTGGCAAGGCCATGGCCGCATGCGCTGCCGCCGCTTCTCCTGGCGCTCGGCGTGGCGTTTGCGCCCTTCGTGGTCGATGCGCTGCTGCTGCTGATCTTTCTTGGCTATGCCGGGGCGATCTGGCAGCTGACCCGGCGGGAGGATATGACCGAGGCCGCCTTGCAGAAGACTTCGGTCACCGTGCGGGCGGCACGGGTGACGGCGCTGCTTCTGGCCTTTTTCGCCCTGACGGATGCGCTTCTCGCGAGCTTCACCTTTGTCTATGGCAATGCCTATGTGCCGATGGCGGTGACGGGCATGAATATCGGCGCGATCGTCATTGTCAGCCTCTATTACTGGTGGCCCGAGCGCGCGATGGAGGAAAAAGCCGCAGCGCCTGCTGCCGCAGCGCCTCTGTCTGACGATGATGCGGCCGCGCTTGCCAGGATCAGCGCCGCGCTTGAGGCCGATGCCTTGTTTGCGCAGGAGAATTTGAGCCTTGCGCGGCTGGCGCGAAAGGCCGGAATGCCGGCGCGCGATGTCTCGGCGCTCATCAATCGCGCCACCGGTCTCAATGTCTCGCAATATGTGAACAATCGTCGCATTGGCGAAGCCTGCCGCCTGCTGCAGGATACGGACAAGCCGCTGATGACGGTGATGTTCGACAGCGGCTTCTCGACCAAATCCAACTTCAACCGCGAATTTCGCCGTGTCACCGGGCAAAGCCCGTCGCAATGGCGTTCAGCCATGCAGGGGGCACGCAAAGTGGAAACTCCACGGCGGGCATGAGATCCGCATGCGGCGCATCGCGTGGGGCAGGGGTGTAACGGTTTGGGCATCAAGGGGTATTCGGGGACGTAAAGAGCGCATAACGGCTCGGAAACCAATGGCAGCGATAGTTGATGTGCAAGGCGGGTGCGGCCTCCCCTCGTGAACGCCTTGGAAAGGGATTGGACCGACGGTGCCCTCAAGAGGCATAAGGTTCGAACAACCGTGCAAGTGCAGCGGAAAACCGCTATAGCGACGGCACGGGTGCAGCGGCAGGACGACATGGCACGACAAGAAATCGATTATTCCGAACTTCTGGATGTGGACCGGCTGCATCTGGATTGCGAGGCGCTTCTTCAGGGCTCACCCAAGCTCCTCGATGCGCGCACCGCCCTGCTGCCGGTCCTGCGCCGCGCGAGCCAGGAAGGGCGCGACAAGGCAAGGCAGCGACTGGCGACCGATGGCAGCGGCCTGAACTGCGCCGAGCGAATTTCCTGGGTCCAGGATCAGCTGATCTCCACCATTTATGGCGTGATTGCCCGGCATTTCTACAGTGCCGCCACCGAAAAAGTCTCGGTAACGGCTGTCGGCGGCTATGGCCGCGGCACCTTGGCGCCGGGTTCCGATATCGACCTTCTGTTCCTGCTGCCGGCGAAGAACAATGAGGAGATGCGCAAGGCCGTCGAATTTCTCCTCTATGTCCTGTGGGATCTCGGTTTCAAGGTCGGACATGCCACCCGAACGGTCGACGAATGCATTGCCTTGTCCAAACAGGACATGACCATTCGCACCGCAATTCTCGAAACGCGGCTCATCTGCGGCAATGCGAGCCTGGAAGACGAATTGCAGAGGCGGTTCGACGCGGAAATCGTCGGTCTTGGCGGCCAGGATTTCATCATGGCCAAGCTTGCCGAACGCGACCAGCGCCACCAGAAGGCCGGCGATACCCGCTATCTGGTGGAGCCGAATGTCAAGGAAGGCAAAGGCGGCCTGCGCGACATCCAGACTCTCTTCTGGATCGCCAAATATCATTATCGCGTGCGTGACGCCGCGCAACTGGTCAAGCTCGGCGTCCTGTCGCGCCAGGAATGGCGGCTGTTCCAGAAGGCGGAGGATTTTCTCTGGGCGGTCCGCTGCCAGATGCACTTCCTCACCGGCAAGGCGGAGGAGAGGCTGTCCTTCGACATCCAGCGGGAGATCGCCGAAAGCCTCGGCTATCACAACCGGCCCAACCTCTCCGCCGTCGAGCGGTTCATGAAGCACTATTTCCTCGTCACCAAGGATGTCGGCGATCTGACCCGCATCCTGTGTTCGGCACTGGAGGAAGAGCAGGCCAAGCCGGCGCCGGGCATTACCGGCGTGATCTCGAGGTTTCGACGCCGCGTGCGCAAAATCCCCGGAAGCTCGGACTTCGTCGAGGACCAGGGCCGGATCGCGCTTGCCGATCCGGACGTCTTCAAGCGCGACCCGGTCAGCATCATCCGGCTTTTTCACGTCGCGGACCTGCACGGCCTGGAATATCATCCCGATGCTCTGAAGGCCGTGACGCGCGGGCTCGCTCTGATCGATGACGCCCTGCGCGAAAGCGCCGAAGCCAACCGGCTTTTCCTCTCCATCCTGACGTCGCGGCTGGAGCCGGCGCTGACCTTGCGGCGGATGAACGAGGCCGGCGTGCTGGGCCGGTTCATTCCGGAATTCGGCAAGATCGTCGCCATGATGCAATTCAGCATGTACCATCATTACACGGTGGACGAGCATCTCATCCGGGCGGTCGATGCCCTGTCGGATATCGACAAGGGTCGTTTCGCCGATCAGCATCCGCTGGCCAACAAGCTGATGCCGCATATCGAGGAACGCGAGGCGCTGTATGTCGCGGTTCTGCTGCATGATATTGCCAAGGGCCGTCAGGAGGATCATTCCGTTGCCGGTGCCCGCGTGGCCCGCAAGCTGGGAACGCGGTTCGGCCTGAAGCCGAAGCAGGTCGATCTGGTGGCCTGGCTCATCGATCAGCATCTGCTGATGTCCATGGTGGCGCAGACGCGCGACCTGCACGACCGCAAGACGATCACCGATTTTGCCGACAAGGTTCAGTCCATGGATCGGCTGAAGATGCTGCTGATCCTGACCATCTGCGATATTCGCGCCGTCGGCCCGGGCGTCTGGAACGGCTGGAAAGGCCAATTGCTGCGCACGCTTTATTACGAGACCGAACTGCTTCTGTCCGGCGGCTTCTCGGAGGTTTCACGCAAGGAGCGCGCCAAGGCGGCCGAGGAAACGCTCGCGGCGGCCTTGTCCGACTGGAGCCAGAAGGAGCGCAAGCTCTATTCCAAGCTCCACTACCAGCCTTACCTTCTCTCGGTCGCACTGGAGGATCAGGTGCGCCATGCGCAGTTCATCCGCGAGGCCGATGGAGCAGGGCGGGCGCTGGCCACCATGGTGCGCACCGACAGCTTCCGCGCCATCACCGAAATCACGGTGCTTGCGCCGGATCATCCGCGCCTCCTGTCGATCATCGCGGGAGCCTGCGCTGCCGCCGGAGCCAATATCGCCGATGCGCAGATCTATACGACCACCGACGGACGGGCGCTCGACACCATTCTCATCAATCGCGAATTTGCCAATGACGAGGACGAACTGCGCCGGGCGGCCACCGTCTGCCGGATGATCGAGGACGTTCTTTCCGGCAAGAAGCGGCTGCCGGAGGTGATCGCCACCCGCGCCAAGAACAAGAAGCGCAACAAGACCTTCATCGTTCATCCCTCGGCGACGATTTCCAATACGCTGTCGAACAAGTTCACGGTGATCGAGATCGAGGGCCTGGACCGCACCGGTCTGCTTGCGGATATCACCCTTGTCCTGGCCGATCTGTCGCTGGACATTCATTCCGCCCGCATCACGACCTTCGGCGAGAAGGTGATCGATACTTTCTACGTTACCGATCTGGTTGGCCAGAAGGTCACCAACGAGAACCGGCAGGGCACGATCGTGCAGCGGCTGAAGACGGTGATTACAGAGCAGGAAGACGAATTGCGGCGCGGCATGCCCTCCGGCATCATCGCGCCCGATCCGGTCGCGGTGGCTGCGACCAACCGGCCGCGCAAGAGCCGGGCAGACGCATGAGCCTCGTCAAGAAATTCGCGACGGTTGGCGGCGCCACGCTCGGAAGCCGGATTTTCGGTTTTGCCCGCGAGACCCTGATGGCCGCGGCGCTGGGAACCGGCCCCATGGCCGATGTCTTCTACGCCGCCTTCCGGTTTCCGAACCTGTTCCGCCGCCTGTTTGCCGAAGGCGCCTTCAACGCTGCCTTCGTGCCGCTGTTTTCCAAGGAAATAGAGGCCAATGGCGTGGAGGGCGCCAAACGCTTCTCCGAAGAAGTCTTCGGCGTCCTGTTCACGGCATTGCTGGCGATCACCATCGTCATGCAGCTGTCCATGCCGCTATTGGTGCGCTTCATCATTGCCCCGGGCTTTGCCGAGGATCCGGAAAAGACATCGCTGACCATCCGCATGGCGATCGTGATGTTTCCCTATCTCATGTGCATGTCGCTGACCGCCATGATGAGCGGCATGCTGAATTCCCTGCATCATTTCTTCGCTGCCGCCATCGCGCCGATCTTCCTCAACCTCGTCATGATCAGCGTCCTCTTCTATACCTTGTGGAATGGCGCCGACCCGCTGACCACTGCCTGGTATCTATCCTGGAGCGTGCTGGTCGCCGGCGTCCTGCAACTGGCGGTCGTTTATTTCGGCGTGGTCAGGGCGGGCATCAGCATTCGATTCCGGCTGCCGAGAATGACGCCGAACGTCAAGCGTCTCCTCATTCTCGCAGTGCCGGCTGCCGTGACCGGCGGCATCACGCAGATCAACCAGATCATCGGCCAGGCGATCGCGTCTGGCAAGGAAGGCGCGATCGCCGCGCTGCAATATGCGGACCGGATCTACCAGCTGCCATTGGGCGTGGTCGGCGTGGCCGTCGGCGTGGTACTTCTGCCGGAGCTCGCCCGGGCGCTGAAGGGCGGTCACATGAAGGAGGCGGAGGGCATCCAGAACCGCTCGCTGGAATTCGTGCTCTTCCTCACGCTGCCGGCTGCCGGCGGCCTGTGGGTCCTGTCCGAGGCGATTATCCGCGTCCTGTACGAGAGGGGCGCCTTTTCGGCCGAGAATACCGCCGTCGTTGCCTCCATCCTCGCCATTTACGGGCTGGGCCTGCCGGGTTTCGTCATGATCAAGGCGCTTCAGCCGGGATTTTACGCGCGCGAAGACACCAGGACGCCCATGCGGTTCACCATCGTTTCGGTGGTCGTCAACTCGACACTGGCCATCACGCTGTTCCCGCTGATCGCCGAACGCGGGATCGCCACAGCCGAGGCCGCTGCCGGCTGGATCAACACGGTTCTCCTCTTCTCGACGCTGTTGTGGCGCGGCCACCTGAAATGGGAATGGGCGCTTGCCAGGCGCACGGCCCTGCTGCTCGTCTCGACCGGCGTGATGTGCGCGGCGCTGACCTATGCCCTCGGTCCCGCCGGCCCGTGGCTGACGCCGGAGACGGGGCTCCTGCATCAGGTGATGGCCTTGTTCGTCCTGATCGCCGTGGCCATGATCGTCTACTTCGCCACGGCCTTCCTGATCGGAGGTGCTGATCTTGGCATGATCCGCCGAAACCTGAAGCGCAAGCCGCGCACGCCGCCGCCTCAGCAATAGACCCAGCGGCGCTTCGGGCCGATATCGACATGGATAATGCCGTTGCAATAGCGGCCTATGCCGCCAATGCCCGGCGCGCTGGCGGCTGCCGCGACGATCTTGCGATCGGAAACGCCGGGCACCCGGATATCGGCCGCCAGGCAATGGCTGTGCTGCGAGGTTCCCGAGCGCGGACGATGGCCGGAGGTGACGACCGGTTTCTTGCCGGTCTTGGCCGCGATATGGGCCAGTATGGCTTCCAGTCTTTCGGGGAAGCAGCCGGTTTTGACGCTGACGCGCTGCACAGTATAGGCGGCGCTGTAATCATGCTTGAACAAAGTGCTCCGTCGCTTTTTCGAATTGGTTTCTGCCGCGACCGCAGAAGAGAGAGCAATCACGCTCGCAAGCGCGACGCAAAACAGTCTACGCATTGAGTGCTCCTTGAAACAGACCGTCCTTCAATGGACGGCCGGTGATGGCAGAGCATGTGGTTTCAGAAAGTGACCCGAATAAGGTCATTTTTGCTCAAACTGGAGATAAGTCGGCCGTTTATATTAAAGCACGTTAAGAAATTCTAACATTACGGGTGTTTCTTGACATTCTGCATCCGACGGTATTTGTCTTGCGCGTGAGCCTGCAAGCATGTGGAAACGGGGAGGAATGGCGTTGCCGCAAAAGTGATGGATTGCCGTCAAATTGCCTCGAACGCCTATTGTTTTCCGAGACGGTTTCGCATTTCTTGCGCGCCCAACCCAATAAGAACCGGGGAAAAGGAGAAACCTATGGGCTTCCTCAATCGGACTTTGGCATCCACAATGCTCGCCGGCGCACTCGTCTTCGGCGCGTCGAGCGCCTTTGCGGAGGCGGTGCTTCATCGCGGCAATAGCGGTGAACCGCAAACTCTGGACTATGCGCATATCTCGATCGACATCGAGGGCTTTGTCGTCAAGGACCTGTTCGAAGGCCTGACGGTCTATGACGCCGCGGGCAAGATCGTGCCGGGCTCGGCCGAAAGCTGGACCGTCTCGGATGATGGTACCGTCTACACCTTCAAGATCCGCGACAATGCCAAGTGGTCCGACGGGACCCCGGTCACGGCCGGTGATTTCGAATTCGCCATGCGCCGGGTCGAGGATCCGAAGACCGCCGCCGGCTATGCCAACATCCTCTACCCGATCAAGAATGCCGAGAAGGTCAACAAGGGCGAATTGCCGCTCGACCAGCTGGGCGTGAAGGCCGTGGATGACAAGACCTTCCAGATCACCCTGGAGCGCCCGACCCCCTTCTTCCTGCAGCTTCTCGCGCACCAGACGGCCCTGCCGATCAGCAAGGCGAATTTCGAGAAGTTCGGCGATCAGTTCGTCAAGCCGGGCAACATGGTCTCCAACGGCGCCTTCAAGCTGCAGTCGCATGTGCCGAACGATACGCTGACGGTCGTCAAGAACGACCAGTATTGGGATGTCGCCAATGTGAAGCTCGACAAGGTCATCTTCTACCCGATCGATGACGATGCCGCCTCCGTCCGCCGCTTCGAAGCGAAGGAAATGGACCTCGTCTACAATTTCTCAGCCGACCAGATCAAACGCCTGCGCGAGAGCTATGGCGAGCAGGTCCATGTCAATCCGTCGCTCGCGACCTATTACTATACATTCGACACCCGCGAGGCCCCCTATAGCGACGTGCGCGTCCGCACCGCGCTTTCGATGGCCGTCGACCGCGACTTCCTGGCCAGCGAAATCTATTCCGGCGCCCAATTGCCCGCCTATCACCTGGTTCCGCCGGGCATGGAAGGCTATGGCGAAGGCGCTGTGCCCGAATGGGCTTCGATCTCGCAGATCGACCGCGAAGACAAGGCCATCGCGCTGATGAAGGAAGCCGGTTACGGCGAGGGCGCAAAGCCGCTTTCGATCGAGATCCGCTACAACACCAATGCCAATCACGAGCGCGTGGCAACCGCAGTTGCCGATATGTGGAAGAACACGTTCGGCGCGACTGTCTCGCTGGTGAACCTCGACGTGGCGTCTCACTATGCTTATCTGCAGGAAGGCGGAAAATTCAACGTCGCGCGCGCCGGCTGGACGGCCGATTATGCCGATCCGGAAAACTTCCTGGCGCTGAACATCAGCACCAACAAGACCTTCAACTACGCCAAGTACAACAATGCCGAATTCGACAAGCTGATGCAGCAATCCTATGCCGAGCAGGATCAAGCCAAGCGCATCGAACTCCTGAAGCAGGCGGAAGCGCTGATCAGCCGTGACCAGCCAATCGCGCCCCTGATGAACACGGCCAATCTGTGGCTCGTGTCCCAGCGCGTATCGGGCTGGCAGGATAACGCGGTCAACGAACACCTCTCCAAGTTCCTCAGCGTTTCCGAATAATCGTAAAGGGAGAATGACGCGCGGCCGCCCGAAAAAAAGGGTGCCGCGCGTCCGTTCTTTTTGAGCCCATGATCAGCTTTGTCCTGCGACGGCTGATGAGTGCCGTTCCCACGGTCTTCATCGTCGTGACGATTTCGTTCTTTCTGATGCGCTTCGCGCCGGGCGGCCCGTTCAACCTGGAACGCCCGCTGCCGCCTCAGACCATGGCGAATATTCTCGCCACCTACCAACTCGACCAGCCGCTGTGGAAACAATATCTCCACTATGTCGGCAATGCCGTGACCGGCGATTTCGGGCCGAGTTTCATCTATAAGGACAACACCGTTGCCGAACTGATCGGCAAGGCGCTGCCTTACTCGGTGCAGCTTGGCAGCTTTGCCATTCTGATTGCCCTGATCGGCGGTGTGATCATCGGCACGATTGCCGCTCTGCGTCAGAACAGCGTGCTGGATTTCGGCCTGATGGCCTTCGCCACCGTGGGCGTGACCATCCCCAATTTCGTTGTCGGCCCGGTGCTGACCCTGATCTTCGCCGTCATCCTCTCCTGGCTGCCGGCGGGTGGATGGGGCGATGGTTCCGCACAATATCTCATTCTGCCGATGATCGCGCTCGCCCTGCCGCAGCTCGCCGTCTTCGCGCGCCTGACCCGTGGGGCCATGATCGAAGCCCTGCATACCGATCATATCCGCACCGCGAAGGCCTACGGCCTGCCCTCCCGCGTCGTCGTTGTCACCCATGCGCTGCGGGGCGCCATGCTGCCGGTGGTCTCCTATCTCGCCCCTTGCGCCGCGGCGCTGCTCACCGGTTCGGCCGTGGTGGAAAGCATCTTCACCATTCCCGGCGTCGGGCGCTATTTCGTCCTCGGAGCCCTCAACCGCGACTATCCGCTGGTGATGGGCACCGTGATCCTCGTCGCGATCTTCGTGATCGTCTTCAACCTCATCGTCGACATCGCCTATGGCCTGCTCGACCCGAGGGTTCGCCATGACTGATATTTCCGCAAGCAAGCCGGCCATCGAGGGCCGAAGCCTCGGCCAACTGGCCTGGCTGCGTTTTCGCCGCAACAAGGCCGCCATGGGCGGCTGCTTCATGCTGCTCCTGATCGGCCTGTTTTCCTTTGCCGGGCCGTTTTTCGTGCCGCATGCCTATGACGAGGTCTTCCCGTCCTACGTCACCATTCCGCCGAGCCTTGATCCGCGGCCGGATCCGAAGAGCCTGGAAGACGTGGCGGCGTCGGCCGCCAAGCGCGCCCGCCTGACTCTCGACGCGTTCGAGCTGGAGGACGGCGTCTTTACGGCAACCGTGACGTCCGCCAGTCCCATCGATCCGCGAGCCATCCGCTATTTCGACCGGGTCAACGAGTTCAAGAACACGCAAGTCAAGGAAACCGCGGCCGACCAGAAGAGCATGGTGCTGACGGGGACCGTCGACCAGAAATATTTCTTCTTCGGCACCGACAGCAATGGCCGCGATCTTTTGGTGCGCGTCATGCTGGGAGGCCAGATATCGATTGCCGTCGGCCTCGCCGCCTCGCTCGTCTCCCTTGGCATCGGCGTCATCTATGGCGCGACCTCGGGCTATCTGGGGGGGCGCATCGACAATATCATGATGCGGCTGGTGGAAATCCTCTATTCGCTGCCCTTCGTCTTTCTCGTCGTCGTGCTGGTCGTCTTCTTCGGCCGGTCGGTGATCCTGATCTTCATCGTCATCGGCGCGGTCCAATGGCTGGAAATGGCCCGTATCGTCCGCGGCCAGACCCTGTCCTTGAAGCGGCGCGAATTCGTCGGTGCGGCCCAGGCGCTCGGCCTGACGGATTGGCAGATCATCCGCCGCCACATCATTCCCAATACGATCGGTCCGGTGATCGTCTTCGTCACCGTCGTCGTGCCGCAGGTCATCCTGACCGAGAGCTTCCTCTCCTTCCTCGGCCTCGGCGTGCAGGCGCCTTTGGCAAGCTGGGGCACGCTGATCTCGGAGGGCGCCAAGAACATGCAGAACGCACCCTGGCTGCTGATCTTCCCGTCGATCTTCTTCGTGCTTACGCTGTTCTCGCTGAATTTCGTCGGCGATGGCCTGCGCGATGCCCTCGATCCGAAGGACCGTTGATCATGGTGAAAGACAATAACAGCAATGCCGTGCTGATGGTCGAGAACCTGAAGGTGGATTTCGCCACGCCCGACGGCGAGGTTCAGGCGGTCAAGGGCACGAACTTCTCCGTCGCCAAAGGCGAGACGCTCGCAATCGTCGGTGAAAGCGGTTCGGGCAAGAGCCAGACCATGATGGCGATCATGGGGCTGCTCGCGGCCAATGGCCGTGTCAGCGGCTCGGCCCGCTATCGCGACCAGGAACTGGTCAATGCCTCCCTGTCGCAGCTGAACGGCGTGCGCGGCTCCAAGATCACGATGATCTTCCAGGAGCCCATGACATCGCTTGATCCGCTCTACACGATCGGCAGGCAGATCGCCGAACCGTTGATCCACCACCGCAATATGGGAAAGCGCGCAGCGCGTGAGAGAGTGCTGGAACTGCTGAGGCTGGTCGGCATTCCGGAGCCGGACCGTCGGATCGACAGCTATCCGCATGAAATGTCCGGCGGACAGCGCCAGCGCGTGATGATCGCCATGGCGCTCGCCAACGAGCCGGATCTTCTGATCGCCGACGAGCCGACAACGGCGCTGGATGTGACGATCCAGGCGCAGATCCTGGATCTTCTGGCGGATCTGCAGAAACGCTTCGGCATGGCCATCGTCCTGATCACCCATGATCTGGGCGTGGTGAAGCATGTGGCCGACCGGGTGATCGTCATGCGGCGTGGCGAAGTCGTCGAAGAAGGCACCCGGGACGAGATCTTCGACCATGCGCGCCATGACTATACGAAGATGCTGCTGGCGGCCGAACCCTCCGGCGCCAAGGCACCGCCGGCACCGGATGCGCCGATCATCCTGGAAGGCCGCAATGTCACGGTGGATTTCCAGATCGGCTCCGGCATCCTGTTCAAGAGCAACCGCACCTTCCGGGCGGTGGATACCGTTAATATCTCGCTCCGGCAGGGGCAGACCATCGGCATCGTCGGCGAATCCGGCTCGGGAAAATCCACTCTGGGTCGCGCACTCCTGCGCCTGCTGGAATCGGAGGGTCGCTACCGGTTCGAGACCAATGACATCTCGCTGCTGGACCGGCGCGCCATGCGGCCCTTCCGCCGCCAGATGCAGCTCGTCTTCCAGGATCCTTACGGTTCCCTGTCGCCGCGTCAGACCGTGGGCGAGATCATCACCGAAGGGCTTTTCGTCCACGAGCCGAACCTCAGCAAGGCCGACCGCGACAAGCGGGCCATCGAGGCCTTGACGGAGGTCGGTCTGGATCCGGCCGCCCGCAACCGCTATCCGCACGAATTTTCCGGCGGCCAGCGCCAGCGCATCGCCATTGCGCGGTCGATGATCCTGAAACCGAAAGTGGTGATCCTCGACGAGCCCACCTCGGCGCTCGATCGCTCGGTGCAGCGGCAGGTGATCGATCTCTTGCGGGATCTCCAGCAGAAGCACGATCTGTCCTATGTCTTCATCAGCCACGATCTCTCCGTGGTCCGGGCCATTTCGGATCATGTGATCGTCATGAAGAGCGGCAAGATCGTCGAGGAGGGGCCGACGGAGGAGATCTTCGAAAGCCCGGCGCAGGATTACACCAAGGCCCTGATCGCTGCCGCCTTCACGCATTGATCGGTTACCTTGCGTCATGCTCGGGCTCGTCTCGGGCATTTTCGACCCGTTCCTTGTCATCGACGCCATCGACGCCATCAACGGCATCAACGCCACCAATCCTCGGCGCAGGGCCCGCGATGACGGCGGATAGGCGTCAATCGGCGCCCGGCTTTCGCCGGGTGCTGTCGTCGAGGGTTGCGCGCTGACAGTGCGCCATGCTCATGTGGCAAAATCCAAGCTGGAGAGCCGCATGCAGCAGACGTCTATCTTTCTCGTCACCCTCCTTGTTGATGATTACGACCGTGCCAAGACCTTCTATTGCCGCACGCTCGGTTTCGACTGCGTCTTCGACACGCCTCTGCCGGAGGAGGGCAAGCGCTGGCTCGTCGTCAGGCCGAAGGGCGGCGAGGGTGCGGGTCTTCTGCTCGCCAAGGCCGTTGGCGCGGCCGAGCAGGCGGCCATTGGCCAGCAGACGGCCGGCCGGGTCTCGTTTTTCCTCAAGACCGACGATTTCGCCCGCGATCACGCGGCATTCCTGGCGGAAGGGGTCCGCTTTCTCGAGGAACCGCGGCACGAAGCCTATGGGACGGTGGCCGTCTTTGCCGATCTCTACGGCAATCTTTGGGATCTTATCCAGCACGCAGAAGGCTGATCAGAACCTTCCTCTCGTCCCGATCCTCTGTGTGCAGGCTGACGCGACAGGTGAGCCGCGAGACGCAGATTAACCCGCTTTGTTGTCCGCAAGCCACTTGATCGCAGGCCTGCTGCCATGCTTGATGCGCGACTGCAAAACCCTGGCCCTCAAGGGCGGGTCGCGAAGAGATCTTCACCCTCTCCGATGGCCCGTTCCCGAAAGCCTGTGGCCCTCCACCAGCCTTAACGAGGACGATATGAACAGTTTCAAGCCGCTTGTCTTTTCCGGCGTCCAGCCGACCGGCAATCTCCATCTTGGCAATTACCTGGGTGCCATTCGCAAATTCGTGGCGCTGCAGGACAATAACGACTGCATTTATTGTGTCGTCGACCTGCATGCGATCACCGCGCAGCTGGTCCATGAGGATTTGAAAGGCCAGATACGCTCCATTGCCGCGGCCTTCATCGCGTCGGGCATCGATCCGGTCAAACATATCGTCTTCAATCAGTCGGCGGTTCCGCAGCATGCCGAGCTGGCCTGGATCTTCAATTGCGTTGCGCGCATCGGCTGGATGAACCGGATGACGCAATTCAAGGACAAGGCGGGCAAGGATCGCGAAAACGCGTCGCTTGGCCTGCTTGCCTATCCGAGCCTGATGGCGGCCGATATCCTCGTCTATCGCGCCACGCATGTTCCGGTGGGCGACGATCAGAAGCAGCATCTGGAACTGGCCCGCGACATCGCCCAGAAGTTCAACATCGACTTCCAGGACAAGATCCGCACGACCGGCAAGGGCGTCGACATGGTGGTCGGCGAAGAGCCGATCCATGGCTTTTTCCCCCTGGTCGAGCCGCTGATCGGTGGTCCTGCACCGCGGGTCATGAGCCTGCGCGACGGCACGAAGAAGATGTCCAAATCCGATCCCTCCGATCTGTCGCGCATCAACCTGACGGACAATGCCGACGAGATCCTGAAGAAGATCCGCAAGGCCAAGACCGATCCGGATGGCCTGCCATCGGAGGTCGAGGGGCTTTCCGGCCGTCCGGAGGCCGAAAATCTGGTCGGCATCTATGCCGCGCTGGCCGACAAGACGAAGCAAGAGGTGCTGACGGAATTCGGCGGCCAGCAATTCTCCGTCTTCAAGCCGGCTCTGGCCGATCTGGCCGTTGAGGTGCTGGCGCCGATCAGCACGGAAATGCAGCGGCTGCTGGGCGATACGAGCCATATCGATGCCATCCTGCGCGATGGCGGCGAGCGGGCCCGCGCCCGCGCCGAGGCGGTGCTGAACGACGTCTACGACATCATCGGCTTCCTGCGCTGAGGCCGATCGCAGCTTCAGATCAGCCCGCCGTTGACAGATCCAACGGCGGGTTTTCATTTCGCGACATTCGTATAAGTTCGCTCGCAAGACGTTTCGAGACAGGGGAGCGGTCATGGTTTCTAAACGGCTTTCGCGGCTGGAGGGGCATCGGCGCAAGTTCATGGCCGTCATCGACGGCACGCCCGAATGCGAAAAGGCCGTCCACTATGCGGGACGGCGCGCGCAAAATTCCAATGGTGGGCTGGTTCTGCTCTATGTGATTCCGGAAGGCGATTTCCAGCAATGGCTGGGCGTCGAGCAGATCATGCGGGCAGAGGCGCGCGACGAAGCCGAGGCCGTCATGGCCAAGGCGGCGCAGCAGGTTCGCGAAACCATCGGCATCGATCCGGAAGTGGTGATTCGCGAGGGCAGTGCCACGGAGGAAATCCATGCCGCCATCGAGGAGGATCAGGATATCGCCATTCTGGTCCTGGCCGCCGGTGGCGCCACCGAGGGGCCCGGCCCCCTGGTGACTTTGCTTGCCGGGCGCGCCTCCGCCTTCCCGATCCCGGTGACGGTGCTGCCGGAGACGCTCAGCAATGACGAGATCGATGCCTTGTGCTGAGCCGGGAACGCTCCGGTGAATGCCCGATCGACCACCGCGCCCGTCCAGGGCTTGACCTTGTCGGCGCAAGAGCGCACTTGAATGTAAACCTGATACGAACTATCTTCTTTGGAAGAATTCTAATCTGGCGCCGTACTGGCCGCCCGGGAGCCTGACAATGTTCATCCAGACAGAAGCCACACCCAATCCGGCAACCCTGAAATTCCTGCCGGGCAAGGTGGTGATGGAAAAGGGAACCGCGGATTTCCGGTCCGCCGGTGAAGCGGAGGCCTCACCCCTGGCGGCGCGGCTTTTCGCCATTCCGGGCGTGACGGCGGTTTATTTCGGTTACGATTTCGTCACCGTCAGCAAAGAGGATCAGGAGTGGCAGCACCTGAAGCCGGCCATTCTGGGTTCGATCATGGAGCATTTCATGTCCGGTCAGCCGGTCATGGGCGGCACTGCAAGCTTTGCCGAAATGACGGATGAGGAAGGCGAATTCTTCGAAGCGGAAGATGAAACCATCGTCGCCACCATCAAGGAGCTTCTGGAGACGCGCGTGCGTCCGGCCGTGGCCCAGGATGGAGGCGATATCACCTTCAAGGGGTTCCGCGATGGAACGGTCTATCTGAACATGAAGGGTGCCTGCTCAGGTTGCCCCTCGTCCACCGCCACGCTGAAGCATGGCGTGCAGAATCTGCTGCGCCATTTCGTCCCCGAAGTGCAGGCTGTCGAGGCGCTCTGACCAGATCATGAAAGTGCTCGCCATCGATACGGCCGGGGCGGATTGTTCCGCCGCGGTCTTCGACGCGTCCCGCACCACGGTGCTGGCGCAGGAGACGGATCTCATCGGCAAGGGCCATGCAGAGCGGCTCATGGCGATGATCGAGAAAACCATGGCGGCCGCGGATCTGAAACTCGACGATCTCGACCGGATCGCCGTGACGGTCGGCCCCGGCTCCTTCACCGGCATTCGCGTCGGCGTGGCCGCGGCGCGTGGCCTGGCGCTTGCGCTCAGCATCCCCTGTGTCGGTGTGACGACGCTGGAGACCATGGCCGCATCGCATCTGCAGCGTCATCCTGGTCAGGCGGTGGTTGCCGCCATGGATGCGAAGCGCGAGCAGATCTACGCGCAGGCCTTTTCTGATGCCGGCGAGGCTCTCTCGGCGCCATCGATCCTGTCGCTCGATGAGCTGCGCCAGCTGCTCGCCGATCATGAAGCGCAGGTCACCGGCTCGGCGGCAGCGCTCCTGCGGGACGCATCGGCCTCCTCGGAACCGGATCGTTTCGAGATCGCCACCGTCGCGCGCATCGGCGCCATGGCGGATCAGCGCTATGCGGCGCCAAGACCGCTTTACTTGCGCGGGCCGGATGCTAAACCGCAAGATGGATTTGCTCTCGCGCGTGCCTGAACCTCGTCTATGTTCGAAGATTATCTGACCTGGAAGCCGTTTTTCGACATCGTTCCGCTGCAGGAAGCGGATGCCCTGGCGGCATCGGATCTCCACGGGCAGCGCTTCTCGCGCCAATGGGGCGAGGATGAGGTCTTGAGCCTGCTCGGCCAGGCCGGTGTCTTCGGCTTTGCCGCCATCCAGTCCAATGCGTTCTTCAGCCGCCCGCTGGCGGGCTTCGTCCTCGCGCGGGAAGTGGCGGGCGAAGCGGAGATCCTGACGATCGCCGTCAGTGAGAAGCTCGCGCGCGCCGGCCTCGGCTGGCGCCTGATGCAGGCTGCGCTGCGGGAAGCGACGGAGCGTGGCGCCGAAACCATCTTCCTTGAAGTGGATGAGGCGAATGCGGCCGCGATCGGGCTCTACAGGCGGCTCGGCTTTGCCGATGTGGCGCGCCGGCCGGCCTATTATGCCGCAGCCGATGGAACGCGAACCGCCGCGCTTGTCATGCGGCGCGATCTTCGCTAGTCCCTGTCCTCTGACCAGACTGCAATGCAAGGCCGGAACGACATGACAGACCTTTCCAAGACGCTGGAGGAGCTGTGCGCCGAGCGTGGCATGCGCATGACCGAACAGCGGCGCGTGATCGCCCGGATCCTGCAGGATTCCGATGATCATCCCGATGTGGAGGAGTTGTATCGACGCTCCACCAAGATCGACGGGCGCATCTCCATTTCCACCGTCTACCGGACAGTGAAACTGTTCGAGGATGCCGGCATTATCGAAAAGCATGATTTCCGCGATGGCCGCTCGCGCTACGAGACCGTGCCTGAGGAGCATCACGACCATATGATCGACGTCAAGACCGGCGAGGTGATCGAATTTCACTCGGCCGAGATCGAGGCGTTGCAGGAACGGATTGCCCGCGAGCACGGCTTTCGCCTCGTCGGTCACCGCCTGGAGCTCTACGGTATCCCGCTGGACAAGGACGATACGTGATCACCGTCCTGCGGATCGCCATCACCGTTCTCGTTCTGACGGTGGTCACCCTTCTTCTTTTGCCCTTCCAGCTGATGGCGCTGCGCTTCGACTGGCCCTTGCGGCGGCGTCTGCCCCGCTGGTGGCACCGCACGGCCTGCCGTCTCCTCGGCATCCGCATACGGATCCATGGGCAGCCGGAACGCCGCCGCCCCTTGATGCTGGTCGCCAACCACGCCTCCTGGAAGGATATCCTGGTGCTCGGCGCCGTGGCGGATGTCGCCTTCATCGCCAAGTCGGACGTCGCCACCTGGCCTGTCTTCGGCTTGCTGGCGAAGTGGCAGAAGACCGTCTTTGTCGAGCGCGAACAGAAGCGCAAGGCCGGCGAGCAGGTCAATGAGATCGCCGAACGGCTGGCCAAAGGCGAGATCATCGTGCTGTTTCCGGAAGGCACGACCTCGGACGGCAACCGGCTGCTCACTGTCAAGACATCGCTTTTCGGCGCGGCCGCCTCCGCCGTTCCGGCCTCTCCCGATGGCGTGGTCTATGTCCAGCCGGTTTCGATCGCCTATACCGGCATTTACGGCATGCCCATGGGGCGCTATCACCGGCCGATCGCTGCCTGGCCGGGCGATGTGGAGCTCGTGCCGCATCTGATGGGCGTGCTGAAGGCGGAGGCGCTGGATGTCGATGTCGATTTCGGCGAGGCGGTGGAGTTTCGGGCCGATACCAATCGCAAGATCGCCGGCGCTGCCGTCATCGCCCGCTTGCGCATCCAGCTCCAGCAGCGTCTCTACCCGCGCGGCGGTTGAAACATCCCTTCTATTTGCGGGCATCTTGCAGTAAAGAAGCCGCCATGACCGAAGAGACCGCCATTCTTCCAGGGACCGCAGATGCGGCCGCGACCATGACCGAGACCCGTTTTGAAGCCGGGCGCATGGCGCATGCCGATGCGCGCCCCACGCTGCGAGCCGAGACGCGACCCGAGATGCGACCCGAGATCCGGGCGAATTCGCGCAAGGTCTTCATCAAGACCTATGGCTGTCAGATGAACGTTTACGATTCCGTTCGCATGGGCGATGCGCTGGCAAGCGAAGGCTATGTGACGACGGACAGCATGGAGGAGGCGGATCTCGTTCTCCTCAACACCTGCCATATCCGGGAAAAGGCCGCGGAAAAGGTCTATTCCGCCCTCGGACGGCTGCGCGACATGAAAAAGGAGCGCAATGCCAGTGGCCGCGAGATGATGATCGGGGTCGCCGGCTGCGTGGCTCAGGCCGAGGGCGAGGAGATCCTCCGACGCGCACCGGCCGTGGATGTGGTGATCGGTCCGCAGACCTATCATCGCCTTCCCCAGGCGCTTCGACGCGCGCGCAAGGGCGAACGGGTGATCGAAACCGATTATGCGGTGGAGGACAAGTTCGAGCATCTGCCGAAGACCGACCGCGCGGCGGTCCGGGCGCGCGGCGTGACGTCCTTCCTGACGGTTCAGGAAGGCTGCGACAAGTTCTGCACCTTCTGTGTCGTTCCCTATACGCGCGGCTCCGAAGTGTCCCGTCCGCTCGGACAGATCGTCGACGAAGCAAAGCGGCTCATCGATGGCGGCGTGCGCGAGATCACCCTTCTCGGGCAGAACGTCAATGCCTGGCATGGCCAGGGGCCAAATGGCGCGGCCTGGAGCCTTGGCGACCTGCTGTACCATCTGGCGGAGATCCCGGGTCTGGCGCGGCTGCGCTATACGACCAGCCATCCGCGCGATATGGACGATCGGCTCATCGCGGCGCATCGCGATCTGCGGGCCCTGATGCCCTATCTGCACCTGCCGGTGCAGGCCGGCTCCGACGCCATCTTGAAGGCAATGAACCGGCGCCATACGGCCGATGACTATATCCGGCTGATCGAGCGCATTCGCGAGGCCCGTCCGGACATTGCTCTTTCGGGCGATTTCATCGTCGGCTTTCCCGGCGAAACCGATGCCGATTTCGAAGACACGCTGAAGCTGGTGGAGCGGGTGCGCTACGCCCAGGCCTATTCCTTCAAATATTCGACCAGGCCCGGAACTCCCGGTGCCGAGCTCGGTTCTCAGGTCGAGGAGGAGGTCAAGGCCGAGCGTCTTGAGCGGCTTCAGGCCTTGCTTCTGAAACAGCAGAATGAATTTGCCGAGGGCTGCGTGGGCAAGACAGTCGATATTCTCCTGGAAAAAGCGGGGCGAAACCCCGGCCAGCTGATCGGCCGTTCGCCTTGGCTGCAATCGGTGAATGTTGATGCAAATTCATCGCAAATCGGTGACATTATTTCTGTACGAATCACCGGCACGGGTCCGAATAGCTTGTTCGCGGAGAGAATTGAGCGTTAAATGGCCCGACAACCTTATGGGAGTCTCCCTGCTTGAACGAACGTGAATTGGTCTCTTCATCCTCGCGCCACACCCGGTCCGCCGCGATTGACGCCAATCACTTTGTCTTGACGTTCGAGAACAATCGGCTTGCGAGCGAGCTTTTCGGACAATTCGATCAGAACCTGAAGCTGCTTGAGGAGCGGCTGAACGTCGATGCGCGCGCGCGCGGCAATTCGGTCAGCATCAGCGGCGAGGTTCTGGCGACCAATCAGGCCCGCCGTGCGCTGGATTTTCTGTATGAGAGGCTTCAGAAGGGCGGATCCGTGGAGACGTCGGACGTGGAAGGCGCCATCCGCATGGCTGTTGCGGCAGAGGATCAACTGACCTTGCCGACGCTGGAGCGGAAGGCAAAGCTCTCCATGGCGCAGATTTCCACCCGCAAGAAGACAGTTCAGGCGCGGACGCCCACGCAGGATTCCTATATGCGGGCGCTGGAGCGTTCGGAGCTTGTCTTCGGCGTCGGCCCTGCCGGTACGGGCAAGACCTATCTCGCCGTTGCGCATGCCGCCCAGCTTCTGGAGCGCGGCGCGGTCGATCGGATCATCCTCTCGCGCCCGGCCGTGGAAGCCGGCGAGCGGCTGGGCTTTCTTCCGGGCGATATGAAGGAAAAGGTCGATCCTTATCTGCGGCCGCTTTATGACGCTCTCTACGATATGATCACCGGCGACAAAGTGGAGCGGGCGATCACGGCCGGCGTCATCGAAATCGCGCCGCTGGCCTTCATGCGCGGACGGACTCTTGCCAATGCCGCCGTCATTCTGGACGAGGCGCAGAACACCACGTCGATGCAGATGAAGATGTTCCTGACGCGGCTTGGCGAGAATTCGCGCATGATCATCACCGGCGATCCCAGCCAGGTGGATCTGCCGCGCGGTGTCAAATCCGGTCTCGTCGAGGCGCTGCAGGTGTTGAAGGACGTCGAAGGCATTTCCGTCATCCGCTTCAAGGACACCGATGTCGTTCGCCATCCGCTGGTCGGCCGGATCGTCAGAGCCTATGATGCGCAATATGCCGTTCATGAGGAAAGCGAGGAAGCGGACCGCTCCTAGTCGCCTGATTGCCCGACATTTGCGAGTGCTCGCAGCAGCCGCAAGTGCAGATGTCGGAAATCGACAGGTCACTGGCAGTTTAATGATGCGGCCGGAGTTCGGATTTGACTTTTGATCCTCCAGACCGCAGCAGGTGGAACTCGCAATTGCATTCAGTCCACTAGGTCTTCAGCCACATGCCCCAACTGGATATACAGATCAGCGTCGAAGACGAGGGCTGGCCCGCCGAGGAACGGCTGGACGAGCTTTGCGCCCACGTCCTAGGCGTCGCTGCGGCTTATCTCTCCGAAGAAGAAAAACAGCCGTTTCCGCCGCAACCCTGTGAGGTTTCGCTGGTTTTTACCGCAGATGCGGCGATCAGAGAGATCAATGCCGAATGGCGCGACCAGGACAAGCCGACCAATGTCCTGTCCTTTCCCGCCTTTCCGGTCACGCCCGGTGGCATGCCGGGGCCGATGCTGGGCGATATCGTGATTGCGAGAGAGACCCTGGAGCGGGAATCACAGGATCTGGACAAGCCCTTCGACCATCATCTGACGCATCTGATGGTGCATGGTTTTCTCCATCTTTTCGGCTACGACCACATGGAGAGCGACGAGGCTGAAAAAATGGAAGCGCTCGAGACTCGTATTTTGGCAAGGCTTGGCCTATCTGATCCCTATGCGGGACAAGACCCAATCGTGTAAACTGGACCAATGACCGAGATATCCACAAATGCCGCGCATGACAGTGCCGGCTCGGAACAGGCTTCCACCGACGACTCCGGAAGTTCTCCCAAACGCGAGATTTCACATCGCTCGCAAAACTCATTCTGGTCGCGGGCGATCCGTCTTCTCAGGCCAGCGCAAGGGGAGCGCCTGCGCGAGGATCTCGCCGATGCGCTCCTGACGGATACCGCCGTCAGTTCAGCCTTCTCGCCCGAAGAACGGGCCATGCTGCACAATATTCTCCGCTTTCGCGAGGTACGGGTCGAGGACATCATGATCCCCCGCGCCGATATCGAGGCGGTCGAGATGAGCATGACCTTAGGGGAACTGCTGATCTATTTCGAAGAAACCGGCCGCTCCCGAATGCCCGTCTATGCCGAGACGCTGGACGATCCGCGCGGCTTCGTCCACATCCGCGATCTTCTGTCCTACCTCGCCAAGCAGGCGCGCAACAAGCGCCGCGGCGCCTCCGCCAAGGCCGTGCAGGTCGATGCCGCACCTGATGCCGTTCTGAAGGAGAAGCAGGTGCGCACGCCACGTCCGGCCTTCGATCTCGGCCGTGTGGATCTCAGCAAGACGGTTGCCGATGCAGGTCTTATCCGCAAGATCCTTTTCGTGCCGCCATCCATGCTGGCCTCCGACCTCTTGCAGAGCATGCAGGCCGCGCGCACCCAGATGGCATTGGTGATCGACGAATATGGCGGCACCGATGGTCTTGTCAGTCACGAAGACATTGTCGAAATGGTCATTGGCGACGTCGAGGACGAGCATGACGACGACGAGGCCATGTTCTCCCGCACCAGCGACGACGTCTTCATTGCCGATGCGCGTGTCGAGCTGGAAGACATCGCCGAGGCAATCGGTCCCGATTTCGATGTGCGCGATCAGTTGGAGGATGTCGATACGCTTGGCGGTCTGATCTTCTCCGCGCTTGGCCGTATTCCGGTGCGTGGGGAACTGGTCCAGGCGGTGCCTGGCTTCGAATTCCAGATCCTCGATGCCGATCCGAGGCGCATCAAGCGTGTCCGCATCCTGCGCAAGCGGCAGGTGGCCGCGCGCCGCCGTCTTTCCAAGGGAGAGGGCGAATTTTCCGCAACGGACGAGGGGACGCCTCCGGCAGCCCCGCCGGCTCAAGGGTGATGCCGATCACGGCTGATCGCCCTTGACCGGAGCTGGATCTGCAACCGACCTGCGGCTCTGCCAAGAGAGGCGACGCCCGATGCTCTCGGCGCGCTTTTACGTGGGACGGCGTCAATGGGCGCCCGCATGCGGGAAGTTGCTTGGCCCTCATCCACGGACTGCGCTAACAAGAGCCGACAGGTGCGGTGCAAGCGGTGCGGCTGATTCGCAAGCGCGGACCTGGACCTGGTCGAACAGAGCGAAGTCCGGGCTCTGACCGGATCTTGATGCGGGTGGGGATAGCGGGCATGGAAAGACTAGCAAACAGGGTCATTCTGCTTTGGGGCTGGCGACGGGCGCTGCTTGCCATCGCCAGCGGGGCCTTTGCCGCCTTGGCCCTTCCGCCGGTCTCGTTTGTCGCAGCGCTCTTTGTCTCCTTCCCGCTCCTTGTCTGGCTGATGGATGGGCTGTCGACGGCGCCCGGCTCCGGCTTTCTTGCCAGGTCCCGCTCCACAATCCTGATCGGCTGGCTCTTCGGCTTCGGCTATTTCGTGGCGGGGCTCTGGTGGCTGGGTAGCGCCCTGCTGGTCGAGGCGGATGAATATGCCTGGGCGCTGCCGCTGGCGGTCCTCGGCCTCCCGGCGGTGCTGGCGATTTTCTATGGGCTTGCGACCTGGATCGCCGGCCTCTTCTGGTCCGACGGTTTCGGCCGGCTGACGGCGCTGGCACTCGGCTTCGGCCTGGCGGAATGGCTGAGAAGCTTTGTTCTGACCGGCTTTCCCTGGAATGCCATCGGCTATGGCGTCATGCCGATCCCTCTGATGATGCAGACCGACCAGGTGATCGGCCTGTTCGGGGTCAGCGCACTCGCCGTCTTCGTCGCCGCGGCGCCCGCTTTGTTGGGCACGCGCCGCGGCATGCTGACCGGCCTGGCGCTGGCGCTCGCCCTGGCATGCGCGCATCTCGGCTACGGCGCCTATCGCCTCTCCGATGCGCCTCCGCTCGGCGCGGCGGCGGAGGCCGGGCCGTCGGAGGCTGGCGATATCAGCGTGCGCATCGTCCAGCCGGTCATCGATCAGGCCCAGAAAATGGATATCAATGATCGGGTCGCCGTGTTTCAGGAGCATCTCGATCTGACGGCGCTTCCGCCGCGACAGGGGCAGCGGCGGCCGGATATCATCATCTGGCCGGAAACCTCGGTCCCCTTCATCCTGACGCAATATCGCGACGCGCTGGTGCGCATCGCCGATGTGCTGCAGGATGGGCAGATCCTGCTGGCGGGTGTGGTCAGAACGGAAGACGGGCCACCGGGAGAGCCGCCGCGTTACTATAATTCGGTCTATGCGATCGACAGCCAGGGGCAGATCCTGGCCGCCGCCGACAAGGTGCATCTGACGCCTTTCGGCGAATATCTTCCCTTCGAAAGCATCTTCAATGCTCTCGGCATCGGCAATATCGTCAACGTGCCGGGTGGTTTCACCGCCGGTGCCGGACACGCCCTGCTGACCCTTCCCGGAGGGCAGACCTTTTATCCGCTCATCTGCTACGAGGCGATCTTTCCCGATGAGATCGAGCCGTCATCGGCAAGTGTTTCCGCCCTTCTTAATATTACGAATGACGCATGGTTCGGCAATACACCCGGGCCCTACCAGCATTTTCTGCAATCACGGCTGCGGGCCGTAGAAACGGGCCGTTCACTGATTCGAGGCGCCAATAATGGCATTTCGGCCTATGTTGATCCCTATGGCAGGATCGTCAGTAAAATAAACTTGGATGACAAGGCCGTATTAGATTCCACCCTCGGTCGTTTTCCTGTTTCCAAATGGGACAATTACACTCGTAATAATAACTTCTGGTTGATAATTTCTACTTTGCTTGTGATTGCAATAGTCTCTCGACTAGGGCCGAAATTACACCTCAATTGACCGCAAACCCTAGAAATTGCATAGTGTAGACCGCTCTCGCGCAAGCAAATTCTTCCGTCGCCGTGTGGGCAGCAGTGACATAGTGTATGCATATTGGGTGCATAGAGTTGCAGTGTGGCGAGTGACGGCGGCCACTTTACAGATAGGACGCACTATATGATCGAGAACAAGAAGAGGCCGAACCCGATCGACATTCATGTCGGAAGCCGAATTCGTCTTCGTCGCACTATGCTGGGCATGAGCCAGGAAAAACTGGGCGAAAGCCTCGGCATCACGTTCCAGCAGATCCAGAAATATGAGAAGGGCACCAACCGCGTCGGCGCCAGCCGGCTGCAGAACATATCGGGCATTCTCAATGTGCCTGTCTCGTTTTTCTTCGAGGATGCGCCCGGCGACCGCCCGGCTTCGGAAATGGGGATGGCGGAAGCCTCCAGCTCCAATTACGTGGTGGACTTCCTGTCCTCCTCGGAAGGGCTGCAACTGAACCGCGCCTTCGTCAAGATCACCGACCCCAAAGTGCGTCGGCGGCTGGTGGATCTGGTCAAGGCATTGGCGGCAGAAGCCGATTCCGAATGAGCGTTCTGCCTCGGTCAACACCACAAGCGGCCTTCTGGCCGCTTTTTTTATGCCTTCAGGCATAATTGGCTGCAGATCCCCGCTGTCACTTTGCCGATGACTCGTATAAAGATATATTTATGTCGTTGTGTCCTTGTCAGCGCAATGCAAAATGACTACGACGTTCGACGGTTTGTTCTTGAGGGGAATCCCAGCATGCGCGCCAATTACCTGTTTACCAGCGAATCCGTCGCTGAAGGCCATCCCGATAAGGTCTGCGATCGCATTTCCGATGAGATCGTCGACCTGGTGTACCGCGAAGCCACCAAGACCGGGGTGGATCCATGGAAGGTGCGCATCGCCTGTGAGACGCTGGCCACCACCAATCGTGTGGTCATCGCCGGGGAAGTCCGTTTGCCGCCGAGCCTGATGAAGAAGGACAAGAACGGCCAGGACGTCATCAATCCCGCCAAGTTCAAGACCGTGGCGCGCCGCGCGATCCGTGATATCGGCTATGAGCAGGAAGGCTTCCACTGGAAGTCCGCCCGCATCGATGTTCTGCTCCATTCGCAATCGGCCGACATTGCCCAGGGCGTGGACAATGCAGCCGATCAGCAGGGCAATGAGGGCGCCGGCGACCAGGGCATCATGTTCGGCTATGCCTGCAACGAGACGCCGGATCTGATGCCGGCCCCGATCTATTATTCGCACCGCATCCTTCAGCTGCTGGCCAATGCGCGCAAGACGGGCGAGGGCGATGTCGCAAAGCTCGGGCCCGATGCCAAGAGCCAGGTGACCGTCCGCTACGTGAACGGCAAGCCCTCGGAAGCCGTTTCCATCGTTTTGTCGACGCAGCATCTGGACGAAGCCTGGGATTCCAAGAAGGTCCGCCAGGTTGTGGAGCCCTATATCCGCGAAGCGCTCGGCGATCTGAAGATTGCCGATGACTGCGCCTGGTACATCAACCCCACGGGCAAGTTCGTCATTGGCGGACCGGACGGCGATGCCGGATTGACCGGCCGCAAGATCATCGTCGACACCTATGGCGGTGCAGCCCCGCATGGCGGCGGCGCCTTTTCCGGCAAGGACACGACCAAGGTCGACCGGTCGGCAGCCTATGCGGCCCGCTACCTGGCCAAGAATGTCGTCGCTGCCGGCCTTTCGGAAAAATGCACGATCCAGATTTCCTATGCCATCGGCATTGCCCAGCCGCTGTCGATCTATGTCGACCTGCATGGAACCGGCAAGAACGCGACCGAAGATCAGGTCGAGGCCGCGATCCGCAAGGTCATGGATCTTTCGCCGTCCGGCATCCGCAAGCATCTTGACCTCAACAAGCCGATCTATGCAAAAACATCCGCCTATGGCCATTTCGGCCGCAAGGCCGGCCGCGACGGTTCCTTCTCCTGGGAGAAGCTGGATCTGGTGAAGCCGCTCAAGGAAGCAATGAAGGGCTGAGAATGTCGTCTGAGGATACCGAGCGCCGGTCGCGAGCCACCGAGGCCTTTTTCGGCCGGCGCAAGGGCAAGGCCTTGCGCGAGAACCAGATCGACCTGATGTCGACGCTGCTGCCGTCACTGCGGCTGGATCTGGCGGCTCCGGCGCCGGCCGCTCTGGCGGATCTCTACAATCGTGAAGTCGAGCGGCTGCGGCTGGAAATCGGCTTTGGCGGCGGCGAGCACCTGGCTCACCGCGCGGCCGAACAGCCCTCGACCGGGTTTATCGGCGTCGAACCCTTCGTCAATTCCATGGCGAAGCTGCTGGCCAAGGTGGACGAGCAGGGTCTGGACAATATCCGCGTCTATGATGACGATGCGACCCAGCTTCTCGACTGGCTGCCTGCCGCCTCCATCGACCAGATTGATCTGCTTTATCCGGATCCATGGCCGAAGAAGAAACACTGGAAGCGGCGCTTCGTGTCACAGGTCAATCTGACGCGTTTCCAGCGGGTGCTGAAGCCCGGCGGACTGTTCTGCTTTGCCTCGGATATCGATACCTATGTGAATTGGACCCTGATGCATTGCAGGGATCATGGCGGCTTCCAGTGGCTGGCTGAAGAACCCTCGGACTGGCTGTCGCCCTTCGCCTCCTGGCCCGGTACGCGCTATGAAGCCAAAGCGCGCAGGGAGGGGCGGTCGTCGGCCTATCTAACCTTCCGGCGGATCTGAGGCCCGGCGGATCTGAGGCCCGGCGCGTCTGAGACCCGGCGCGTCTGAGGCAGGCGCCTCGGCCGCGCAAACGTGTCAGTGAATGCTGACGGTTTTCAGATCGTCTTCCGCCGCCTTGAAGAAAGTGCTCGACCGGTTGTCCGTCAGCAGGATCGGGGTGCCGTCGGCGCCGAACAGTGCCCAGAGATCAAGGCTCGGGTCGATTTCGGGAGCCTCGGGAAAGCACTTGGAGACTTCTTCGGACCGCATTTTGCGAATGTAGCCAATTTCGCCCGAACCGAGATGGGCAAGTTCCGACTGCGTCAAGTGCGAGGTCGCATTCTTCAGGAGCATCATCGCCTCCGTCTCCATTCATCAGGCATCGCTGCCATGAACTTACTCTGAGACGGAAATGTTAATTTTTCGCACCATGCGCTCAGGTTCCGGCCGAATGAGATCGACCGAGAGCAGGCCGTTCCGCAGGCGCGCCCCACCGACCTGCATACCGTCGGCCAGGACGAACATGCGCTGGAACTGCCGTGCGGCAATGCCGCGATACAGATAGTCCCGCGCGCCTGTCTCCGTTTGCCGGCCTCTGATGATCAGCTGGTTTTCCTCCAGGCTGATGTCCAGATCGTCTTCCGAAAAACCGGCCACAGCCAGCGTGATCCTCAATCGCTCGGGCTCGCCGTCGAGCTCGGGACGCATGCGCTCAATATTATAGGGAGGATAGCCGTCATTGGCCTTTGCAAGACGCTCCAGCGTCTTCTCCATCGTATCGAAGCCCAGAAGCAGCGGGCTGGTAAACGGTGTCATCCGACTCATCTCTCAGTCCTTGATCACAAGCGACCGCGCGCGCATCCGGGAAGGCCTGCGCCAGCACCCAGTTATATGGGTGGAGCCCGTGCTCTTCGCAAGCGGGGCCTTTGCGACCTGGAAGCCTGGACGGCATGGCGTCTCAGCGCCTGGCATCCACATCGCCGGCCATGGGAATGGCCGGTTGCGCGCCGGGTTTCAGGCAGGCAAGCGAGCCCGCCACCGCGGCCCGCCGCAGCGCCGCGGCAAAGTCGAGCCCCTGGTCGAGGCTCGCGGCCAGATAGCCGCAGAATGTATCGCCGGCGCCCACTGTGTCGACGGGATCGATCGTCAGGCCCTTTTGCGCCAGAAGCTCGCCCTGATGCATGGCAACGACACCGTCACCGCCCAGCGTCACCACCAGTGTCTGGCCGGTTTCCGCATGATGCTGGCGCATGGCGCTGATCCGTTCGTCGGCGGAGAGTTTCCGACGGCCGATGAGAAGCTCGAATTCGGTTTCGTTGGAGACCAGGATGGTTGCCAGGTGGGCGAGGCGGATCGAATCCGGCGTCAGCGGCGCCGTGTTGAACAGGGTGGTCACTCCCCGGGCGGCGGCGTCCGTCAGCGCCTGCTCCACGCAGGATGCCGGGATTTCCATCTGCAGCATGAGAATGTCGCCCTCGGCCATGGAGGCAAGGGCGGCCTTGCCGTCCTGCGGTGTCACGCGGCCATTGGCGCCGGATACCACCACGATCATGTTCTCTCCGTCGCCGCCGACGAGGATGAGTGCCGTGCCGGTCGAACCGTCGACCGTCCTCACCCGTGCGAGATCCACTCCCGCCTGCGACAGCAGGGCCAGGGCGGGCTCTGCGAAAGCATCATCGCCGACAGCCGCCACCATCTGCACCTGCGATCCGGCGCGGCGTGCAGCCAAAGCCTGATTGGCACCCTTGCCGCCGGCGGCCGTGGAAAAGGAACCGCCTTCCAGGGTCTCGCCCGGCTCCGGCAGGCGTGCTGTGGTGGCGATGAGATCCATGTTGACGGAGCCGAAGACGGTGATCATGCGTGTGTCCTGTTGAGTGCCGTTGCGGACCGGACACTGCCCGACGGGATCAATCCTCGTCAACCATCCGAAGCTTCAGAAGTCGCGTGCGGCCGTCATTCGCGGAACTTGGCTGTGCGGGCATGCGCTCCGACAGAGGCTGGGTGGCCGCAGCCGGAGGCTCGACCTCTTCCAGGTCGAGGGCGCTGATGCGGGCGCCGCGGCGTGACAGCTTGTCGGAAGAGGTCAGGATCTGCTCGATATCCTTCTGGGCCAGGGAGAAATGCCCCTGCAGTTTACGGGTCCTCTCGTCGAGCCGCACGAGGTCGTCCATCAGCAGCGCCACCTCGCTCTGGACGAGATGCGCCTGTTCGCGCATGCGCTGATCCTTGAGGAGCGCCTGCAGGACCTGGATGGAGAGCATCAGCAGCGATGGCGAGACGATGACGATGCGCAGCCGCTGCGCCTTCTGCACAACGCCTTCGAAATGCTCGTGAATCTCAGCGAAGATGGATTCGGAGGGCACGAAGAGAAAGGCCGTCTCCTGCGTTTCGCCGGCCAGAAGGTATTTCTCGGCAATATCCTTGATATGCGTTTCCAGGTCGCGCCGGAATTGCTGCCCGGCCATCTTGCGCTGGTCGGGATGGGGCGCGTCGCGAAAGGCATGCCAGGCTTCGAGCGGAAATTTGGCGTCGATGACAAGCGGCGGCGCGTCATTCGGCATGGTGATCGTGCAGTCCGGCCGCAGGCCGTTGGAGAGTGTGGTCTGAAAGCTGTAGGCGCCCTTTGGCAGGCCGTCTGCGACGATCACTTCCATGCGCCCTTGTCCGAAGGCGCCACGCGTCTGCTTGTTGGAGAGAATGGCCTGCAGCCCCACCACATCCTTGGCCAGCGTCTGGATATTGCTCTGCGCCGCATCGATCACCGCCAGTCTCTCCTGCAGGAGGCGCAGGTTGTCATGGGTGGATTTGGTCTGTTCGGCAATCGTCGAGCCGAGCCTGTGGGTCATGCCGTCGAGTCTCTGGTTGACCGCGCGGTTGAGCTCCGCCTGGCGGCTGCCCAGGGCCTCCGTCATGGCGGACATGCGGCCCTGCATTTCGGCCTGCGCCCGTAAAAGCGTGTCCAGGCGGTTCTCCATCTCCTCGCGCCGCCGGCTCGCCGCGCGGCGGGTAAGCCAGACGGCGAGAAGGAGGAGAAGGGCCGCGCCGCCCAGAATGAGGCCGATGGGACCCGCAAGCAGTGCGGCCAAAGCCGGATCGACGAGTGAAGCATTTGCGTGTTGCATCGGACGACCCTAAACAAGAAAGCAGGAGCCGAAAAGATCAAAACATGAACAAACCGGCGAAAATCCGCCAAATCGGGTCATCCGGCCAGTTTCATCCGGAAAAAAGATGCGTTATGGGAAGCGCATGACGATCAAGCCGCTTATCATTCTCCCCGATCCCCTTCTGCGTCAGGTGTCCAAGCCGATCGAGCAGGTCGATTCCGACGTGCTGCAACTGGCCGATGACATGCTGGAAACCATGTATGACGCGCCGGGGATAGGCCTGGCGGGCATACAGATCGGCGTGCCGCGCCGTATTCTTGTGGTCGACGTGTCGCGCGAAGGCGAGGAAAAGCAGCCGCTGGTGGTGATCAACCCGACCATTCTCACCTCCTCGGACGAGCGCTCGGTCTATGAGGAAGGCTGCCTGTCCATTCCCGATTACTATGCAGAGGTGGAGCGTCCGGCGTCCGTGACGGTGGACTATGTCGGACGCGATGGTAAGCAGCACCAGATCGAGGCCGACGGCCTTCTCGCCACTTGTTTGCAGCACGAGATCGACCATCTGAACGGGGTGCTGTTCATCGATCATATATCGCGGCTGAAGCGCGAGATGGTGATCAAGAAATTCACTAAGGCAGCCAAGACCAGGGCCATCTGACGGCGTCGGGGCCAGTCGTCGCACATGCATCCCGGCTGCACGATCGGGTTTTGACACGCCCTGCCTGATCCGGGCTTGATCTTCTATGCTTGAGCCGGTTTGAAGGCGCCTGATCGAAACGAGGAGACCCGGCCAATGGCACTGCGCATCATCTTCATGGGGACGCCCGAATTTTCCGTGCCGACCCTGCGCGCCCTCAAGGCGGCCGGACACGTGATCGTGGCGGTCTATACCCAGCCTCCCCGCCCGGGCGGCCGCCGCGGCCTCGACCTGCAGAAATCGCCGGTCCATCAGGCGGCGGAACTTCTCGGCATTCCGGTCTTCACGCCGCTGAATTTCAAGGATCCGGAGGAGCGCGCCCGTTTTCGCGCCCATGCGGCCGATGTGGCGGTGGTGGTCGCCTATGGACTGCTTCTGCCGATGGAGGTTCTGGAGGGCACGCGGCTCGGCTGTTACAACGGCCATGCCTCCCTCCTGCCGCGCTGGCGCGGCGCCGCGCCCATCCAGCGGGCCATCATGGCCGGCGATGACAAGACCGGCATGATGGTGATGAAGATGGAGAAGGGCCTGGATACCGGCCCTGTGGCGCTGACGGCGGAGGTGGAGATTGCGAAAGACACCACGGCCGGTGAGTTGCATGACCGGCTGATGCAGGTCGGGGCGCGCGCCATGGTCGAGGCCATGGAAAAGCTGGAGGCTGATGAACTGCCGCTGACGCCGCAGCCGCAGGATGGCGTTCTCTATGCCGCCAAGATCGATAAAAGCGAAACGCGGATCGATTTCACCAGGCCGGCCGCTGTGGTCCACGATCACATCCGCGGTCTCTCGCCCTTTCCCGGCGCCTGGTTCGAAGCCGTGATCGCCGGCAGGACGGAGCGGATCAAGGTTCTGGCCAGCAGCCTTGCCGAGGCAAAGGGTGAGGCGGGCATGGTGCTGGACGACAGGCTGACAGTGGCCTGCGGCGAGGGAGCGATCCGACTGATCCGCCTGCAGAAAGCCGGTGGCAAGCCGCTGGACGCCGAAACCTTCCTGCGCGGGACTGCGCTTGCCGCCGGAACGAGGCTGGCCTGATGCCGCGCTTCAAGATGACCGTCGAATATGACGGCAGCCCCTATGTCGGCTGGCAGCGCCAGGAAAATGGCCATTCCGTGCAGTCGGCGATCGAGAAGGCCATTCGCTCCCTGACCGGCGAGACCGTCTCCATTCGCGCGGCCGGCCGCACGGATTCCGGCGTTCACGCCTTCGGGCAGGTGGTGCATGCCGATCTGGCGCGGGCCTGGGTGCCCTACAAGCTGCGCAATGCGCTGAATGCGCATCTGGCGATGGCCGGGGAGAAGGTGTCGATCCTGCAGGTAGAGGCCGTCGACGACGGCTTCGACGCGCGCTTTTCGGCGCTGCGTCGCCATTATCTCTACCGCATCATCACACGCGCCTCGCCGCTCGCCATCGAAGCCAGGCGGGCCTGGTGGGTGTCGAAGCCGCTCGACCACGAGGCCATGCATGCGGCGGCGCAGATGCTGGTCGGGCATCACGATTTCACGACCTTCCGTTCGGTCCATTGCCAGGCGAGGAGCCCGATGCGCACGCTCGACCGGCTGGACGTGACCCGCCGGGGCGAACTGATCGAGATCCGCGCCTCGGCGCAGAGCTTCCTGCACAATCAGATCCGCTCCTTTGCCGGAACGTTGAAACTGGCCGGCGAAGGAAAGATGACGCCGCAGGACGTTCGCGCCGCCCTGGAGGCGAAGGACCGCGCCGCCTGTGGGCCGGTTGCGCCGCCGGAAGGTCTCTATTTCATGCAGGTCGATTATCCGGATCCTGCCGGATCAGCCGGGATAGACGCCGAGAAACTGTTCCAGCGCATCGGAGAGGATGAGTGACGGCACGATCAGCACCATCGTCAAGGTGGCGATCATCAGCCGGTGGTCTCCCAGAAACATTCTGAGGATACGGCTGAGCGCGATGATCATGCACAAGATCGCAACCAGCCAGGCAAGCGCGACAATGCCGGTCAGAGACGGCGTCATGATCAGCAGAAGGCTCATGACGCTGTAGACATAGGCGAAGGGAACGGAGATCCAGTTGACCGTGACGACAATGGCCGGATAGTGCCTGCCAATGCCGAGCATGGCGGCAAGCACGCCGGCCAGGACGATCGGCACCAGCCAATTGGCCGCTTCCAGCATGGCCATGCGCAGGAAGAAGACGCCGCCCAGCGACTGACCCGGCGGCAGGCCTTCAAGAAAGGCGATCCGCCACCAGATCCAAGACAGAGCAATAGCAGGCAGGCACCAGACCACGGCCCAGAAGGATCGCATCATGCCGCGATCGCTGATGTCGAGATATGTGAAACCGGCGCGGTCGCCCTTGACCAGCAGCCAGAGGCCAAACAGGTAAAGCTGAACTTCAGACAAAGCAGGCAAGCAGCAGGCCTCCGGGCGGAACAGCAAAATCAGCCATGCGTCAAACCCATGGCGGCTTCAAGATGTTGGATGATCCACATCGGCGGCAGGATCGTCATCAGGAGCAGGGCCGCGCGCCTCCATTTGGTGCCGCCGACAACCGTGCGCAATATGCGCCAGACCAGGATCAGCGCCATCGTCAGCAGAGCCAGCAGCAGACCGATCGATACAAGCCATTGCAGGGTGGAGGTCTCGTTAAGCAGCAGGAGGACGGGGATAAGGGTCAATACAGCTGCATAGACGAAGGGAATGGCGCCCCAATTGGCCATGACGATCATCGGCCGGATCAGTGGCCGCAGGCCAAGCGCCATGCCGGACAGGATGAGGCTGAGAATGGTGAAGCACCACAGACTCGCTTCGATGACCAGAACCTGAAAGATGAAGGTCAGGTGCCAGCGTCCGAGGTCCGGCAGGGCCTGCAGGAACTCGATGCGGCGCAAGATCGCATAGACGAGAAAGGCGGGGAGGCTGAAGAGCACGGCCCGGAAGGACCGGATGATGCCCTCGTCGGACACATCGAAATGCGAAAGGCCGCGTGCATCGCCTTGCGCCGTCAGCTGAAGGCCGCGCAGCGGATGTCTGATCTCGACCAGCCAGGATTGGACCTTTTCAGGCAGCCGCATGGGTGAACCAGCGCTCCAGGAAGCTCTCATATATGCCGGTCAGCGTCTCCAGATCCGAAAGGGACACCCGCTCGTCAGCCATGTGCATGGTCTGTCCGACCAGGCCGAATTCCACCACGGGGCAGTAATCCTTGATGAAGCGCGCGTCGGAGGTACCACCGGTCGTCGACAGCGTCGGCACCTGTCCGGTCACCTTTTCGACCGCAGCGGACAAAGCCTCGACCAGGGCCTCGTTGCGGGTCAGGAACACCTGGCTCGGCCTTTGCGACCAGGTGATCTCGTAGCGGACCGGATCGCGGCCGGGCCTGAGACGGTCATGCGCGGCTGCGGCGTCGAGCCGGCGCAGAAGTTCCGCCTGCAGGGTCTCGACGCTCCAGAGATCGTTGAAGCGCACATTGAATTCGAGCCGCACCCTGGCCGGGATCACATTGGTTGCCGTGTTGCCGGTATCGATCGTGGTGACTTCGAGATTGGTCGGCGGAAAATGCGCGGTGCCGGAATCGAGTGGCGGAAACATCAGGGCCTCGGCCATGGCCGCAGCCGCCCGCAGCGGATTATCGGCCAGATGCGGGTAGGCGACATGGCCCTGGACCCCGTGAATGGTGACCGAAGCGGAAACCGAGCCGCGCCGGCCGATCTTGATCATATCGCCCAGTCTTTCCGGATTGGTCGGCTCGCCGACGAGGCAGGCGTCCCACTGCTCGCCTTTTTCCCTCGCCCATTGCAGGAGCTTGACGGTGCCGTTGATGGCCGGACCTTCCTCGTCGCCGGTGATGAGGAAGGAAATGGAGCCTCGCGGCGCCCCGTGCCGCTCGACATGCCGGGCAACGGCCGCCACGAAGCAGGCTATGCCGCCCTTCATATCCACGGCGCCACGGCCGAACATCGCACCATCGGCAATCTCTGCCGCAAAGGGCGGATGACTCCAGGCCGCCTCATCGCCCACCGGTACCACATCGGTATGGCCGGCAAACATCAGATGCGGTCCGCTGGTTCCGAGCCGGGCGTAGAGGTTGTCGATGTCCGGCGTCCCTGCCTCGCGGGCGGTCACCCGCTCAACGCTGAACCCGAGGGGCGTCAGCATGTCCGAAAGAGCGGCCAGCGCTCCGGCATCACTCGGCGTCACGGAGGGGCAGCGGATCAGCCGCCGCAGGTTCTCCACCGGTTCCCGGGCTTCACCCTTCACCCGACCCTTCACCTGGTCCGAATTCTGGGCCGAATTCTGAGCCGAATTCTGGGCCGCATCCTGGGGCTGATCGTGAGCCTGATCTTGCGCCGACATGTCTCGATCCTTGTGATCAATCGCGCAGAAGCTCGTTGATGCCGGTCTTGGAGCGGGTCTTCTCGTCGACCCGCTTGACGATCACGGCGCAGTAGAGATGCGGTGCCGGCATGCCGTTCCCCATTGTGGCATTGGCCGAGGGCATGGAGCCGGCGACCACGACGGAATAGGGCGGTACCTCGCCATACATGACCTCGCCGGTGGTGCGATCGACGATCTTGGTCGACTTGCCGATATAGACGCCCATGCCCAGCACCGATCCCTCGCGGATGATGCAGCCCTCGACCACTTCCGAGCGCGCCCCGATGAAGCAATTATCCTCGATGATCGTCGGTCCCGCCTGCAGCGGCTCAAGCACGCCGCCGATGCCGACGCCTCCGGACAGGTGGACATTGGCGCCGATCTGCGCGCAGGAGCCGACGGTCGCCCAGGTGTCGACCATGGTGTTCTCGCCGACATAGGCGCCCAGATTGACGAAAGAGGGCATCAGCACGACACCCTTCGAGACATAGGCGGAGCGGCGCACGACGGCATTGGGCACGGCGCGGAAACCAGCGGCGCGGAACTGGTTGTCGCCCCAGTTTTCGAACTTGGACGGCACCTTGTCCCACCAGGTGGCAGAGCCGGGCCCGCCGGTCACGACCTGCATGTCGTTCAGGCGGAAGGAGAGCAGAACCGCCTTCTTCAGCCACTGGTGAACAGTCCAGCTGCCGTCCTCGCCGCGCGAGGCAACCCGCAGGCGTCCCTCATCCAGAAGGCTGAGGGCTTGGTCCACGGCATCCCGGATCTCTCCCTTGGTGCTGACCGTCACGCTGTCACGATTGTCGAAGGCAGCTTCGATCGTCTTTTCGAGAGAGGCAAAATCGGGGTTCGCGGGGCTCGTCATGGGAATTCCTTGTCTGTCACACGCATCGTGATGAGGGGAAGCTCTCTGCCGGCTGGCAAAATCATGCCATTTGCTCTAAGCGACCGCCACTCAGGCGTCAATGTGCTTTGGCGCACAAGCGATTCGGGCTCGGGAGAATCCCCATGGCAGCAGATAAAGAGGGCGGAATGCGGCGCAAGGGCGGGGTCTTCGACCCGCTCAAGGACAGTTCCGTCGACAAGCTGCGGGCGCGGGCCATCCCCAGGACGCCGCAGTCGGAATCGCCGTCCTACCGGCTTGCCTATACGGATGAGGATTTCCTCTGCCGCGACGAGTTGCGGCCTGTCCGCCTTCAGCTCGAACTGCTGAAGCCGGAAATGATGCTGACGGAAATGGGCATCAAATCCACCGTCGTCCTGTTCGGCGGCGCCCGGATTCCCGAACCTGGTACCGAGCCCTGGGCGGCGCGCAACGAGGTGCAGAGCCGCAATCTCAAGGCCGCGTCCGTCTATTACGACGAGGCACGCAAGTTTGCCGCACTTTGCGCCCGCCATTCGGCAACGCTCGACCATCAGGAATTCGTCGTCGTCACCGGCGGCGGGCCCGGCGTGATGGAGGCCGGCAATCGCGGTGCGACCGAGGCCGGCGCACCCACGATCGGTCTCAACATCCTTCTGCCGCACGAGCAGGCGCCCAACCGGTTCGTAACGCCGGCTCTGAGCTTCAACTTCCACTATTTCGCCATCCGCAAGATGCATTTCCTCATGCGGGCGCGGGCCGTGGTGGTGTTTCCGGGAGGGTTCGGCACGCTCGACGAGCTCTTCGAGGCGCTGACGCTGATCCAGACCCGCCGCATGGAGCGGATCCCGCTGATCCTGTTCGCCGAGACCTTCTGGCGCAGGATCGTCAATTTCGAGGCGCTGGCCGAGTTCGGGACGATTGCGCCGGAAGACATGGATCTGATCAGCTTCGTCGAAACGGCCGATGAGGCCTGGCAGGTGGTTTCGGATTTCTACGGACTGGAAGAAGCCCGCCCCTGACGCCGGGCGGGGCGGCAGGGACAGGCTCTCGACGATGCATCACGGCATCGTCCTCAGGGCTGAAACAAAGCCTCTGGCGGATCAGAAGCGCTGTTCGGGCAGGTCGTCGATGGAGATGACCCCATCCTTGTTGCGATCCATGCGCGTGAACATCTTGTCGGCGGCGGCGCTCGCCTCCGCCTTGCTGATCTGACCGCTTTCATCCGTGTCGATCATCCGGACCAAGCCAATGCCCGGCATCATGTCGCGCGGACCCACTCCCATTCCGTGCCGCCCGCCGTGGTGACGGCCGGGACCGCGCTCGCCCTCGGCCATTTCGCGCGGACCGGGCCCGCCTTCCGGTCCCTTGGCCATTGCCTCAGGTGCGTCGTCCGCCGTGTCGTCGGCCATGTCCTTGGCCGCGTCCTCGTTACCGGCAGCCTTGCGGCGTTCTGCGCGTTCGGCCTTGCGCGCCTCGCGTGCCTCGGCCCGTCGCGCTTGCCGGTAGTCGCGGATCTCGCCCGGCGTCAGCGTTTCGTCCTTGTTGCCGTCGATCGCGGTGAAGGTGGCGGCCTGCCAGGCGGTGACCTCCTCCTTGGAGATCTTGCCGTCCTTGTCCTTGTCGGCCGCCTTCAGGAGCCTGACGAACATCACGTCGCGCATCATGGCCCGGTCACCGCCGGGGCCAGCCCGATGGCCGCCATGCTCATGATGGCGTGGGCCGGGAGCGGCAAAGCTCGCCGGGACGGCTGCACCGACGAGGAAACTTGCCCCGAGGGCCATTACGATATACCGGTTCACTCTCATGAAGCTGCCTCCTTGGTTGCTCATGAGATGAAAGTAGCGAGCGCTTCTTCAAGCAACCACTTAAACATCCGTAACCTGCATGACATTTCGGTAATGTCGCCCGCATGCGATTCCGGCGACTGTCAGCCGGCACTCGCCGCGTCAGGCCGGCAGGATGGATTGCAGGAAGCCGGTCAGGTCGTCCGTCATGAAGTCGACATTGGGATCGGCCTCGTCCGCCTGTTCCCAGCGTTCGATTACAAAATCCCCGAGATTGCGGGGCACCAGCAGAACCGTCGTCATGCCGAGCACGCGCGGCACCTGGAGATTGCGCGGCAGGTCCTCGAACATGGCAGCGTTCTTGACGTCGACGCGGTTGAGCTGGGCGAACTTGTTATAGGTCTCGCCAGCCGGCTTGGGCACGAATTCGGCGGCGACAATATCGAAGATCTCATCGAAATGGTCGAGAATGCCGAGGGCCCGCGCCGCGGCCTCGGCATGCGAGACGGTGCCATTGGTGAAGATGAACTTGCGGCCGGGCAGGGCCTTGATCGCCGCGCCGAGTTCCGGATGCGGCAGAAGCGCCGAGTAATCGATCGCATGCGCCTTTTCGAGAAAGGCATTGGGGTCGATCTTGTGATGGACCATCAGGCCCTTCAGCGTCGTGCCGTGCTCGTGGTAATATTGCTTCTGCAATTTACGGGCGTCGTCGCGATCCATCTGCAGGAGCTCGGCGACGAAATCCGTCATGTTGCGATCGATCTGCGAAAACAGATTGACGTGATGCGGATAGAGCGTGTTGTCGAGATCGAAGACCCAGTCCCGAACATGGGAAAAGGCGGCGGGATCGGGCGATGTGGTCAGATGAGGCATGCCGGCTTTATGCACCTTCCCCGCGGGAAAGAAAAGCAGCGATCCGATCCGGCCTCTGTCCGGCTTGGCGAGGCAACGCGACCGTGCTAGCGCCATGGGTCATGGAAGCCTGGATCCCGATCACGATTGCCGCCGCCTTTCTGCAGAACCTGCGCTCGACCCTGCAGAAGCACCTTCAGGGCGAACTGGGAACGCGAGGCGCAAGCTTTGTGCGCTTCGGCTACGGCTTTCCCATCGCCGTCCTTTATGTCGTCGCCCTACATCGCTTCGGCGGCTACCGGCTTCCGGCGCTCAATCTTACCTTCGCCTTCTGGGCCGTGATCGGCGGGTTGGCGCAGATCTACGCCACCATCATGCTCGTCCATCTGTTCACCCTGCGCAATTTCGCCGTCGGCACGGCCTATTCGAAGACGGAGCCGGTCCAGGCGGCGATCTTCGGCGCCCTGATCCTGGGCGAGAGCCTCACAAGCGGGGCGGCTGTCGCCATCGTTATCGGGGTTGTCGGAGTCATGATCATTTCCATTGCCCGCTCGCCGCTCACCCTGCGCAATCTCTGGTCCTCGCTGTTCAGCAGGACGGCATTGATCGGCATGGCGTCCGGTGCCGTGTTCGGCATCTCCGCCGTCGCCTATCGCAGTGCTTCCCTTGCGCTCGAGGGACCGAACGCGGTGATGCAGGCGGCGGTGACGCTTGTCTGCGTCACCGGCTTCCAGACGATCTTCATGCTGGGCTGGATGCTGCTGACGGATGCCGGCGAGATTGTCCGGGTGGCCAAGGCCTGGCGCACCGCATCGCTGGTGGGGCTTGCAGGCGTTGTCGGTTCGGCGGGATGGTTCACGGCCATGACGCTGCAGCAGGTGGCCTATGTGCGCGCGCTCGGCCAGATCGAACTCGTCTTTACCTTCGCCTCTTCGGTCATCCTGTTCAAGGAACGGATCAACCGTCTCGAATTGGTGGGATGCCTGCTGATCGTTACAGGCATCCTCGCGCTTCTGGCGTGGTCGTGATCAGGGAACGATCAGCGTTCCGGCGCCTTCGGTGAAAATTTCCAAAAGAACCGAATGGGCCACCTTGCCGTTCAGGATGACGACGCCCTGAACCCCGGCCCTGATGGCATCGATACAAGTCTCCACCTTCGGGATCATGCCGCCGGAGATCGTGCCGTCCCTGATCAGGGCCTGAGCCTGTGCCACGGACAATTCCTTGATGAGGTTCTTGTCCTTGTCCAGAACGCCTGGCACATCGGTCAAAAACAGCAGCCGGTCGGCGCGCAGGGCACCCGCGATCGCGCCGGCAAACGTGTCCGCATTGATGTTGTAGGTGGCTCCGTCACGACCCGGGGCGACGGGTGCGATGACCGGGATCATCTCGGATTTTGCCAGGAGATCGAGCAGCGTGCGGTCCACCTCGACGATTTCCCCGACAAAGCCCAGGTCAAGAACGCGCTCGATATTGGAATCCGGATCGATCACCGTCTTCTTGGCCTTCTCGGCAAACACCATGTTGCCGTCCTTGCCGCAAAGCCCGATTGCCCATTCCCCTGTCTGGTTGATCAGCGCCACGATCTCCTTGTTGATGGAGCCGGCAAGAACCATTTCGACGATTTCGACCGTCTTCTGGTCGGTCACGCGCAGACCGCCTTCGAACTTCGATTCGATCCCCATCTTGCTCAGCATGGCACCAATCTGCGGGCCGCCGCCATGCACGACGATCGGGTTGATGCCTGACTGCTTGAGCAGGGCGATATCCTCCGCGAAAGCCTTGCCGAGCGCGCTGTCGCCCATGGCGTGGCCGCCATATTTGACGACGATCGTCTTGTTCTCGTATTTCTGCATGTAGGGCAGGGCCTGCGCCAGGAGCCGGGCCTGCATTTCGCTTTCGGAAGGGGACATCAAAACACCTCTTGAACACCGGGTGCGGCCTTGTAATACCAAAACGCGATCTTAGGAACCCATGTGCTGGCGCGATTGACGCAGCTGCGCGGCGATCCGCCTGATACTCCTGCATTGACACTCCGGACGAAGAGTCCGATCCTAGGCCTGATGGCGAAGGTGAGGAGCGCCAGGGGAGGCGTGTCGCGCATGGCACCGGAGCGGGCTCGACCCATCGGACGTTCGGCCCACCGGCCGGTAGAGCGTGAGCATCGGCCTGTGGGTATGGGTAGCGCAGGCATGGTTCAGGCTTGGCTCGGGCATTGCGGACGACCCTTTTCGGGACTGGTGCCGTCGAGAATGCAGCGCCGGCCAGGCATTCCAGGCGGCGCGTCCTTTCCAAAGCTCCTCCAAACCGAACGAGTGCAGGATTGATGGCCAGACGGGACCAGAGCGAAGGAGACCGCGCCCGCGACGAGGTTCTTGCGGGAGAATATGTTTTGGGGATGCTGTCGGCGGAAGCGCGTCAGCGCGTCGAGGCTCGCTTACGCCATGACCAGCCCTTCGCCGCGATCGTCTCGCGCTGGGAGGAGAACCTGGTGCCGCTGGAGGACGATGATCAGCCGGCCTCGCCCCTGCGTCTGGCCCTTCCCCAGGTCTTGCCGAGCCTTCGCCCTGTCAGGGGCATGGGGACGCCTTCGGCGCGCGGCGGGGTCCTGGCCGCAGCCTGGCGATCCGTTGGCCTCTGGCGATCGCTGGCCTTCGCCTCGACCTTCCTGCTGGCCGGCACGGTTCTGTTTGCCGAGCGTTCCGCCTTCCATGCGGAGGGCGCCGCGGCCTTGCGGGCGGATCTCGCCACACAGGATACCGGTTCGATCAGCCTGTCGGCAGCCTACGATCCGAAAACCGGTCTGCTGCGGCTGGCGCCCGTTGCGGCTGCGGCCGATGACCGACCCCAGGTGCTTGAGCTTTGGCTGATGGGCGACGGCGGCGCATCCACCTCGCTGGGCCTCGTGCCGCAGAAGGCGGGCGATAGCCTGGTGCTTGCGCCGGCACTGCGGCAGAAGCTGGTAAAAGGCGCCACGCTTGCCGTCAGCCTCGAAGAGCCGGGCGGCTCCGCCACCGGCGAACCCAGCCTGCCGCTCCTGGCACTTGGCCAGGTGCAGGGCCAGGTTCAGGGACCATAAGCAGCTCTCTTCAGGGCCGCTCAGAGATCCTGCACGGGCCGTCCGACTGTCTTGCAGATCTCTTGTCTCAGCTCGTCCAGCCCTGCGCCCTTTTCCGAGGAGGTCGAGAGGATTTCCGGATAGGCGGCCGGCCTCTTGCGGATCTTCTCCGCCGTTTCCGCCATCAGGCGGGTCACGGCCGGCGGCTTGATCTTGTCGGTCTTGGTCAGAACGATCTGGTAGGAAACGGCCGCCTTGTCGAGCAGCGTCAGGACGTCCTCGTCATTCTTCTTGATACCGTGACGGCTGTCGATCAGCACATAGACGCGCTTCAGCGTCGCGCGGCCGCGCAGATAATCGAAGACCAGCTTGGTCCAGGAATCCACCTGGTCCTTTGGCGCCTGGGCATAGCCATAGCCGGGCATGTCGATCAGCGCCATGGGCGGCAGGTCGCCGGCCTCGCCGGAATAGCCTTCCGGCACGAAGAAGTTCAGCTCCTGTGTTCGGCCAGGCGTATTGGATGTGCGGGCCAGGCCGCGATGGCCGACCAGCGCATTGATCAGCGAGGATTTTCCCACATTCGATCGGCCGGCAAAGGCCACTTCCGGCGGCCCCTCGGGCGGCAGGAACTGCAGGGACGGGACGCCTCGGATGAAGATCCACGGGCGGCCGAAAAGCGGCTTCTCGTTGCCGGTGCTGTCGCTGTCCATCATGCCTCGTCTCTCTTCTCGTCCTGCATCGTTTGCGCTCGCCATTGCCTGAAACGAAAACCCCGGACGAGGTCCGGGGTCCCGTAAAAGGCTATTTCCCGGCTGTCGATTTTCGTCGGAACACGCCCTTCAAATTGTCGAACAGCTCGATCTTGGCGCCGTTGCGCTTCATGATGAGTGCCTGCTGCATGATCGACAGCGTGTTGTTCCAGGCCCAGTAGATAACCAGACCGGCCGGGAAGGAGGCCAGCATGAAGGTGAAGACCAGAGGCATCCAGGTGAAGATCATCGCCTGGGTGGGATCGGGCGGCGTCGGGTTCATGCGCATCTGCAGGAACATGGTGATGCCCATGATGATGGGCCAGACGCCGATCATCAGCGCATGCGGCACGTCATAGGGCAGCAGGCCGAACAGGTTGAACAGCGAGGTCGGATCGGGCGCAGACAGATCCTGGATCCAGCCGAAGAAGGGCGCATGCCGCATCTCGATGGTGACGTAGATCACCTTGTAGAGCGAGAAGAAGATCGGGATCTGCAGGAGGACCGGCCAGCAGCCGGCGATCGGGTTGATCTTCTCCTCCTTGTAGAGCTGCATCATGGCCTGCTGCAGCGCCATGCGGTCGTCGCCATGCTTGGCCTTCAACTCTTCCATCTTCGGCTGCACGCGCTTCATGCCCGCCATGGATGCGTATTGCTTGTTGGCGAGCGGGAAGAACAGGAGCTTGACGACGATCGTGGTGCACAGGATGGCCACGCCAAAATTGCCGAAGTAGCGGAAGAAGAAATCCATCAGCTTGAACATCGGCTTGGTGATGAAATAGAACCATCCCCAGTCGATCAGGAGGTCGAAGCGCGGAATGCCGAGCGACTGCTCGTACCCGTCCACCAGCGGCACTTCCTTGGCGCCGGCAAAGATCAGGTTCTTCATTTCGGTCGACTGGCCCGGCTGCACGGTCACGGCATCGGTCTTGTAATCGGCCTGAAAGCGCGCCTGTCCATCGGCGAAATGCGTGAACCTCGCCTCATAAGGCAGGGTCTGCGGAGGAATGAGCGTGGTCGCCCAGTATTTGTCGGTGATGCCGAGCCAGCCGCCGGTTGCCTTGGGGAAGGTGTAGGGCTCTTTTTCGACGCTGCTGTAGCTCTCTTCCGTCAGGCCGCCTTCCGTGCCGAGGACGCCGAGGAAACCCTCATGGATGACGTAGACGGAGGCGTGCTCGGGCTTGTTGTACCTCGTCACCCGGCCGTAGCTGGCAAGCGAGATCGCAGCGCCGGTGGCGTTTTCGACCTTATCGGTGACAGTCACCATATAATGTTCGTCCACCGCGAAAGTGCGCGAGAAGACGACGCCCTTGTCATTGGTGAACTGCAGGGTCACCGGCGTCTGTGCCGTCAGCTTGTCGCCGCTTGCAACCGTCCAGACGGTCGAAGGGCCGGGGACGGAACCTACATTCTCACCCGGAATAAAGCCGATTTCGGTAAAATAGCCGCCTTTGGTATCGGCCGGCGACAGCAGCGTGATCGTCGGGCTCGCGGGATCCACGGTCTCGTGATAATCGCGCAGATGCAGGTCGTCCAGGCGTGCGCCGGTGAGGTTGATCGAACCCGAAAGCGCCTGCGTGTCGATGGCCACCCGCGGCGTCCTGGCGATCGCCTGTTCGCGCGTGGCGGCAGCCGGGGCCTGCGAGGAACCGGGCAGCGTACCGCTCACCTGGCCCGATTGGCCGGTCTGGCCCGCCTGTCCGCCTGCGGCATCGGCCTGAGGATTGCCGGCGGCCTGGGATTGGGCCTGCATCTCGGCCTGCTGGGCCTGTTGCGCCTGCTGGGCCGCGCGCTGGGCCTCCATCCTCGGGTTCATATAGAGGAACTGCCAGCCCAGGACGATCAGCACCGATAGCGCGATCGCGATGTAATAGTTACGGTTCTTTTCCATCATGCTTTCCTGGAACGGGTCTCCTCGGACCGCTTCTGTTTCGGTCTGCTTCCCACGCGTTCGGAAAGCGCTGCCGCGAGCTCGGCAAAAGGTGCGTTCAGCATGTCCCGCCGGGCGACAATGACATAGTCATGTCCCTCATTCATTGCAAATCCGGCAGAATGCCTCACCGCCTCGCGCAGGCGCCGCTTCATCCGGTTGCGCTCGACAGCATTGCCCTGTTTCTTCGTGACGGTAAAGCCGACGCGGGGGGCAGTGCCGGGCTGCTTGCGGTCCAGCACTTCAACGAGGAAATACGGGCCGCGGCGCTTTTCGCCGTTGCGAACGGCAAGAAACTGCGGCCGGCTCTTCAGCCGCCCGACAGTCTGTTCGTGGATATCCTGTTCCGTCATCGCCCGCAGCGACCCGGGCAGGGCCGGCCTTAGGCCGACAGACGCTTGCGACCGCGGCTGCGGCGGGCGGACAGAACCTTGCGGCCGCCCTGGGTTGCCATACGAGCACGGAAACCGTGGCGACGCTTGCGAACAAGCTTGGACGGTTGATAGGTACGCTTCATTTTTTTAACACCGCGGTGTGCGGCCCTTCTTGAATTTGCCCTCTTTTGAGGAGCAAGAGCGTTGCTTTTGGGAACGTTACGGCACGGCCGGGCGCACGCGCGCCTGCCGAAACACCTCACGTGCGCGGCTTATAAGAGGAGTTTGCGGCAAAAGTCAATTCGTCCGCCGGCTGCGTCCTCTTTCTGCCTTGCCCGTATTTCCCGCCTGCTCTCGTGATTTTGATCACGCGACTGATCCGGAAGCCCAATCCGAGCATAAGACAAGGACAGGCATGAGGCTTGTGACGAAGATAAGGCTCGGGACGAAGGCAAGGCTTGAGACGGGCATGAGGCCATGACGAGTGCGGGGCGGAGACAGCTGCACGACCAACCTTACCATACTGTCATCTAGCCGGACTGGAAATAAGCGGCCGAACCCTTTATTCTGCAGTGCAAACGGGACGATTGGTTCCAGACCGGGTGCCATTCATCGAGACGGAGATCCGCATGAGATCCGAGGCGGACATATCCGCTAGAGTGGAGGACGGTTCGCCCGGGACGCGGGGCGGGGCGGACAGCACCCTGCCGCGCATGCCGCAGCGGCTTCGCGGCCTGTCCGGCCGTCTTTTGTGGCTGACCGTCATTTTCGTGATGTTCGCAGAGGTCCTGATCTTCGTGCCGTCGATTTCGGTGATGCGCATGACCTGGCTGCGTGACCGGCTGGATACCGCCGCCGCCGCCGGCATCGTCATCGACGGTCTGCAGCCGGCCGAACTGCCGCGCGCCGTTCAGGACGATACACTGCTGGCCACCGGCACCAAGCTTCTCGCCCTGAAAAAGGACGGGACCTCGCGCCTGCTTGCCGCCATCGATGTGCCGCCGCAGGTGGACCAGCAGATCGATCTGGCCAATGAGACGGCATTCGGCTCCATGCGCAATGCCCTCGATACCCTTGTCTTTGGCGGTGGGCGGGTGATGCGCGTGTTCGGCCCGATCGGCGAGACCGATATGGTCATCGAACTGGTGATGCCGGATGATGCCTTGCGCAAGGCGATGATCGGCTTCTCCAAAATGATGTTCGGCATTTCGCTGCTGATATCGCTGGTCACCGCGGGCCTCATCTATATCGCCATCAACAAGATGATGATCGGACCGCTGCGTCGGCTGACGCATGGCATGCAGAGCTTCTCCGAACAGCCGGAAGATCCCGAACGCATCTTCGCGCCCGGCCATGCCCGGGGAGAACTCGAGGTCGCCGGCGCGCATCTGGCAGCAATGCAGATGGAATTGCAGCGGACGCTCAAGCAGAAGAAGAACCTGGCCGATCTCGGCCTGGCCGTGTCGAAGATCAACCATGATATGCGCAATATCCTTGCCTCCGCCCAGTTGATGTCCGACCGGCTGGTGGATGTCGATGATCCCATGGTCCGAAGCTTTGCGCCGAAACTGCTGCGCACCATTGATCGCGCCGTTGGCTATACGAATGAGGTTCTGGCCTATGGGCAGGCGGATGAGGCCATGCCTCGAAGGCGGCTCCTGCCGCTGGCCGGACTGTGCCGGGAGGTGCGCGACATGCTCGCCATCGATCCCGAAGGCGATATTGATTTCGTTGACCAGGTCTCCGAGGACATCGAGGTGGATGCCGATTCGGAGCAGTTGTTCCGCGTCATCCATAATCTCTGCCGCAATGCGCTGCAGGCTCTCGGTCAGGCCTCGCCGCCGGAGGATGGCAGCGGCAAGCGCCTCAGTCTCACCGCCCAGCGCGTCGGTAGCGTGGTCAGCATCACGATCGACGACAATGGACCGGGCATGCCGCGAAAGGCGAGGGAGAACCTCTTCACCGCCTTTCGCGGTTCCGCCCGCTCCGGCGGCACAGGGCTTGGACTTGCCATTGCGCGCGAACTGATCCTCGCCCATGGCGGCACGATCGCTCTGGTCGAGAAGCCGGGACCGGGAACGCAATTTCGCATTGAAATCCCCGATCGCCCCGTCTCGCTGGAGGACTACCGGGCGAGGGCATGAAAAATATGGAATAATAACAATTGCTTGGAGTGATATCTCAGTAAAATGACAGAGCCTTGGGCAAAATCGCTTGCATTCGAAAGCGAGAGGCTTTAGAGGATCGCCACACGCCGCGACGCTACTGAACGTCGAGAAACGGCAGGCACCCGTAGCTCAGCTGGATAGAGCACCAGACTACGAATCTGGGGGTCAGGAGTTCGAATCTCTTCGGGTGCGCCACTTTCCTTTCTTCGACAATTGAAGCTTGCAGCCATGCCCCTTGGGCATGCCGAGCCTTTGCGGCTTCTCTAGCGGTCGGGGCTGAGGCGACTTCCAAACCTTGACATGATCTCCTGACATCGGCCGCGATCATTCCGGATCTGCGGCGATCAGAGCCTCGGCGTGGTCTTCTTTCGAGTCAGGGCTGATACGCGTGGCCCATATCCGGAAATGCTAAAGCGGCGACCTGGATTGGGCGGCGATCCGCTGATAGGCGCCCAGAATGAAGCGTTCCGCCTGGTCGAGATAGGCCTCCATCATCTGCGCGGCCGCCGCCGCCTGACCGCTTTCGAACTTCGTCAGAATATTCATGTTCTGGTCGATGAAGGGCGCGTGGAGGAATTCCGGATCCTGCAGCAGGCCGAAGACGAGCCGCAATTCCAGCGACACTTCGACGAAAAAGGCGGAGACGCGCGGGCTGTCGGCCAGTTCCACCACGCCGCTGTGAAAGGCGATATCGGCGCTTCCGACCCCAAGCCAATCGGCGTTTTCGCGGCATGACTGGGCGGCTTCCACCGCCGCGCGCATCTTGCGCGTGCCCGGATGGCTGGGATGCGCCCTGTCGAGCGCGCGGCACTCGATCATCCGGCGGACCCGGTAGATATCCATGATGGTGGAGACGCTCGGCGTCGAGACGAAGACGCCGCGATTGGCCTCGTGGCGCAGCAGGCCTTCCTTGGTCAGCATGCGGAACACTTCCCGCAACGTATTGCGGGAAACCGCGAGCTCCTCGCTCAGCGCCAGTTCGGAGAGGTGGCTGCCGGGCGTCAGGCGACCGGAAATCACCTTCTCGCGAATGCGCGCCGCCACGGTTTCCGCCAGAGTCTGACCGGCGGACGAGATCGGCCCGCCACCTGGCCCACCTTCCCGATTGAGTATCGTCATGTCATCCCGCTTGCATATGCCGATTGTCTGAACAGCGCCCCGGCGATTGCATCCCATAGCATCGGGAGCAAAAGCTGCAACCTGCTTACATTGAACTTGCCGCGGTCGCTTCAGAAAATGGGCATATTCCCTCCGCAACCGCCAGTGGCTCCTGCGAGATATCTGACTAAATGTAGAGCAATGCAAAAAGATTGTTCAACACGGTTGACGGGATTGTCCTCCTTAACTAGCATTTCATCCCGTTAACTTGCCTTGGAGGGCCGGGTGCGGGACATCGACATCAACAGCGATCTCGGGGAAAGCTTTGGCGCCTGGACCATGGGCGACGATGCAGCCATGCTGGATGTGGCGAGCAGCGCCAATATTGCCTGCGGCTTCCACGCGGGCGATCCTCTCGGCATCTTCAGGACCCTGACCATGGCCGCCGACAGGCGGGTCGCCGTGGGGGCCCATGTCGGCTACCGCGACCTTGCCGGCTTCGGGCGGCGCGCCATGGTCGTCTCCAGCCAGGAATTGCGCAGCGAAGTCATCTACCAGATCGGCGCCCTGCAGGCGCTGGCAAAGGCGGCCGGAACATGCGTCACCTATGTAAAGCCGCATGGCGCGCTTTATAATGCGATCGCTTTCGACGAGCGTCAGGCCGCCGATGTCATCGCCGCGATCCAGGCCGTCGATCCCACGCTGACGCTCATGGCACTTGCGGGTTCGCCGCTGATCGCTCAGGCGCGCGCCGCCGGCCTCGATGTCGTGGCGGAAGCCTTTGCCGACCGGGCCTATACGGCGGATGGCGAGCTCGTCTCCCGGCTGGAAAAGGGTTCCGTCCTGCATGAACCGGAAGAGGTGGCCGCGCGGATGATCCGGCTGGTCCGCGAGGGCGTAATCGAATCGGTCGATGGCAAGCCGGTCCGGATCGAAGCCCAGAGCATATGCGTCCATGGCGACAGTCCGGACGCTGTTGCCATGGCTCGCTGTTTGCGGATGCGCCTGCAGGAAGCCGGTCTGACGATACGCGCTTTCGCGACGCGGGGTGCGCCCGCGTGACTCCCGTTGCGGCCAAACCTCGCACCGAGGCCCGAAACAGCATGCACGTCCTGCCTGTGCGGTCGGATAGCATTCTGATCGAGCTTGCCGGGCTCGACGAGGCGCTGGCGCTTTATGATGCGCTCGCCGCCGACATGCCGGCCGGCGTGCTGGACATGATCCCGGCGGCGCGCACGGTGATGATCTGCTTCGACCCGGTTCTTACCGGCGTCGAGGACCTGATGGCCGCCATCGCCGCCGTCGACACCAGGCGCAGTCGCGTTTCCGACGCGGTGCCGATCGAAATCCCGGTGCGCTATGATGGCGAGGATCTGCCGGCCGTGGCAGCCATGCTCGAGATGAGCGTCGAAGAGGTGGTGCGGCGGCATGTGCAGAGCGATTACCGCGTCGCTTTCACCGGCTTCGCCCCCGGCTTTGCCTATCTTGCCGATGGCGACCCGCAGCTCTGCGTGCCACGCCGCACATCGCCGCGCACCCATGTTCCCGCCGGTGCGGTCGCACTGGCCGATGCGTTCAGCGGCGTCTATCCCAAGGAAAGCCCGGGCGGCTGGCAATTGATCGGCACGACCCCATTGGCCATGTTCGATCTCATGCGCGATCCCCCATCGCTGCTGCAGCCCGGCCAGCGGGTCCGCTTTCGCGACATCACGGCCGACCGCGCCTATGCAATCCGGCCGCAGCCGGAGAACCCATCCTTCTTGCACCGGGCCCCGACCGGCAAGAGCGAAGGGGCATGCGCCATCGAAGTGGTATCGATGGGCTTTCCTGTGCTGTTCCAGGATCTCGGCCGAAAGGGCCTCACACGCCAGGGCATCGGTGCTTCGGGGGCGGCCGACCAAGCCAGCCTCAGGGCGGCCAATCGCCTGGTCGGCAACGACCCCTCAGCCGCAGGTCTGGAAATCGTCTTCGGGCATTTCTCCTTCCGCATGCGCGGCCGCGGCGTGATGGCCGTGACCGGCGCTTCCCTGCCGATTGCGATCACGACCGCCGCCGGCGCGACCTTCGACGCCTCCCATTCCAAGCCTTTGCCGCTTGAGGATGGCGATACGGTCAGCCTCGGCGCTGCGCAGGCAGGGCTTCGCGCCTATCTGGCGGTTCGCGGCGGCTTCGACGTGGCGCCGGTTCTCGGAAGCCTCTCGACCGATATGCTGGCGAGGATCGGCCCCGCACCGCTTGCCGCCGGTGAGGTCATCGGTATCCTGGAGGCCAGACCCGGCAGCGTCGTCGCGCTGGATGAAATTATGGCTTTCTCCATGCCCCGGGCGGATGAAGTGCTTTGGCTGGATGTGGTTCTGGGCCCCCGCGATGGCTGGTTCACGCCTCGCTCCATCGAGCATTTCCTGAGCCGCGAATGGACGGTGTCGCCACAGTCGAGCCGCGTCGGCATCCGGCTCGAAGGCGAGGTGCTGGAGCGCGGCATATCCGCCGAACTGCCCAGCGAAGCTACCTTGCGCGGCGCCATCCAGGTGCCGGCGAATGGCCAGCCGGTTCTCTTTCTCGCCGATCATCCACTGACGGGCGGCTATCCTGTCATCGCCAATGTCGCCACCCATCACCTCGATCTTGCGGGGCAGGCGCCGGTCGGTGCGCGTATCCGCTTTCGTGCCTTGAGCCCGGACGCTTTGTCCCTGATGTCAGGAAAACCATCATGAAGAAGGTGTTGATCGCCAATCGCGGTGAAATCGCCGTCCGTATCATCAGGGCCTGCAGGGATTACGGCCTCAGGAGCGTCGCAGCCTATGCCGATGCCGATGCGGATGCCATGTTCGTGCGCCAGGCGGACGAAGCTTACGCCCTTGACGGGGTAAACCCGAAAGACAGCTATCTCGACATCGACAAGATCATCCGGATCGCCAGACGCACCGGCGCAGATGCCGTCCATCCGGGCTATGGCTTCTTGTCGGAACGGGCCGAATTTGCCGAAGCGGTCATAGAGGCGGGACTGGTCTGGATCGGGCCGGATCCCCACGTCATCGCCGCGCTTGGCGACAAGCTGAAGGCGCGCGAGATCGCCAGACAGGTCGGGGCGCCGCTTGTCGCAGGCAGCGAGGGTGCCATCGACAATGCCGCCGAAGCGCTTGCCTTCGCCCGCCGGTTCGGCCTGCCGATCGCGATCAAGGCGGCGCATGGCGGCGGCGGACGCGGCCTCAAGATCGCACGGGCACTCGAAGAGGTTGAAGAGAGTTTCCACTCCGCCAGGCGCGAGGCTCTGGCCGCCTTCGGGCGCGGCGAATGCTATGTCGAACAGTTTCTCGACCGGCCGCGCCATATCGAGGCGCAGATCCTTGCCGACCGTCACGGCCATGTTCTGGTGGTGGGGACGCGGGACTGCTCGCTGCAGCGCCGCAACCAGAAACTCGTGGAGGAAGCGCCGGCGCCCTTCCTGACGCCGGACCAACGCGGCCTCATCCACAAGGCCGCGAGCGACATCTGCGCCGCTGTCGGCTATGTCGGCGCCGGAACGGTCGAGTTCCTGCTCAGTGCCAGCGGCGTCATCTCCTTTCTGGAGGTCAATACCCGTTTGCAGGTCGAGCATCCGGTGACGGAAGAGACAACGGGACTGGACCTGGTGGTCGAACAGTTCCGCATTGCCGAAGGCCTGCCCATCAGCCGGACGCAGATGCCGGAGCCGAACGGCCACGCCATCGAATTCCGTATCAATGTCGAAGATCCCGCACGGGGTTTCCTGCCCTTTTCCGGAGATATTTCAACATTCGTGGCGCCAGCCGGGCCGGGTATCCGCCTGGACAGCGGTGTCGCGCAGGGATCGTCGGTTCCCAGCATGTTCGATTCTCTCATCGCCAAACTCGTCGTCTGGGGCCCGGACCGGAAGACGGCGCTGGCGCGGGCGCGGCGCGCGCTTGCGGAATTCGAGATCGGGGGCGTGCCGACCGTCCTGCCTTTCCATCGCGCCGTTGTCGATCATCCGGATTTTACGGGAGAGGCGTTTTGCGTCCATACGCGCTGGATCGAAACGGATTTTTCGGAACACCTTGAGGCTCAGCTGCGCCCGGCAGCCCCGGATCACCAATCGATGATCTCGGTCTCGGTCGAAATCGATGGCAAGCGGTCTTCTCTTCGCCTTTCCGAAAGTCTCCTCGGTCTCTTCGGTCGTGCCGGATCGCAACCGGCGGCAGCGGCCGACATGGCCGACATGGCCGGCATGGCCAACAAGGATGAGACGGCCTTGTACTCCCCGGTTCCTGGCAATCTGACGCATTGGACACATGCCGATGGCGATCAGGTGGAAGAGGGTGCAGTGCTTGCCGTTCTCGACGCCATGAAGATGGAGACCACTATCGTCGCCCCGCATGCCGGGACCCTCAAGATCATCGCCAAGCCCGGCTCGCTGCAGAAAGCCGGCGCGGTGATCGCGCATATCCTACCATCGCACAATGCAGCGACGTCCTTGCCCAGCCCGCAAGGTCAGCCGGAGGCCTCACAATGACACGATCCGCGCCGCTTCAAGACAGTCTGATCTCGGTCGACAATCTCAGCGTCCGCTTCGGAGCGCAGACGGTTGTAGACGGCCTCTCATTTGCCGTGTCGCCGGGCAAGACGCTGGCGATCGTCGGCGAGTCCGGGTCCGGCAAATCGGTGACATCGCTGTCGATCATGCGCCTCGCCGACATGATGGGCGCGTCACTTAACGGTGGCCGCATCCTGTTCGGCGGCAAAGACCTGCTGCAGACCTCGCAGAAAGACATGCGGCGCATCCGTGGCAAGGACATTGCCATGATCTTCCAGGAGCCCATGACCTCCCTCAACCCGGTCTTTACGATTGGCGATCAGATCAGCGAAGTGCTGATGCTGCACGAGAAGATCGGCAAGGCGGCAGCGCTGGCCGAAGCGGGCCGGCTTCTTGACATGGTTCGGCTGCCGGGCGGCCCGGCGCTTCTCAAGCGCTATCCGCACCAGCTGTCCGGCGGCATGCGCCAACGCGTGATGATTGCCATGGCGCTCGCCTGCCGCCCGAAGCTCCTGATCGCCGACGAGCCGACAACCGCGCTGGATGTCACCATCCAGGCGCAGATCCTGCAGATCATGCGCGATCTGCAGCAGGAACTCGGCATGGGAATGATCTTCATCACCCATGACATGGGCGTCGTGGCCGAAATGGCAGATGATGTCGTCGTCATGTGGAAGGGCAGGAAAGTGGAGGAGGGGCCGGTCCGGCAGCTCTTCGCCGATCCGCAGCATCCCTATACCCAGACCCTTCTGTCGGCCGTGCCACGCCTTGGCAGCATGGAAGGTCACGATTTTCCCCGACGAATGCCCATCACCCTCGTGCAGGATGGCGAGAAAACCGTTATTGGCGAGGAAAGACGCCAGGATACGGCGCGCTATGATCAGGCGCCGCTCCTTTCCGTCAGCAATCTCGCCGTCCGTTTCGATGTCCGCAAGACCATGTTCGGCCAGGTGACGCATCGATTGAGCGCGGTGAACAATGTCAGCTTCGACATTCATCCGGGCGAGACACTGGCGTTGGTCGGCGAATCGGGATCCGGCAAGTCCACCATCGGGCGCACAATCCAGCAGTTGCAGAAGGCCAATTCCGGGCAGATCCTGTTCAACGGCAAGAGCTATGCGGACATGTCGGCGTCCGAGCGCTTTTCCATGCACCGCAATGTCCAGTATATTTTCCAGGATCCGTTCGCCTCGCTCGATCCCCGCAAGACGGTCGGGTTTTCGGTGGCGGAACCGATCCACACGCACGGTCTCCTCTCGGGGGAGACGGCGGTTCGCCGGCGCGTCGACGAATTGCTGGAAAGGGTGGGTCTCGGATCCGGCTATGCCGATCGCTTCCCGCATGAATTCTCCGGCGGTCAGCGCCAGCGCGTCTGCATTGCGCGCGCACTCGCCTGCGAACCGAAACTGATCATTGCCGATGAAGCACTGTCTGCGCTGGATGTCTCGATCCAGGCGCAGATCATCAATCTCTTCATGGACCTGCAGGCCGAACGCGATCTCGCTTACCTGTTCATCAGCCATGACATGGCCGTGGTCGAACAGATCAGCCATCGCGTGGCGGTTCTCTATCTCGGTCAGATCATGGAAATCGGCACGCGCCGCCAGGTGTTCGAGACGCCGGCGCATGCGTATACGCGCCGCCTTCTGTCCGCCGTTCCCGTCGCCGACCCGACAGCACAACGCAAGCCGCAGCGTATCGACGGCGAGATCCCCGATCCCGTTCGGCGTGTCGGCGACGAGCGGCCCATTCTTCCGCATCAGGAAATAGATCCAGGCCACTTCGTTGCGATGAGTGCCTGAGTGATATCGACAATCGCATGAAACCAAGAGGAACAGATAAGATGGCAAGCATCAAACTGGGAATGACTTCAACTTTCATGGCGCTAGCCTTGGCCGGCGTCGCCTTTGGTGCCGCGCCTGCCTCCGCCGCAGGCAAGGTCACCGTGTCCATCGCAACCGATCCCGGCAGCTGGGACCCGGTCGACACCTTCCTGGTCGCCTGGGGTTCGGTCGGCTCCAATATCTTCGACGGTCTGACGAGCCGTGACACCAATGCCAAGATCGGGCCCGGCCTTGCGACCAGCTGGGAGGTTTTGGACAATGGCCTGCGCGTCCGCTTCGCTCTGCGCGAAGGCGTCAAATTCCACAATGGCGAAGCCTTCAATGCGGATGCCGTGAAATACACCTTCGACCGCCTTCTCGGTGAGGAAGGTGCAAAAGGTCCGCAGCGCGCCAATTACACCTCGATCGATCGTGTGGAGGTCATCGACGAAAAGACGGTGGATTTCCACCTCAAGGCTGCCGATCCGGTGCTGATCACCAAGCTTGCCGGTTACGGCGCGATGATCGTGCCGCCGCAATACATCAAGGAAAAGGGTGAGGATTATTTCAACGCTCATCCCGTCGGGACCGGCCCCTTCAGCTTCGTCGCCTACAATGCCAAGATCGACCTGCAGCTGAAGGCCAATCCCGATTACTGGGGCGGCGCGGCAAAGATCTCGGAACTGGATTACCGCTTCATCTCCGAGCCGGCCACGGCCGTGGCCGAGTTGCAGGCGGGGCGCGTGGATCTCGTGATTGACCTGCCGATCAGCCTGATCCCGGTTGTCGAAGGCGATTCCAAGCTGGCGGTCGAGTCAACCACCGGCCCGGTCGTCAACGGCCTGCGTTTCAATACCAAGGACGGCATCACCAAGGATGAAAGGGTGCGCAAGGCCCTGATCATGGCGGTGGACCGCGCCACCATCATCCAATCCTTGCTGGGTGGCCAGGCGACGGAAATCGCCAGCTTCCAGAGCGCGCTTTCCTTCGGCGACGATCCGTCCCTGAAGCCGCTGCCCTATGATCCGGCCAAGGCCAAGGCGCTGCTGGCAGAGGCGGGCGTCAAGCCCGGCACGCCGGTGCAGATCGATATCCGGTCGGGCAATCCTACCTTCAACGAGGTTTCGCAGGCGATCGCGGCCTATCTCCAGACCGTCGGCATCAATGCCACCGTGAAGCCTTACGAGACGAATGTCTTCCTCAACGACATCGTCCCGCAGGGCAAGACCGGCGCAATGTTCCAGCAGAGCTGGGGCGGCTGGACGCTGGACTACGACAACACCGCCTATCTTCTCTACCATTCCGGCCAGAAGTGGAACCCTTACGACGCGGATCCGAAGCTCGATACCATGCTCGAAGAGCAGCGCCCGATGACGGATGTCGGCCAGCGTGAAAAGCTGCTGCAGGGCATTGCCGGCTATATTGCCGACAAGGCGCTCGAAATGCCGCTTTACAACCTGAACGCAATCTATGGCGTCAACAAGCGGGTGAAGGATTTCGTCGCTGCGCCGGACAACCGCGTGAAGCTCAACGAAGTGTCCGTCGCCGAGTAAGCGGCGCGTCGAGGCCGACGATCTTCAGCCCAGCGCGGGTGGATCGGACGGTCGTCGCTTAGGCTATCGAGGCAGGCATCGCAGGATCGGTGCCTGCCACCCTTTCTAGTTCTGTCAAATCAACGGACCCCGTTCATGGCTGGTTTTATCCTCAGGCGTCTGGCTCAGGCCATATTTGCCGTTCTGGCTGTCACGCTGCTTGTGTCCTTCGCCATACGCTTGACCGGGGATCCCGCACTCATGCTCACCCAGGGCGCCGGCAGCATCACCGAGGCCGATCTGGTCCGCATCCGGGAGGCGCTCGGCGTCAACCGCCCCTTCTTCGTTCAATATCTCGAATTTCTGCGCGGCATCGTCACCTTCGATCTCGGCCGCAGCTTTCTCGGCGGAACGCCGGTTTCGCAACTGATCGGTACGGCCTTGCCTGCGACTCTGGCGCTCGCCTTCTGGTCCATGTTCGTTTCCATCGTCCTGTCGATCCCGCTCGGCATCAAGGCCGCCACATCGCGCGGCGGCTGGATCGACCAGACGATCCGCATCGTGTCGCTGGTCGGCCTGTCCTTCCCGAACTTCTGGCTGGCGATCATGTTCGTCCTGATCTTTTCGATCACCTTCAACCTCTTGCCGCCGAGCGGCTTGAGCGGTGCCTCGAGCTACATCATGCCGGCCATGACGATGGGCATCATCATGACGGCAGTGAATGTACGCCTCGTGCGCACAACCATGCTGGAGACGCTGAATTCGCAGTATATCATGGTGGCGCGCGCCAAGGGCCTCAGCGAGACCAAGGTGCTTTACAAGCACGCTCTGCGCAATTGCGCCATCCCGATCGTCACCTATCTCGGCGTGCAGTTCGGCGGGCTTCTTGGCGGCATCGTCGTCGTCGAGCGGGTGTTCAACTGGCCAGGGCTCGGCACGCTTGCCTTCGATGCCGTGGGCGGGCGCGATTATCCTGTCCTGCAGGCCACTATTTTCGTGCTGTCGCTGATGATCATCGGCGTCAACCTTCTGGTCGATATTGCCTATGGCCTCATCGATCCGCGCATCCGGACGGAGTAGAACCAGCCATGGCAAAGCTTAGCAAGCCACACCGCTTCTCACGCTTCAGGAGCCTTGAGTTCATCCTCGGCTTCGTGCTGATCGGCACCATCCTGACGGCGGCGCTTCTGGCCAATGTATTGTTTCCGGCAGGGTTCGACCGCATCGACCTTCTCGCCCGCCTCAAGCCGCCGTTCCAGATCATGGCCCATCCCTTCGGGACCGACCCGCTGGGGCGCGATATTCTGGCGCGAGTGATCGCCGGAGGGCGCATATCGCTTCTGGTCGGTGTCACCTCGGTGGCCGGCGCGGCAATCATCGGCATCGCTGTCGGCCTGATCGCCGGCTATTATCGGGGCGTCACCGAAATGCTGGTGATGCGCTTTGCCGATATCCAGCTGGCGCTGCCCTTCATCCTGCTTGCCATCACCTTTATCGCCATTCTCGGCGGCAGCCTGCAGAACACGATCATCCTGCTCATCGTGTCGCAATGGGTGCAATATGCACGGCTGGTGCGGGGATCGGTCCTTGCCCTTCGGGACCGGGAGTTCGTGCTGGCGGCCAAGGCAATCGGCGTCAAGAACTGGCGGATCATCCTGCAGCATCTCCTGCCCAACCTGACGGGGCCGGTCATCGTCCTGATGACGTTGAATGTGGCAACCAACATCCTCCTGGAAAGCAGCCTTACCTTCCTCGGCATGGGCGTGGATCCCAGCGTCCCGACATGGGGCGGCATGCTGGCGGATGCGCGCACCTATATGCAGACGGCCTGGTGGGCCAGCGTCTTTCCCGGCCTTGCCATTCTCCTGACCGTGCTTGGCCTTAATCTTCTCGGAGACTGGCTGCGTGACAGCCTCGATCCGACCGGCAGAACCTCCAGGTGATCCGATGACAAAAATTTTCGAGACGTCCTTCGAGCGCAGCCTCGACCAGCTTGTGGCCATGGCGCAACCGGGAGACCGGTTCGAGGCCTGGACCTTCGACGATCGGTCAAGCCGCGAGGCCGCCATGGCACGGCTTGCCGAAAAAGGCGTTACGGCGCGCATTCGCAGCGCCTATAAGCCGCTGGTCACGTTTTTCCGGGAGGAAGTCGATCTCGACGATGTCGAGACGATCGAAATCCACTATCCGGTCCACCCTGCGGCTGCGCAGAACCGGTTCCGGCTGGAAGCCTATCCGCTGGCAGCGCTGGTGGGCTCGGCAAGCCTCATCTTCGTCGCGCGCGAGGATGCGGAGTTCCGTTACGAGATCCGCTTGACGCGCGCCCATTCGGAGGAAACCCTGACCGTGCTTGCCCCCAACCGGGTGCACCAGGACATTCTCGGCGAGACCAATGTCTCCCCGACCGGCTGGCTGCGGCGGGACGGCGAACCGGATGGAGCCCGTTTCGAAACCGATTACGAACGGCTGTTCCATTCGACCATGGCGGCAATCGCCGGCTTTGGCTGGGGTGATGAGGAGCCGTATTTCGAGGAGTTGAACATCCGCGTCGCACATCCGGCCGCCGATGAACCGCTTCCCTATGACGATGAAGTGCTGAGCCTGCGGGAAGCCCTGCACGAGGACTTCTATTTCTCGCTTCTGGAAGTGTTCCAGGCGAAATCCGGCCGGCCGTCCGGCTACCGCGACCTCAGGCCCGGCCAGATCGTGCCGGAAATCGTCCAGAGCGAGGGGCGCGTCAGCGTCTCAGTCACCACGAGGGCGCTTTCGACGGAATTCCTCGATGGTCCCGAGCAGGAGATCGACCGGGCGCGGGAGCCGATCGCTGCCGGCCAGATCGCGTCCTGCCTCGAGACGATCGGCGGACAGGGCTTTGCCGCAAGAAGCCGATCCGGCAGGACCGTTGCGGCGCGCTATGTGAAGGGAACGGATCTGCCGGTCATGATCAGCGGCGGGCAGCATCCCAACGAGGTCAGCGGCATTATCGGATGCCTGCGGGCAGCGCTGATGCTGAAGAACAGGGAGGGCGCGCATTTCACCATCTCGCCGCTCGAAAACCCCGATGGCTACGCGCTGGATCAGCGGCTGCGGCGCGACAATCCCCGCCATATGCATCACGCCGCTCGCTACACCGCGCTTGGGGATGATCTCGAATATCGCACGCCGGAGAATTCCGGCGGTCATCTGAACGAGACGGATATTCGCCTGCAGGCGCAGCGAATGACGGGGGCGGGGCTGCATATCAACCTGCACGGCTATCCCGCGCATGAATGGACGCGGCCGCTCTCCGGCTACGTTCCGCGCGGCTTTGCCATGTGGACGTTGCCGAAAGGCTTCTTCCTGGTTCTTCGCCATCATGCGGGATGGGAAGACACGGCGGAGGAACTGCTGGACCGGGTCACCCGCCACTTAAGCGCGATACCCGGCCTGCTCGACGACAATGCCAGGCAGATCAAACGGTATGAAACCCATTCCGGTGAAACGGGCTTCCGTATCATCAACGGCTTTCCCTGCCTGTCCTCCGTCGACGATCGTCACGCGGTTCCCATCACGCTCATCACCGAATATCCGGACGAGACGATCTACGGGCAAGACTTGATCGCCGGCCACACTGCCCAGATGGAGACGGTGCTTTCCGCCTATCGGGCCTGGCAGGAGATCCATCAAAGGCTCTCCTGAAGTCCGCGCGCCTGTCGGCTGCGTCAGACGCGCCGATAGCTGCGGTCGAAGTAGATCAGCGCCTGGCCGCTCTTGCGCAGGTGGATCGTCTCGACCGTGCAAAACAGGACTTCATGCGTCTCGCCATCGGCCGTGGACCCGATCCGGCAGTCGAATGAAGCGAGCGCCCCTTCCAGCCGGTGGCAACCGGTCTCAGTCCGCGTCCACTCGGCCGCGGCAAAACGCTCCTGCACCGGCGTCTTGCCGCCGAAGAGACGGCTGAGATCTTCATGGTCAGCGGACAGGATATTGATGCAAACCACCTGATTGTCGCGGACCGGCCGATAGGCTGAGGAACCGCGGTTGAGACATACCAGCAATGTCGGCGGCGAATCCGAGACGCTGCAGACGGCCGTGGCCGCAAAGCCGGCCTTCCCGCCCGGTCCATCGGTGGTGACGATGGTAACGGCGGCCCCCAGGCGCGCCATCGCGTCGCGAAACGCCATGCGCTGTTCGTCCTCAGGAATGGCAGTCTGTACCGCGGCAGCCAACATAGGCGCTCTCCAATTCGTCATTGCCGCTATTTTACGACGGAACGGACTAACAGTTCAGGGGGCAGGGCAGGAAACTCGCGTTTGTGGTTAAAAGCGTGGCGCGGCCAGAAGGCCCGGCATCAGCCGCAACGCGCCTTCAGCCTGGTCAGGCTCATCACCTCGATATGGCGATTGGCGGTGATGGAGAGGATGCCCTCCCGCTTCAGTCTCGAAAACTGTCGCGACACGGTCTCGATTGTCAGGCCCAGATAATCGGCCATGTCGAGACGCGTCACCGGGAGATCGAAGATCCGGACCTCTCCCTTGGCATCGGGATCGAGATGAAGGGCAATCACCAGAAGCAGACTGGCAACCTTTTCCGCCGCTGTCTTGCGGCCGAGTGTCACCATCCAGTCGCGGGCATCGTCCAGCTCCCGCAGCGACTGGTCCATGAGCCGTTTGCGCAGCGCCGGATTGCGCTCGATGAGCCGCTCGAGGGTAACCTTAGGCACGCGGCAGACATCCACCTCGGAGGCCGCCTGGGCAGAGATCGGGCTTTCGCTGGCATAGAGCCGTCCGACCAGGTCCGGGGCAAATTGCAGGCCGACGATCTGCTGGCGGCCATCCTCGAGCGTCTTGGACAGCTTGACCACGCCGCGCATGATGTTGTCATAGGCTTCCACGCTGGTGCTTTCGCCCACCAATTCCTCACCGGCTCCATGCTGCAACTGGCGGGTATGGCGCGACAGAAGCAAGAGTTCGTCCGGGTTCAGCGCCCCGCACATGCCTTTGTGGCGCACCTCGCAGCTGCGGCAGAGCGCGGGCACTTCGGTCGAATGGATATCGCGACGGGTCAGGTCCATGATCACTCACCTATATTCGAAAGACTCCGGCGGATCGATGCGACACTCTCGACCCGGACGCGGCACTCTCCGTTTCGGACACTGGGGCATTGTCCGGGATGACGGAAGACATCGTCGCGCGGCGCAGTCCCTCCGTCTTGCGTGTGGAAAGTTGATGTCGAGCGGCGCGTGGCATCACGAAGGCGGGTCCTGCCTCATCTGAAGACCTTCTAGTAGATCTGGTCCTAGCAGTCGGTCCTGCGGCTAAATTGATCTTGATCAAGGTAGGCTCGGATTTTCTTTCTAACTCTGGGTAAGAAAGGAAATCCCATGCAGCCAGATCTTCTTCGCCGCTATGCCGCTCCGGTGCCACGCTACACGAGCTATCCGACGGCGCCGCATTTTCATGACGGCGTCACCGGCGAGACCTATTCCGGCTGGCTGGAGGCCCAGGATGGAAAAGCTCCGCTGTCTCTCTACTTGCACGTGCCCTTTTGCGATCGGCTGTGCTGGTATTGCGGCTGTCACACCAAGCAGACGCGGCGTTATCAGCCGGTCGCGGACTATGTGAATGCGCTGCTGCAGGAGATTTCTCTGGTTGCCGCCCGGCTGCCCAAGCGCGCCCGAATCAGCGCCATCCATTTCGGCGGCGGCTCTCCGACCATCGTCTCACCGGCGGATCTCTCGCGCATCCGCCACGCGCTCGACCGTCATTTCAATATGGATCCCGCAGCCGAAATCAGCGTCGAGATTGATCCCGGCTATGTCGACGCGGAAAGGCTTTCGGCCTGGCGCGATATCGGCATGACGCGGGCCAGCATCGGCGTGCAGGATTTCGATCCGGCCGTCCAGCAGGCGATCAACCGGCCGCAGACGTTCGAACAGACGCAGCGCATTCTTCACCTCCTGCGCACCTATGGCGTCGGCGGCATCAATCTGGACGTCGTCTACGGACTGCCGCACCAGACGATCGAGAGCCTCGGCCGCACCCTGGAGCTTTCTTTGTCCATGGCGCCGGACCGCTTCGCCATATTCGGCTATGCCCATGTGCCGTGGATGAAGAAGCACCAGACCCTGATCGACGAGACGGCGCTTGCCGGAATCGAGACGCGGTTCGAAATGCAGCAGATGATTGCGCAACGATTGCTGGCCGCCGGATATCTTTCCATCGGAATCGATCACTTTGCCAGGCCGGGAGACAGCCTTGCCGCCGCACTGGACCAGAAGGAGGTGAAGCGCAATTTCCAGGGCTATACGACGGACCAGGCGCCTGCTCTGATCGGTCTCGGCGCCTCCGCAATCGGCAGGACGGAGGGCGGTTATGTGCAAAACATCGTCGCCACGGGCGAATATATGCGGGCTGTGAGCGAGGGGCGGCTGCCGATCGCCAAGGGATTTGCGCTTGGTCCGGTGGACCGCGCAATCGGCGAGGCGATCGAATCGCTGATGTGCCACTTCGCCTTTTCGGTGCGTCGTCTGAAGGAGCGTTACGGCGCGGCGGCGGAAGTCGTCCAGGCAAGCGCTGCCCGCATCCATCAGCAGGATCCGGATGGCATTACCCGGTTTGACGGGGACCACTTCGAGGTGCTGCCGCAGGGCCAGATCTTCGTGCGGACCATTGCTGCAGGTTTCGACCAGTATTTCGGCCGCGGCACTGCCAGGCATTCCGTCGCGGTCTGACGGGAAAGGCCGGGCTTTTGAGACTATTCGGCCTCCTGCGGCCGCAGCCGCGGATCTTCCTTCGGCCTCACGCCGCTTGAGGTGCGTCGCGGCTGCCCCAGACGAAGAAGGCGCCATTGGCAAAATCGGCGGCCTCGGCCCGCCCGCATTTGCCATAGGTGAGCGGTTTGCCGTCGGCAGCCAGGACAGATCCGCCCGCCGCCCGCACCACGGCATCGCCGGCCGCCGTGTCCCATTCCATGGTCCGGCCGAAGCGGGGATAGACATCGGCGAGGCCTTCGGCCACCAGGCCGAATTTGAGCGAGGATCCGACGGTTCGGCATTCCGCCGGCTGAAGGTCTTCCAGATAGCGGCTCGTCTCGGCATCCAGATAGGAGCGGCTGGCGACGGCCACCGGCGGACTGGCGACACAGCGCGCCTGGATCCGGCTGCGGGAGACGACGGTCTGATCCTCCCTCACCGAGAGCTTCCAGGCGCCTTTCTGATCTCCGAGATAAGCAACCCCGATAGCCGGCGCGTAGACGATGCCGGCAACCGGCGCGTTGTTCTCGATCAGGGCGATATTGACGGTGAACTCGCCATTGCGGTGGATGAATTCCCGCGTCCCGTCCAGCGGATCGATCAGCAGGAATCGGCCGCCGGAAATATCGGGCTGGCATCCGGCCGCCATCTGCTCTTCCGCAATGGCCGGCAGGTCCGGATATTCCGTCTGGAGAATGCGCAGGATGATCGCCTCGGCGCAGAGATCGGCCTCCGTGACCGGGCTCTGGTCGGCTTTTGTCTCGACCGCGAAGTCGCGATGATAGATTTCCAGAATGGCCCGGCCGGCGGCCAGAGCGGCCCGTTCGAAAATCTCCAGCATGGATTCGTCCCTCTTGGTTTCGATCTCTGATGCGGCAAACGCTTCGAAATTGCAAATGCGCCGGGCGCGCGAAATTCGGGGGAGCGGCACGCCCGCGGATTTTCTTTATGCCCGGGGCGCAATAAGGTGCCGGCCGATCGGGGGCCGCAAGGGGCCGCTGGAAAAGCCGCAAGACGGGCCACAAGAGAGGCCGCAAGAGGGAAGACTGCCATGCGTTGGAAACGCACCATGCAATTGCTGGATGTCCATGCAGAAGGTGAAATCGGCAAGGTGGCCATTGGGGGCGTGCCGAAAATCCCCGGCGCGACCATCGCCGAAAAGCTCGCCTGGCTGAATTCCGATCCGAAGGGGCAGGACCTGCGCCGTTTCCTCTGCCTGGAGCCGCGGGGCAACCCGATCGGTTCGGTCAATCTGCTTTTGCCGCCCGTTCATCCCGATGCCGATGCCGCTTTCGTCATCCTGCAGCCGGATCAGGCGCATGCCAGCTCAGGGTCGAATTCCATCTGCGTGACGACCGCGCTACTGGAGGCCGGCATTGTGGACATGCGCGAGCCGGAAACCATCGTGACGCTGGAAACAGCTGCCGGTCTGGTGCAGGCGAAAGCCAGCTGCCGCGACGGCCGCTGCGAGCGCGTCGAGCTGACAATGGTGCCCGCCTTTGTTCATGCGCTTGATGTAAGCCTGGCCACACGTTGGGGACAGGTGACGCTGGATCTGGCCTATGGCGGGGTGTTCTACGCCCTGGTGGATGTGGAGCAGATCGGGCTCACGATCGAAAAGCACAATGCCGCGGCGCTCGTGGCCGCCGGCATGGAACTGAAGGAGGCAGTCAACGCGGCGTTCCCGGTGGTGCATCCGGAAATTCCGGCCGTTTCAGGTGTTGCCTATGTGATGTTCCGCAGCAAGGACGCCGATGGAGCCGTCCGCACATGCACCACGATGTGGCCGGGACGCGCCGATCGCTCGCCCTGCGGAACCGGGAATTCCGCCAATCTCGCGACATTGCATGCGCGCGGCAAGGTGGCGGTGGGCGATGTCTTCACCTCCCGCTCGATCATCGGTTCGGAATTTCGCGTGGGGCTGAAGGGGTTGACGTCCGTCGGATCGATCAATGCCGTCATACCGACCATTAGCGGCAGGGGATTTACCTTCGGCATGCAGACAGTGGCCCTCGATCCTTTCGACCCGCTGGCATCCGGCTTTGCCATGACCGATGTCTGGGGACCCTCTGCCGGCGACATTCCGTCGTGACAGCGTCCCTGTCGGGGCGCTTCGCGGCAGTCCGGCTGCAGATGAGAGAGTGGCAGCCGGATCTCGCCTGAGGCTGGCGAGAAATGCAGGCAATCGGGCCGGATGATCGGCCCGATTGCAAGAGATCAGATGTTTTTCAGCTTGGACGGGCTTTCAACTTCGTTCGGAGCCAGAACGAGCATCTGGAAACCATCCGGCAGGAGCGAAGAGATTTCCGGAGCCGGTGCCGGCGCAATGCCTGCCTGCTGCAATTGCTGCAGCTTGGTGGCGCCGAATGTATCGCCCGCTGCGGCGGCCTGTGCGTAAAGCTCTGCGGCAACCTGGCGGTTGACCGGAATGCCTTCGCCGCCCTCATACATCAGGCCGAGATTGATCATGGCATCCTTGCTGCCGCCCTTGGCTGCAACATCGTACCAGGCAATGGCCATCTGGTTGTCTTCGACCAGAAGCTTGCCTTCGTCATAGATCACGCCAATGTTGAAGGCCGCCGTGGAATCGCCCGCAGCTGCTGCGGTCTCGAACCACTTCAATGCTTTGTTGACGTCCAGCTGCGTGCCAAGGCCGTCGCGATAGGCAACGCCAAGATTATAGGCCGCAAGAATATTGCCCTCGGCCGCCGCTTCGCTGTACATCTTGAACTCGGCCTCGTTATCGCCGAGCCGACCCATCAACATGCCGAGATTGACCTTCGCTGCAGCATAATTGCTGTTGGCGGCCGTCTCGTAAGCCTGCATGGCGGCGTCGGCCTGCTCGGAATTGTTCAGAGCCCGGCCAAGCTGGAAAGCGAAGCGGGGATTCTTGGTTGCCTCGAAGGCGACACGACAGGCCGTTGCAGCGCTGGCATCGACTTCATTGATGGCGACCGGGCTATAGGCCGGATTGCGGTCACGGTCGAAAGGGCTGCCAGCCAGGCGATCGCACTGGTCCTGCATTTCCTTCACAGCGACCGTTTGTGCGGGCTCGCGGGCTTGTGGTGCAACGGTCAGGGCAGACAGGGTCAGGATCGTACCTGCACAAAGGCAAGCAAAACTCGTCAGCTGCTGCGAGGAACGGCTGTTCATCCTTAGTCTCCGATGTCTTTATCTTCAGATTTGTTTAACGAACGCGGAAATCGGCAGACGGTTCCTCTTTATTGCAGCGTTCACATCTAGATGATCAGGTTTCTGGCGTTATTTGCCGCCGACGACGCGTTCCCGGCGAGCCCGGCTTCTCGCGGTATGCGTCGACGCAACAGGTTCCCATGATCGCGGTTTCGTATTAGAGCGAGGGTCGACAGGATCAGGAACTTGGGAAGTCTTATGAAGACCATCAGCATTCGCCGCCCGGACGATTGGCATCTTCACCTGCGGGACGGCGCCGTCCTTGCCGGCGTCGTCGGCGATAGCAGCCGGCATTTCGGACGTGCCATCATCATGCCGAACCTGGTGCCGCCGGTGGTAACGACCCAGGATGCCAAGGCCTATCGCGATCGTATCCTCGCCGCGGTGCCGGCAGACCATCGCTTCGAACCGCTGATGACGCTCTACCTGACCGAACAGACCAATGCTGACGATGTGGAAGAGGGCAAGCGCTCCGGCCTGATCACCGCCGTCAAGCTCTACCCCGCCGGGGCCACCACCAATTCCCATGGCGGGGTGCGCGACCTCGACAAGGTCATGCCTGTCCTGGAGCGAATGGCCAGGATCGGCCTCACGCTTTGCGTTCACGGCGAGGTGACGACGCCGGAGGTCGACATATTCGACCGCGAAGCCGTCTTCATCGAGGAAAAGCTCGATCTCATTCGCCGTCGCCTGCCCGAGCTGCGCGTCACCATGGAACATGTCACGACAAAGGAGGGCATTGATTACATCCTTGCCGCCGATCGCAATCTGGCGGGCTCCATCACCACCCATCACCTGATCATCAATCGCAACGACATTCTCGTCGGGGGCATTCGCCCGCATTACTTCTGCCTGCCCGTCGCCAAGCGCGAGCATCATCGGCAGGCCCTGCGCAAGGCGGCGACCTCGGGCGATCAGCGCTTCTTCCTCGGCACCGATTCCGCCCCGCATGTCGATCCCCTCAAGGAATGCGCCTGCGGCTGTGCCGGCATCTATACGTCGATCAACACGATGAGCTGTCTGGCGCATGTCTTCGAAGAGGAGAATGCTCTGGATCGGCTGGAAGCATTTGCGTCGCTGAACGGTCCAGCCTGGTACGGACTGCCAGCCAATGAAGAGACGATCGTGCTCGAAAAACAGCCCGATCCGATTGTCTATCCCGCCAAGATCGACACGGATGCAGGTCCCATTACTGTCTTTGACCCCAAATTTCCTTTGCATTGGGCCGTTCGGTAAATCGAAATTTGTCTTTTATTCTCCCGTTCGCGGTAATGAATCCGTTAGGATTTGAGGCGTAGCTTCACCTGCGACGGGATGCTGTGTGCGTCTAACGGGGGCATGATGCTGGATTACAAAACACTTCTCGTGTCGCTGGGCGTGTCGGCTGTTTGCCTACTCCTGACCCTGATGGGCACCTGGATGGCCCGTCGCCGAGACGGCTTTCTGCTGACATGGGTGATCGGGCTCGCCTTTCTCGTGCCCGGCATTTTCTCCTATTCCTATTATGCCCAGTATCCGACGGCGCTGGTGGGCTTTGTGTGCACCAGCCTAATGTTGATCGGCTTTGCCATCATCTATTCGGCCTCGATCCAGTTCTGCCATGGCGGATCCCCCTTGCGCTCGATCCTCATCTGGTCGGCGCTCTCCATCCTGTTCACCGGCCCGCCAATGCTCTCAGGGTTTGACGGCATTGCCTTCATCAGCCTCAATGCCTGGGCCGCGCTCCTGCTATTTGCCACGGCCCTGGTCTTCTGGAGGGGCAGGCAAGAGGCAACAGGGCCGCTGAGCGGCATGGCTGGCCTCTATGCCCTGACGGGCATCTCCTTCCTCCTGTGCGGTATCGTCCTGCTGCACGACGGGCGATGGGTTCTCGGCCACGCGCCCGAGAACTGGGCGGAGAATCTCAATATCGCCATCAGCATTGCGGGCATGACAGGCGTCGGCGCCATGTCTTTGATGGTGCATCAGGCGCGGATCACCGAACATCATCGCCGCGAGGCCCTGACGGATTCGCTGACCGGCCTTCGCAACCGTCGCGCCCTGTTCGGCCTGCATGAAACGCAGGTCTTTACGCATCAGATGGCGGTCATCGTCTTCGATATCGACCGCTTCAAATCCATCAATGATCAATATGGCCATGCCGTCGGCGACTCCGTGATCCGGGCCCTGGCGCAGGAGCTCGGTGCCTCCGTCGGGCTCAGCACGACGGCGCGGCTGGGCGGCGAGGAATTCGCTGCCGTCGTCAGGTCCTCGGCGCCGGGCTATGCCGAATGGCTGGCGGAGCGCATTCGCAAGAGCTTTTCCGAACGCGAGATTCGCATCGATTCCCATGTGATCCGCGCCACGGTCAGTGCCGGCATTGCCTATGGCGATCCCGAGGGGCGCAGCTTCGAGGGCATGCTGAGCGCGGCCGACAGCGCGCTCTATCTGGCCAAGCGCAATGGCCGCAACCGGGTGGAAATTGCCCGCCCGCCCGTCGATGCCATGCTCGCCGGCGAAAGGTCCACCGCCTGAGCGTTCAGACCGCTGGTCTACCGCTTCCGATGCTGCTATTGCCGCCGCAGGCAAATGGATGACGGAGAGCAGCATGATCCAGATGATTTACCCAGACCGCGCGCTCATGGCCGAATTGATGGCCAAGATGCTGTGGGAAATCGGCGCGGTGCATTTCAATGCGGCACAGCCCTACAGACTGGCATCCGGCATGGCGAGCCCCGTCTATATCGATTGCCGCAAGCTTCTGTCCTATCCCCGGATCCGCTCCTCCATCATGGATTTTGCCGCCTCCAGCGTGATGCGCGATGCAGGCTTCGAAGCCTTCGACTGCATTGCCGGCGGCGAGACGGCCGGCATTCCCTTTGCCGCCTTGCTGGCCGATCGTCTTGGTCTGCCGATGATCTATGTCCGCAAGAAGCCGAAGGGACACGGCCGCAACGCGCAGATCGAGGGCCACCTGCCGCAGGGCGCGCGTGTCCTGGTGATCGAGGATCTGACAACGGCCGGCGGCAGCATGTTCACCTTCATCGATGCCATTCGTGCAGCGGGCGGCGTGGTGGATCACGGCATGGCGCTGTTCTTCTACGGTATCTTCCCCGAGGCCCAGCAGCGCTTCCGGCATGGCGGGGTCAAGCTGCACCATATCGCCACCTGGCGGGAGGTGCTGAGCGCGGCACGCGAAGGGAAACTGTTTGACGAAAAGACCCTCTCCGAGGTCGAGAGCTTCCTCGATGCGCCGCTCGAATGGTCGGCCCGCAATGGCGGCGTCGGCGCCCTGCCTGTTGCCTGATGTCAAGAGTGCTGGATCGCGCGCATCGCATCTGGTGTTTTGCGCGCGGCTGATCTAATCGATTGAAGAACAGCCCTGTGGTGTGAGGAGGAGGACAAAGATGATCTTGTGCTGCGGCGAAGCCCTTATCGACATGTTGCCGCGCGAGACGACCCGCGGCGAAAATGGGTTCGCCCCCTATGCCGGCGGCGCCATCTTCAATACAGCCATTGCTCTTGGCCGGCTGGGCCAGCCGACGGGTTTCTTTACCGGTCTTTCCGACGACATGATGGGCGATATCCTGCGGCAGACGCTGAAGGACAGTCATGTCGATGCGCGTTTCTGTGCCATATCCTCGCGGCCTACCACCATCGCCTTCGTCAAGCTCGTCGACGGCCAGGCGACCTATGCCTTCTATGATGAAGGGACGGCAGGTCGAATGCTGTCGCGCGAGGATCTGCCGGAGCTAGGATCCGAGATCGAGGCCATGCATTTCGGCGCGATCAGCCTTATTCCGGAACCCTGCGGCGAAACCTATGAGACGCTGATGGCGCGCGAATATACGCGCAGGGTCATCTCCTTCGACCCCAACATCCGCCCGGGCTTCATCAAGGACAAGGCCAAGCACCATGCGCGCGTCGCCCGGATGGCCGCCATGTCGGATATCATCAAGTTCTCAGATGAGGATCTCGAATGGTTCGGCATGGAGGGTGACCATGATACTCTGGCAAACTACTGGCTGGGCCAGGGGGCGAAGCTCGTGGTGATCACCCGGGGTGCCGAGGGCGCCATAGGGTATTCGCAGGCCGAGAAGGTCGTCGTTCCAAGCGAAAGGGTCACTGTCGTCGATACGGTCGGCGCCGGCGACACGTTCGACGCGGGCATACTGGCTTCGCTAAAGCGGCAGAACCTTCTCACCAAAGAGCAGGTGGCCAATCTCTCGGATCAGGCCATCAGGGATGCCCTGACGCTGGGTGCGAAAGCGGCCGCCGTCACCGTCTCACGCGCAGGTGCAAACCCGCCCTTCGCGCATGAAATCGGCCTTTGACGCCGACCGGTCTCCTCGATCCCGCATAGGCCTGACGAAAGCGGCCCATGGCTGCCGAGGCCTGTGCGGAGGGCTTGGCGCTGAAAATTGTCCGGACAGGCCACGACGCTGCAATAAATTTCTCCGGGTCGGATGGTTGGCGCAATAGCGTCTGTTGAAAATGTGGGCGGGAAGCCCATAATTTCATCATCACTTTGCGAGCGCGGCCCCTGGCTATCCTCGCCCTCCTCAAGGACCCTTCAAAATGTCTCCATCTCCCGCCCGGGCTCACAAACCCATTTATGCCTCGTTCGGCTTTCAGGTGGTCGCCGCGATGATCATCGGCTTGATGCTTGGCTATGTCGCACGTCAGATGGGACCGGTGGAGACCGGTCCGAACTGGCTCGTGCAGACTCTGGCCACCATCGGCTCGATTTTCGTCCAGCTGCTGCGCGCCCTGGTGCCGCTGCTGATCTTTACCGCCATCGTGGCGAGCATTGCCAATCTGCGCGAGCTGAACAATGCGGCCCGCCTCGTCGGCCAGACCCTGCTTTGGTTCGCGATCACGGCTTTGATCTCCGTCATGATCGGGATCACCCTCGGCTTGCTCATCCAGCCTGGTCTCAATACCGGCCTTGCCGAAACAGCGGCGGCAGCGCCGTCCAGCACCGGTTCCTGGCTTGATTTCCTGAAGGGCCTCATACCTGCCAACCTTCTCGGACTGCAGGCCTCCACCAAGGTGACGGCGGGCGGTGCGACAACGGCGCTCAGCTTCAACGTGCTGCAGATCCTCGTCGTGTCGATCGCCATCGGCATTGCCGCCCTGCAGGTGGGCGAAAAGGCCGAACCCTTCCTCGCCTTCAACCGTTCGCTGCTGGCCATCACCCGCAAGATCTTGTGGTGGGTCATCCGCCTGACGCCGATCGGGACGATCGGTCTGCTCGGCAACGCCGTTGCCGTCTATGGCTGGGAGGCGCTGGCCTCGCTCGGCTGGTTCTCGGCGGCCATCTATATCGGCCTCGCCCTTGTACTCTTCGTCGTCTACCCGATCCTGCTTAGCATCCACGGCCTCAACCCGTTGCGCTTCTTCTCCTCCGCCTGGCCGGCGATCCAGCTGGCTTTCGTCTCCCGCTCGTCGATCGGCACCCTGCCGGTGACCGAGCAGGTCACGGAGCGCAATCTCGGGGTTCCGCGCGAATATGCGGCCTTCGCCGTGCCGCTCGGGGCAACGACCAAGATGGACGGCTGCGCTGCCATCTATCCGGCCATTTCAGCCATCTTCGTGGCGCAGTTCTACGGCGTTCCGCTCGGCATACAGGAATATCTGCTGATCGTCTTCGTCTCGGTTCTCGGCTCGGCCGCCACGGCGGGTCTGACCGGCGCAACCGTCATGCTGACATTGACGCTCTCGACGCTGGGCCTGCCGCTGCAGGGCGTCGGCCTCTTGCTGGCCGTCGATCCCATTCTCGATATGGGCCGCACAGCCGTCAACGTTGCCGGCCAGGCACTGGTGCCGACACTGGTTGCCAAGCGCCAGGGCATTCTCGACCAGACGGCCTATGATCGTCAGGAAGGCATCGACGCGCTGGATCCGGTGGCCGTGCCGGCAGAATGAGCACCGGGAAGGGCTATGCCGGCAGGCTGCCACTCCATCAAGCAATGCCATCAAGGAATGCCTGCCCGGAGTGACAGCCTGGATGACAGCCAGGCGTGACAGCCTGGATGACAGCCGGGCGTGACAGGCTGCGACGCGCTTCCTTTGGCATCCCAGAAATTAAGGGCCGGCTGCTATGCAAGCCGGCCTTTTCGTCTGGCTCTTGTTCGGCGGTGGCCGGCTTAGCCGATCAATGCCTTCACCAGGCCTGCGGTGGAGGCGTCCTGGCCCTCGGTACCCGTCTTGCCTTCCACCACCGGCAAAAGCCCGGTTGCCAGTTCCTTGCCGAGCTCGACGCCCCACTGATCGAAGGAGTTGATGCCGAACAGCACGCCTTCGACGAAGACGCGATGCTCGTAAAGGGCAATCAGGCGGCCCAGCGCGAAAGGTGTCAGCTGGTCATAGACGAAGGTGATCGAGGGACGATTGCCGGTAAAGACGCGGTGCGGCGCGATATGATCCGCCTTGGCATCGTCCATTCCCGCCTTCAACAGCTGAGCCTTGGCCTCCGACAGCGTGCGGCCCTTCATCAGCGCTGCGGATTGGGCCAGGCAATTGGCAATCAGCAGCGCGTGCTGATGGCGCAGGTTCGGCTCGAAACCCTTGGCCGCGATCATGAATTCCGCCGGGATGACGCTCGTGCCCTGGTGGATCAGCTGGTAGAAGGCGTGCTGCCCATTGGTGCCCGGCTCCCCCCAGACGACAGGGCCGGACTGGCCTTCGACCGGGGTGCCGTCAATGGTCACGCCCTTGCCGTTCGATTCCATGTCCAGCTGCTGCAGATAAGCGGGGAAGCGCGACAATCTCTGATCATAGGGCAGGATGGCGCGGGAGGGATAATCCAGCACATTGCGGTGGTAATAACCGATCAGGCCAAGCAATGCAGGCAGGTTTTCCCGCACGGGCGCCTCGCGGAAATGCACGTCCATGGCATGCGCGCCATCCAGAAACCGGCCGAAATTCTCCGGGCCGATGGCGATCATCAGCGGCAGGCCGATAGCGGACCAGATCGAATAGCGGCCGCCGACCCAGTCCCAGAAACCGAAGATGCGATCGCTATCGATCCCGAAGGCCGCCACCTTGTCCAGCGCGGTGGAGACGGCCGCGAAATGATGTTTCACCGCCGCCTCGCCCAGAGTTTCGGCAATGAAGGCGCGGGCCGTGGCGGCATTGGTCATCGTCTCGATCGTGGTGAAGGTTTTCGAAGCGATGATGAAGAGAGTGGTTTGCGGATCGAGGAGCTTCAGCGTGTCGGCAATATGGGCGCCATCGACATTCGAGACGAAATGCGCACGCGGCCCGTCGTGAAAGGGTGCCAGCGCCAGCGTGGCCATGACCGGACCGAGATCCGACCCGCCGATGCCGATATTGACAATATCGGTGATCTGCCGGCCGGTCGCCCCCTTCAGCGCGCCGGACCGGATGCCCTGGGAAAAATCGCCCATGGCCTGGAGGACGGCGTTCACCTCCGGCATCACATCCTTGCCGTCGACCATCACCGGCCGATTGGACCGATTGCGAAGGGCGGTGTGCAGCACGGCCCGGTTTTCCGTGAAGTTGATCGCCTTGCCGGAGAACATGTCCTCGCGTTTCTCGGCCACGCCGCGCTCGGTAAACAGGGTCTCCAGCAACGCCATGATGCGCTCGTTGACGGCGCATTTTGAGTAATCCATCAGGAGGTCGTCAAAACGCGCGCTGAATGTCTCGAACCGGGCTGGATCCGCCGCAAAGGCGGCACGCAGGTCGGTGGCGGAGGTTTCGGCGGCGGTGGATTTGAGTTGGTCGACGATCGCCTGCATGGCACTCCTCACGGGTCATAATGGGTGAGACGAACCTATTCGCTTTCCCCGGCAAATCAAGCGCGCGGCATTCGCTTACTGCCCGACCGCCGTCTGCAGCGTACCGCCCAGACTTGCACCGAAACGGTTGATCTGATCGTCATAGGTGCGGCGCGTATTGGGATCGAAAATGGCGATCGGGGCGCTCACGGCAACGCTTGCAGCACTACCGACCGTTTGCGCAGTGCCGATGGCGAGCGCGCCCAGGCCCTCGCCAAGGCCCACATTCGAATCCGTCACCGTCTGGCCGGCGATCAGCCGGTTGCCGAGGAGCTTCACCACATAGGGGCTCTCGGCAAATTTACCGTGATTGAGCGGATCGCCGCTGCGCAGCGCCGTCAGGTCGAGGACGGTGATTCCCGCCGTTTCCAGCTGCGACCGATAGGGTTCCTGCGTCGGGTCGATCTGCCCCAACCGGTCGACATTGCCGGAAATGCGCTTGGATAGCTGCAGCGCACGATCATCCCTCGATACGAAGAGCGAAAATTTCGGTCTCGGCTGGCCGATCTCGTCCAATTGCTGGCCGAAGACGTCCACATCGAGATCGGGAGATGCGAGGATCACGTTCTGGATCTTGCGAGCCACCTTGCCGTCGCGGATCGCCATCTGGCGAAGGGCCTCGACCGTCAGCCATGATCCCATGGAATGGGCCATGATCGTCACTTCATCGACGGCCGGATCATGAGCGACCTGGCGCAGCAGCGTTTCCAGCGCATCACGCGAGTAATTGGCGCTTTCCTTGTCGTAATTATAGGCAAAGATACTGCCGCGCGAGGGCCAGGTGAACAGGATGGGCGCAACATCGGCGCCGCTATCATGAACGATCTGGGCAAAACGATAGACGGCATCCTCATACTGGTTGTTGAAGCCATGGATGAAGACAAGCACGCGCCGGCTTTTCGGCAGATGCGACTTCAGCCATCGGCCCGCCGCCGGAACCGTGAGCGGTTCGACTGCGATGGTGGCGAATTCCTTTGCCGGATCGGCCGGCAGGCGCCGCGGCCACTGCACCTGTCCGACCTGGCGGTTGCTGGCCGGCGGTATGGATACCTGGATCTCGGTGATCTCCGGCTGCTTGCCACGCTCGCCGGAAAACAGGAAGCCCGGCCGGTTCGAGGCCTGGCGCGTCGTTGCAACCATGATGTCGACGCGAGACGCGCCGGCAATATTGACCTTTTCCGGGATCAAGACGCCCTCAGCGCGGCTGACGCAACCGCATAGCATCATCATCATCAGCAGCATTATCGAAATCGGGCAGACCGATCGGCCGGGGGCAGGGGAATAGACTTTCGGCACGACGCATCCTGGCTCAATTGGCGGCCGATCGACCTTCCTTCGTGTAGACGGTCTATCGGAACGGCCGCCGGGCGTCCATCCTGCGCCAATCACTATTCGTGACGATAATCCACAAGCATCACTTTGGGCGCAGCTCCCGGCGCAGGATCTTGCCGACCGGCGTCTTCGGCAAGTCATCGCGGAATTCGATGAAGCGGGGTCGCTTGTAATTGGTCAGGTTCTCGGCGCAATGGGCCTTGAGATCGGCTTCCGTCAAGGCCGCATTGCGTTTGACGACGAAGAGTTTGACCGCCTCGCCGGAATTCGCGTCCGGTATGCCGACGGCCGCGCATTCCAGCACGCCGGGATGCATGGCGGCCACCTCTTCCACCTCGTTCGGATAGACGTTGAAGCCGGACACCAGGATCATGTCCTTCTTGCGATCGACGATCTTGGTGAAGCCCCGTTCGTCCATGAAACCCATATCGCCGGTTCTGAAAAAGCCGTCATCGGTCATGGCTTTTGCCGTTTCATCAGGCCTTTTCCAGTAGCCGGCCATCACCTGCGGCCCGCGAATGCAGATCTCGCCCACTTCGCCGAAGGAAAGCGCATTGCCGTCATCATCGCGAATGCTGACATCTGTCGAGGGAACGGGCAGGCCGATGGTGCCGGTGAACTCGGTGGTGTCGATCCGGTTTGCGGTAGCGACCGGCGAGGTCTCCGACAGGCCGTAGCCTTCGGTGATCGGGCAGCCGGTCATCATGTGCCAGCGCTCCGCCACCGGCCTCTGCACAGCCATGCCGCCGCCGAAGACCATCAGCAGCGACGAGTGATCGATCTTCTGGAAGTCGGCATTGTTCATCAGGGCATTGAACAGGGTGTTGAGGCCCGGGAAGATATGGATCTTGTGCTGGGCAATCTCCTTCACCAAAGCAGGCAGGTCACGCGGATTGGCAATCAGCACATTATGCGCGCCGAGCGTTACGCCCATCAGCGAATTCACCGTCAGCGCAAAGATATGATAGAGCGGGAGCGCGCACAGGAAGGTCAGCACGTCCGGGCGATTGCGCGACAGGAAGGCGCTTTCCAGCCACAGGGCCATCTGCTCCTTGTTGGACAGGAGATTGCGATGGGTGAGCATGGCGCCCTTGGAAATGCCTGTCGTCCCGCCCGTATATTGCAGGAATGCGATATCATCGAGGTCGCTGTCCAGAGCCGTCAGCTGCTTGCCGCGCCCGGCCTCGAAGACGCTCTTGAAGCTCAAGGCGGTCGGAATGGAGAAGGCGGGCACGAGCTTCTTGACCCGGCGCACGATGAAATTCACGATATGGCCCTTGAGGCCCAGCATGTCGCCCATGCTGGTAATGACCACATGTTTCACATCGGTGCGGCCAACTACCTGCTCCACGGTATGGGCGAAATTTTCCAGAACGAAGATTGCCCGGGCGCCCGAATCGTTCAGCTGATGCTCCAGCTCGCGCGGTGTGTAGAGGGGGTTGACGTTGACCACCACCAGGCCCGCCCGCAAAATGCCGTAGACGGCTACCGGATTCTGCAGGATGTTCGGCATCATGACGGCCACACGGTCGCCCTTGGCAAGGCCGAGCGATTGCAGCCAGGCGGCGATGCGCCGGGTGGCCTCTTCCAATTCGCTGAAAGTGATCGTCTTGCCCATGCTGGTGAAGGCCGGCCGGCTCGCAAAGCGGCTGCAGCAATCCTCGAAGAGCTGGCCGATCGACCGGTGCGCGAGCGGGGGTAATTCCGCTGGAACCGAGGGCGGATAGGCGTTCAGCCATACCTTCGTCGCCGCCGGCTGTGTCTGTGCTTTGGAAACATCGTTCATCGCGGCAGCTCCTCCTGATTGTGCCATGCGCGACAGGCCTCCACTCCCACTGCGCAGACACTATTGATCCTGGTCAAGATAGACCCCTAACCCCTTCACGCTAAATAACTTTGACGTAAACGTCAATCGGATGCAGAGGCCCGGAGGTCAAAATTTGGAACCTCGACGGCGTCCCGGCGTTTTCCAAGTCCAGTGCCTCGTATCGAAGATCAATACGGATGTTCGAAGAATATGGGTCACGGAGATACGGACTTGGAGTGTCACTTTTGTGTCCAGACCGGGCGCAGGGCACTCTCTCAGAAGCTTTGCCGATTGGCAGGGCTGAAGAAGAAGGAGATGTCACATGTTGCATCAAGAACCGCGCCAGGGACAGGATCCCTACGTCAAGGACAATTACGCTCTGATCGCAAGCGACAAGGTCGAAGGCACCAGCGTCTATGGTGCTGACGGCAAGCGGATCGGTAGCATCGAGCGTATCCTTCTGGAGAAGCGTGGCGGCAAGGTCGCCTATGCCGTTCTGAGTTTCGGCGGCTTCCTCGGGATCGGCGACGATTACTATCCGCTGCCGTGGGAAAAGCTGACCTATGATGAGGAGCTTGACGGCTACCGCATCGACATGACCAAGGAGCAGATCACGGCCGCTCCGCGCTACCAGTCTCTCGACGACGACAGCTGGCATCGCAACAATGACAGGACGATCTACGACTATTACGGTGTTCCGCCCTATTGGATGTAATAGTGGCTGAAGGCTGAAACAGAGGGCTCCGGCGCAGGCATGCGCGGGGGCCTTTTTTCGTGGGCGGAACAGGAATTTCAAAGCGGTCGTGCACCTTGAACATGGCGCTTTTCTTAAGGTAATCTTCAATCACATATGACACTGTCGCCCGCCTAAGCAGACTTGCATTGGCCTGCCAAAGCTCGTCCGCTGAGTTGATTGTTTTGACGCAGGTTCTGGTCGGAAAACGTAGGACACTTTCCGGAACCTGCTTAGGGTCAGACAGGATGGACATGACGGAGGGGTCTTCAGACAGCGCTACCGCGGTACGGTCACTCGTTCCGCAGGACTTGCCTGCCGTCGCCCGGCTTTTCACCCAGGCCTTCCGCCGAAGGAACACGCCAAGCACGGACGATCTCCTGCGGGTCCTTAGCGACAGCTATCTTGATTATCCCTGGTATGATCCGGCCATTTCCTCCAAGGTTTTCGTCGACGAGGCGGGTGACATTCGCGGCTTCATCGGCGTGCACGTTCAGCCGATGATCCATGGTGAGCGCCAGATCACCGCGGCCTTTTCCGGCTCCTTCGCCGTCGATGATCCCGAGCGCTATCCGTTGGCGGGGGCACGACTGCTGCGCAGTTTCGCGAAGGGACCGCAGGATCTTTCGATCAGCCAGACTGCCAATGCCACGGCGCTGCGGATGTGGCAGAACATGGGGCATTCCCACACGACGGATTACAGCCTGACCTGGCTGCGGGTCTTCAGGCCCATGGCCGCGGGCCTCGCGACGCTCGCCTGGCGGCTGCCCGCGGCACGTATTCTATCCCCGCTTGCCAAGATCGCCGATCCGATCCTCCTGCGCATGGCGCCGGAGATCTGGCGGCCCGACCTGGCCCGCGTCACGCGCGGCCCCGCTTTTGCCGATGTCGACCGACAGAGCTTCCAGGCCGCACTTCTGGACCTGTCGCATCTCTATCCTCTGCGGCCGGACTGGGATCCCGCTACGCTCGACTGGGTGGCGCGGCAGGCGGCGCAGAAGCGGATGTATGGCGAGCCGTGCTATCGCGTGGCAAGCGGCGCGGATGGAAAGCCGCTTGCCGCCTATGCCTATTTCCGCCGCGAAGGTGCCATCGGCTGGGTCATGCAGGCCGTGTCGCCTGCGGCTCTCTCCAGCCGCTTGATCGATGACCTGTTCAGCAATGCGGATGCGTTTGGCTGCGCCGGCCTTCGCGGCGGCGCGCAGCCCTGGCTGAACAATGCCTTGATGAGCCGCGGCGTCATCTTCCTGTCGCGGACCTTCTACATCGTCCATGCCAGGGACAAGGCACTGCTGGCGCCGTTTTCAAATGCCTCGGCGCTCGCCAGCGGCCTTGCGGGCGAGGGATGGATGCGGTTGATCGGCGATCGCTTCGAAGACTGACATCCGGCACAGGATCAGACCGTGGGCTGATCCTGCAGGAGGGTGGCCGGAGCGGCGTGCAGGTAATGCGCGACCTTGCGCTTGGCATGGATATTCTTCCAGACCGCCTCGACCTGAGCCGGCGTAAGCCCGGTCGCCTCGGCCGCCTCCTCGGCGGCGACGGAATGATCGAGCGCGTAAAGGCACAGATCCATTTCCCGATAGGGCAGCGAGAAGTAATACTCATCCTGGCCTTGCGGCAGGGACCAGGTATCCGTCGTCGGCGGCCGGCGGCAGATTTCCTCGGGAACGCCAAGTGCCTCTGCCAGCTGATAGACCTGGCTCTTGTAGAGATGCGCGATCGGCTTGAAGTCGGCCGCGCCGTCGCCGTTCTTGACGAAGAAGCCCTGATCATATTCGAGGCGGTTGGGCGTGCCGGCAACGGCGTAATTCAGCCGGTCCGCATGGTAATATTCAATCTGCTTGCGCGTCCGCTGCTTCATATTGGCTGCAGCGATCATGCCGAGATAGACCTCGAGCGGCATGCGGTGGCGGCTCTGTTCCCCTTGCCGATCGGCGACCACCAGCCAGGAAATATTGTAGCCGCGTCCGGCCAGCGCATCCTCCAGGACCACCTTGCATCCCCAACCCTCTGCGAAGTCCGGCACGATCTGCCGGATGAAATCGTCGCGGCGCCGATAGCAGCCGGCGGCCGAAAGGCTGGGAGCGATATCCTCGAGCACGGTCTCGATCTGCAGGCGCTCGGCAAGCGCACGGCCAAGGCGCAGGCTGTCCGGATCGGAATCCTGCTCCGGCATGAAGATGCCGACCGTCTTGGACGGCCCGAGCGCACGCGCGCACAAAGCCGCCGTGACGCTGGAATCAATGCCGCCGGAAAGGCCGAGGACGGCGCCGCGCTTTCGCAGATCCCGCCCTACCGTCTGGCGCAGCCATTCGCAGATCCGCTCGATCTCCGCTTCGGCGTCAAGGATCAGCGCATCGGGACCGAAGCGCGATGCCGCAGGCGTCGCGGCAGCTTTGATGAGGTTCATGCCATCAGTCCTTTCTGAAGAGGTCAATTCTCTGAACGGTCAGTTCTCTGAAGGTGTCCATGCGGGGTTTGCTGCAGGCTTGCCGTGCGAAAGGCGGATCTTGCCGCTCTCCGTCCGGGGCAGGCTCTCGTGGAATTCCACCAGTTTCGGCACCATGAAATCCTCAAGGCTTTCGGCGCAGTGCCGGCGGATCTGGCGTTCGGTCAGGCCGACACCGGGCGCAGCCACGACATGCGCCTTCACGACCTGGCCCAGCAGTGGGTCCGGCGACCCTTCGACGGCCGCTTCCACTATGCCCGGAATGGCATAGAGAACGCGCTCGACTTCCTGCGGGCTGACTTTTTCACCCCGCGTCTTGATGATGTCGTCCTTGCGGGAAATGAAATAGAGCAGGCCGGATTCATCGAGGCGAAAGAGATCGCCGGTCCGCAGCCATTCTACGCCATCCCGCTCGACAATCGCCTTGGCCGTGGCGACCGCATCTTCCCAATAGCCGGCCATGACATGCGGGCCGCGAACCAGAAGCTCGCCGGTTTTGCCAGTCGGCACGGCGCACAGATTGTCGTCGACAATCAGGATCTGCGTGCCGCTGAGCGGCCTGCCGACGGAGAGCGGATGCGCGCGGCGCAGATCCGGCGGGAGATAGGCCGTGCGGATGCATTCCGTCTGGCCATACATCAGCACGATCTCGGCCTGAGGGAAGAGGTGTTGGAGAGCCTCCCCCGTTGCCGGCGGCATGGCGGCCGCAGCGCTGGTCAGCAGCCGCAGGTGCGGCAGCGCGCCTGGTTCGAGATCCCGCATGGCCGTGATCATGCCGGCCATGGCCGGGACCAGAGGCATGACACTCGCCCTTTCGCGCCGCGCCAGATCCAGAATGATGCGGGGGAAGGCAAAGCTGCGCTCCAGCACCAGCGTTGCGCCGGACAGGAAAGCGGTCAGCATCTGCGTCAGGCCGTAGCCGAAGGACAGGGGCAGGACGCTCATCACCACGTCATCCTTGTTCAGGCGCAGGTAATCAACAATGGCATGGCCGGCGAAATGGAGATTGGCATGGGTGAGCATCACGCCCTTTGGCCTGCCTGTCGAACCCGATGTGTGAATGAGAAGCGCCAGCTCATCGTCCCGCAGGTCCGGTTCAGGCTGAGCGAGCCCCGGCATCTGCATCAGCTTCGTCAGTGACTGGCGCCGAAAGGGCAGGCGATCCGGCGGGCTAATGACCGGAGCGGCAGAGGAGGAACCGTTCGCCGTGTCTGCCGGAAGATCCGTCACGATCAGGTGGGGCTCACGCTGTGTCCTGGCCAGTCCCACCTTCGCCAAGGCCGCCTCGGCAATATCCGCGGTTTTCGTCTGCGTGATAATGGCGGCTGCTCTGGTGCTGGACAGGATGTCGGCGAGCTTTTCGGCCTTGATCGTCGGGTGCAGGGGACAGGCGACGGCGCCAAGGGTCCAGCTGGCAAAGAGGGCGATGACGGCCTCCGCGCCGTTTTCCAGCACGAAGAGCAGGCGATCCCCCCGGCCGATCCCGAGCGAGGCGAGGCCTGCCGACAGCCGCCGGACCTGATCCAGAAGCATTCCATAGGTCAAGCGCGTTTCGCCGGTGACAAGCGCGAGTTTGTCGGGCCATTGCCGGGCACTGACAGAGAGGCAGGATTCGATCCGCATCACCCGCTCGCTCTTTTGGCCGATCAAGCGGCTTCCAGCTTGCCCGAGAGATAGGTGGCGATCCGCTGCACGCTATCGAGATTGTCCGGCACGATCTCGTGGTCGGCAACCGCAATCCCGTATTCGGCCTCAAGAAAGGCGATGAGCTCCAGAACGCCGGTGGAATCCATCACGCCGCTATCCAGCAGCGATTGTGAATCATCGATATCCGCATCGCTGCGGAACAGGAAGTTTTCGGCGATGAAACCGCGCAGAGCGGCGTGATGCGTGGTGGACACGGCAATTTCCCCAGACCTGCCGTGCCACGAAGGGCCGGCGGGATGATCCCAATGGAGATGAGCCTGCCCCAGAACGTCTGAAGTTTTTGCTAATAAACCGTCTCAGCGAGGGTTGAATGGTTAATACGCGACAAGGACTGCGGGATACGCCATGCCGCAAGCATGCGGCTTGCAATGGGCGGACGGGGCAGGGACCAGCGCCCAAGAGCCCAAGAGCCCAAGAGCCCAAGAGCCCAAGAGCCCAAGAGCCCAAGAGGCCCGGACCCCGGGCCCCCGGAACCTATGAGGCCAGGAGCTTGTCGCGCCATGCGTGACCGGACCGATGGCTTATCGCGCGAAGGTCTCACCCTGACACCAGGCCGGCGAGCCGCCGCGCCTCGGCCAGGCAGGCCGGCTGCTGATCCTTGAAGCGTTCGGCGCCGATCTCCATGATCAGCGTCGTATCGGGCAGGAAGGTCAGCTCCGCGAAAATCTCGTCCCAGGCGATATCGCCCCAGCCGATCGGCAGATGAAGATCGCCAATGCCAAGCGCCGTTGCCTCGGCCGGATGGAAGAAGCGCTCCATCGTATAGGGAAGGCCAAAACTGTCATGCACGTGAAGATGGCCTGTCACCGGCGCCATTGCCCGCAACTCCTGACGGAAATCGAGCTGCTTGTAGGTGGCCTCGATATAGGCGTGACTGAAATCGATCAGCGCCACGAGATTATCGTGGCCGATGGCACGAACGGTAGCGGCCACCTGGCTTGGCGTCTGCCGATACTGGCCGCGCTCCGTGGTGAAGATATTTTCCAGAGCAATGCGGACGCCGTATGATTTGGCGATATCGGCCATTTCTGACAGAGCATCCCGTTCCATCTGGTCGAGATCTGCGCCGCTTTCTCCCTCCGCCAATTGGGCAGAGCCGCAATGATGCACGAGAATGCCGGCGCCGAGCCTGTCGCACAATTCCAGCATGGCGCGAACCACCTTCTTCTGCAGCGGCAGGTGCTGGCGGTCCATGAAGTTGGAAACGATCTGGCCGTGCAGCGAGAGTTTCTTGAAATCATAGGCCCGGACGATCTGTTCGAGACGTTGCGTCCGATCCGCGATGATCCGTCCTCCGGCAATGATTTCTTCGCCGTAAACACCGATCTCACAGGCAGTTGCGCCGGTATCGGCAATCTCGCGCAGGGATTCGTCCAACAGGGACAGGTCGCCCCGGCCTGTGCGGTTGCAAAACCCGATGGCGGAAATGATGTCGTTCATGATGTGGCTCTCGCAATATCAGTTGACGGTAAGGGAGTGGCGAGCGGCAGCGATTCCTGCCCGACGGGGTCCAGGCGGCGTCCGGTGTCGCTGTCGAACAGGTGCAGATGCTCGCTTGGCAGCTCGAGACGGAGGGTGTCGCCGGCGGCGATTCGGCTCTGCTCGCCGAGGGAGACGGCAAAATCGCCCTCTGAGCTTTCGCAGTAGACGACCCGGCCGGCACCAAGCTCCTCAAGCAATTCGGCGCGAACCTTGATACCCGCTTCGCCCGATCCGAACCGGCAATGTTCGGGGCGGATGCCGACGGTGACGTCACGGCCGCGCAATGCGGCGGCGAGATCCGGGTTCATCGCGATCTGGACGCCTGCATAATGAAGATTTGCACTTTCCACCTCGACGCGGGCGCGAAACAGGTTCATCGCCGGTGCGCCGATGAAGGAGGCGACGAAGGTGCTGGCCGGACGGTGATAGATTTCCAGAGGATGGCCGACCTGTTCGACCTTGCCCCGGTTCATGACCACGAGCCTGTCTGCCAGCGTCATGGCTTCCACCTGATCATGCGTCACGAAGACCGAGGTGGCCGAAAGGCGTTGATGCAGCTTGCGTATTTCGGCGCGCATGGATACGCGCAGTTTGGCATCGAGATTGGAGAGCGGCTCGTCGAACAGGAAGACCTTGGGCTCGCGGATGATGGCGCGGGCCATGGCGACGCGCTGCCTCTGCCCGCCGGACAGGGCGGCGGGCTTGCGTGCGAGGAAATCCTGAAGGCTCACGATCTTCGCCGTTTCTGCAATGCGCCGCTCGCGTTCGGTTCTCGAGACCCCGGCCACTTTCAAAGCATAGCCGATATTGTCCGCAACCGACATATGCGGATAAAGCGCATAGTTCTGGAACACCATGGCACAGCCCCGCTCGCGCGGCTCCAGCCGGTTGACGACCCGTCCGTCGATGGCGATCTCGCCGCCGGTGATCTCCTCAAGCCCGGCGATCATGCGCAAAAGCGTGGATTTGCCGCAGCCCGACGGCCCGAGAATGACGACGAACTCGCCCGAGGCAAAGGAGAGGTCGACGCTTTCAAGAACCGCAGTCTTGCCATAGGTCTTGCGCACGGCGCGGATATCGATGTCTGCCATTGTCTTTGGATACCCTGTCCCTGATGTCCTGTTTCTGATCGCCAGTCGCTGGTTTAGTCACTTGTTTTAGTCGCTGGTTTTAGTCACTGGGTCTTCAGTCTCTGCTTGCCTGTGTCTGCTCGCTTGCTTCTGGTTGCGTTGGCTGTGCCTGCCGAGGAAGAAAGATCATTTGTCGGAAGACACCAGCCCGCGCACGAACCAGCGCTGCAGGATGCCCACCACGATGAGCGGCGGGATCATGATCAGCAGCGAGCCGGCAAGCGTGACATTCCAGTCCGGCGTCGCGTCCTCCCTCGGCAGCAGCGAGCGCAGCGACATCATCGCCGTCTTGTAGGGTGGCTCGGTGACCATGAGGAGCGGCCAGAGATACTGGTTCCAGGCATAGACGAACATGATTGCGGCCAGCGCCAGCATGTTTGTGCGCGAGAGCGGCAGCAGCATGTCGAAGAAGAAGCGCACCGGACCGGATCCGTCCATGCGCGCCGCCTCCGCCAGTTCGTCCGGAAGCGTCATGAAGAATTGCCGGTAGAGGAAGGTGCCGGTGGCCGTCGCGACCAGAGGAAGCGTCAGGCCCGCATAGGAGTTCAGGAGATTCCATTCGACCGAGATCTGCACGCTGCTGACCAGCGACAGGAGCGATTTCACCGGCGCCAGCAGATCCGCCGCCACGGCATAGGTCGGGACGACACGCACTTCGAGCGGCAGCATCAGGGTGATGAAGACACTCCAGAAGAAGAGGTGCCTGGCCGGCGAGCGGAAGAAGACGATGGCGAAGGCCGTCATCGCCGAGAGGGCGATCTTGCCGAGGACGACGATGATCGCCATCACCAGACTGTTGGTCATGGCCGTGCCGAGATCGCCGCGGCGCCAGGCCTCCTGGACATTGACCAGGAACTGGTCCTGCGGGAGGAAGCTGAAGGGAATGCTGTTGACTTGCTGCAAGCTCTGGCTGGCGCCGGCGATGATCATCAGGAAGGGTCCGATGAGCAAAAGAAAGCCGGCCATGAGGATGGCATAGGTGACGGCATCGGCCAGGGGCGTGCGCTGGATCATCTCGGGCTCACTTGTAGTGCACCCGCTTCTCGATGAAGCGGAACTGGATGAAGGTAAAGATCATGATCAGGCCGATCAGGATGATGCTCTGTGCCGAGGCGCCGGAGTAATTCAGACCGTGGAAGGCCTCGTCGACGATCCGGAAGACCATGAGTTCGGTGGCCCGGTTCGGTCCGCCTGCGGTGACTGCATGGACGATGCCGAAAGTGTCGGAACCGACGAAACCCTCGGTCATCATCGTGACCAGAAGGAAGAAGAGCGTCGGGGCGAGAAGCGGGATCTGCACATCGACCGCCCGCCGGAACGGGCCCGCGCCATCCATGGCTGCGGCTTCGCTAAGGCTGCGCGGCACCGATTGCAAGCCGGCCAGCAGGAAGATGAAGGTATAGCCGGACCATTTCCAGACAAAGATGATGATGATCAGCACCAGGGCGTGGTCGCCATATTTGGCCGGGTTCCAGACGTCCGGCCAGAGGGCGTTCAACGACGCGGCCAGACCCCGCTCCGGCGCGAGAATGAAGCGGAAGGCCATGCCCGCTGCCGGACCGGCCACGGCGAAAGGGAGGATATAGATGACGCGGAAAAGGCCGGTGCCGGGCAGGTGCCGGTCGACCGCAAGGGCCAGCACGAGGCCGATCAGGATCGCCGACAGGGCCCCGACCGTCGCAAAGACAAGACTGACGAGAACCGAATCCCAGTAAAAGGGATCGGCGAAGGCATCCCGGAAATTGGCGAAGCCGACAAAGGCGGCCGGACCGCCGAAGGGCGGTTCCAGGGTAAAGGCCCAATCGACCACAGCCGCAACGGGCCAGTAGAAGAACAGCAGGATCAGGACCAATTGCGGCAGGGCGAAAGCCAGCGGGACCCATCCGCTTCGGAAGACGGCACGTTTTTCCATGGCGGAACCGGATTGCAGGTAAGAGGAGGCGTGGCCCCTGGCCTTTACGGCCTCTGCCGCACGGCCAGGGGGATCGGCAGGCGGTCTCAGTTCAGCGTCTGGCCGGCATAGGTCTTCTCAAAGCGGCGCAGAATGGCATTGCCGCGTTCGGCCGCCTGATCCAGTTGCGTCTGCACATCGGCATTCTGCATGAAGATCGCTTCCAGCGCGGTCGAGACCTCCTTGCGGATCTGGGTATAGCTTCCCAGCCGGATGCCGCGGGTATTGTCGGAAGGCGGCGTGAAGGTGAGGCTTTCGATGGCGCGTTCGCGGCCCTTATAGGGCGCCTTGTCGTAGAACCCGTTCTTCTTCATGGCCTCGAAGCCGGTCTTGGTGACCGGGATATAGCCGGTCACCGTCGACCACCATTGCGCCATGTCCGGCTGGGCGATGAAATTCAGGAAGGCAGCGGCGCCCTTGTACTCGGCGGCCGGACGACCGGCCATGACCCATAGCGAGGCTCCGCCAACCAGCGATTTGTGACGTTCGGTGCCCTCGAAGACCGGCAGCATGGCCACATCCCAATGCGTGCCGGGGGCGATGGTCTTGCCGATCGTCCCATGGCCGGCAATCGAGGTCATGATCATCTGGCAGGTCTGGGAGGAGAAGGCCGTGTCGATGTCCATGCCGAGCTGCTTGGTCTTGGTCACGGCTACCTTCTCATCCTGCATCTTCTTGATGAATTTGACCATGTCGACGAATTTGGTCTTGTTGAAGACGAGTTCGGCATCGAGGCCCTTGTAGCCATTGGCCGGCGTTGCGATCGGCTGGTCGTGGACGGCCGAGAACTGCTCCAGCATCTGCCAGGGGTCGAAGTTGAAGCCGAAGGGGCATTCATAGCCGGCGGCCTTGAGCTTCAGGCCCGCCTCTTCCACCTTTTCCCAGGTGTCCGGCTTGAAGGTGATGCCGGCCTTCTGGAAAGCGTCGATATTGTAATAGAACATCGCCGTGGAGGAATTGAAGGGGAAGGACTGCAATTCGCCGGCGGCGGTTGCATAGTAATTGGCGATGCCGGGGAAGTAGTTGCCCCAGTCGATCGTATAGCCGTTATCGGCCATCAGGGCCTTGGCCGGGATGAAGGCCTTCGACAGCATCATGTCGAGTGTACCGGCATCATAGATCTGGGCGATTGCCGGCTGCTTCTTGGCGCGGTAGGCGGCGATCGTGTTCTGCAGCGTCTCTTCATAGCTGTTCTGCGAGATGCAGGCGATTTCGAAATCCGTCTGGTGCTCATTGAACTTCTTGCACGCGTCCTGCAGGCGGTCGCTCAGATCGCCGGTAAAGCCGTACCAGAATTCGAACCGGGTCTTGTCGGCGAGTGCCGGGCTGGCACCCAGGGCGGTTGCCGCCAGCAGCCCGGCCAGCAGGGTCTTCACAACAATGCGCTTCATGACGGATCCCTCGTCTTCACGATGATTGCGTTCCGCGCCAGGACGCACGGAAATCGAGGGCTTTCTAGCGGCCGATTGTGATGGATCGGCCACGGATCTGTGATGGCGGGATGAAGTTTTTCCTCCTGTTCGATGACAGGGGCGATTGCCCGGGCAGCAATTCGCGTGGAAGCGGTGCCGGACGCAAAGCGGGCTCGGCCGGAGCAGTCGCATATCCGGAGCAGTCGCATGCTATAGAGAGCGACCGCGAACGGAGCCGATCAGCTTGTCTTGAAGGGAAATCAGAAGGAAAAATGGTGCCGCTTAGGTGACTCGAACACCTGACCCCATCATTACGAATGATGTGCTCTACCGACTGAGCTAAAGCGGCCCGTGCCGAACCCTTGCGGTCCAGCAGTGTGAGGCGGCTGATACACATAATGAGATGGGATTTCAAGCCCGCATTTGCCAAGGCCTTGAGAAATCTGTGGCGCCGCCGCCATCATGGCGCTCTTTTCCCGGCCGAAAGACCCTTAAAGTCATATGCTTGCAGTTCTGCCCGCCAGAGGTTAACCCAGAGCAGGACGCAAGAGACAAAACGAACGAGACAAGACGGACGAGATACGGCACCGCAGCCAGGAAAAGGAAGCTTCGTGAGCGGTTTGGAAACGGCAATCAGAAATGCGCTGGAACGCTCGGAGCGGGACGATCCGCAGGTGCGCGCCCGCATCTATCAGTCCGCCCGCCAGGCGCTCAAGGCCGGCCTGCAGAAACAGGATATCACCGATCCGCAGATCGTCGACAGCCAGCAGCGCCGGCTGGAGGACAAGATCCGCGAGATCGAGCTGGAGGAGCGTCAGCGCGCCGCCGAGCAGAAGGCAGCCCTGGCGGCCGTGCCGGCCGGCCGTTCTGACGGGCGGAGTGACGGGCGGGCCGATGCGCAGGATCTTGCGGGGCAGGGCAGATTCGACGATGGCCATTTGCGGGCGGATATTGCTCCGCCGGTGGCGTCCACTCTGTCGGCCGGTGCCGATGAGACGGGCCGCCTCGGCGGACAGACGCGCGACTCACAGGGAGGCGGCAATGCCGGCGTCGATCCTTCGGCGCTAAGCGGGGCGCTTGGCGGAATGCGCGCCGACGCTGCCTCGGACCGGCTGGTCGCCCCAGGCGATGCCCGGTCCGACAAATCCTCTGCTGCCGGGCCCGCGCGCAGGCGCTGGTCCCGCAAGGCACGGCGAGACGATCGGGCTGCAGGTCCCGCCAATTCGGATCATGCCCCGCAGGTGCCCGGCGAAAAGCGAAAGCGCCGGCGGCGCGGCCTGATTTCCCGTCTCTTCATCTCGGTCACGCTCCTGTCTTTCCTTGCTTTGGCCTCCTGGTGGGCCTTCACCAGCGGATTGTTCCTGACCGATGCCCAGCGCGATACCAGCGTGCCCAATCCACCGCCATCCGTCCAGGAGGAGGATTTCTCCGGCCATGCGGGAGAGGTCTTCAATCCGCAACAGGGCTTCTCGGCCGATTGGATCGAGGTCTATGCGCCGGATGGCAAGGTTGAAGTGAGGCCCGGACAGGATGCGAGCACGGAAATCGTCGCAATGGCGGACGGGCCGGCATTGCGGATAACATCCCGCTCGCCGGGCGAGACCGGCGATGTGGCCATTCCGGTCTCGGTGGATGTGCTGCGGGAACTATCCGGCAAGACCTCCACGATCGCGCTAACGCTGCAGGCGGTGGGGGATACGGCCGTGCAACTGGCGGTGCGCTGCGATTTCTCAAGCCTCGGAACCTGCAGCCGCCACCGCGTGATGTCGATGCAGGAACGTGCCGACAGCCTGTTCCGCGTCACCTTCGACCGGTCGCTGGCGCCGACCCAGCCCGGCCGCCTTTACGTCAACAGCGATATTCTGGGCGGCAGCAAGCCTATCCTGCTCTATTCGATCCGCGTCCTGCCCGGCCAGTAACCGTTTGTCCAGGGCTGCCTTGGCCGCACAGTCCTTTGTCGTGCGGGCGGCAAAGCCGGAAGGCCGCCGGAAGGGCTTGTCCGTCAGGCGAAGCCGTCGGGTCCGAAGCCGAGGATCTTGCGGTCGATCTCGCCGATGACGGAGGTGTCCTTGCCCTCATAGTCGATGGACAAAAGCAGGTGCCGGATGATGTTGATGCGCGCCCGCCGCTTGTCGTTTGCCCGCACCACGGTCCAGGGCGCGTCCGGCGTATGCGTCTGTTCCAGCATCTCGTCGCGATAGCGGCTGTAATCGGCCCATTTGCCCAGCGCGGCAATATCCATGGGCGACAGTTTCCACACCTTCAGCGGGTCGTGACGGCGATCGTGAAAGCGCTTCAGCTGCATTTCCCGGCCGATGTTCAGGTAGAATTTGAAGACATGGATGCCGTCATCCACGAGAAGCCGTTCGAAGACTGGCGCTTCCCTCAGGAAGACCTGGTGCTGCTCCGGCGTGCAGAAGCCCATGACCGGCTCCACGCCGGCCCGGTTGTACCAGGAGCGATCGAAGAGGACGATTTCGCCGCGCGTCGGGAAATGCGATACGTAGCGCTGGAAATACCATTGGCCGGCCTCGGTCTCCGTTGGCTTCGTCAAGGCGACCACGCGGGCCGAACGGGGATTGAGATAGGCGCGGATGGCGAAGATGGAGCCGCCCTTGCCGGCGGCATCGCGCCCCTCGAACAGGGCCATCAGCCTCCGGCCGCTTGCCTGAAAAGAGGTCTGCGCCTTGACCAGCTCAATCTGCAGCGCCTTCAACTGCGCATCATACGTGTCGCCATCCAGCTTCTTCGGGTAGGGATAGCCACCGGAGGAAAGCGCCGCATCCGCCACCCAATCCGGGAGTTTGGGATCGTCGATATCGAAGGCGCGCTTGGTGCCGCCGATCTCCAGCTCGATCGTCCGATCGGCCTTCGCTTCCACTTTGCCCATGCATTCCACTCCTCTTTGGTGCGACCCTGGCCGTTTCTCTGCCTTTACCAAACTGGGATCGCCGATCCGCATTCCAAGAAAGAATGCGCCGAATATTTTCCGGCTGTCGAGAAAAACACCCAGGCGCCAAATTTCGTCTCATATTCACTGCTGGCGATGTATATCTGTCATGCAGCGGTTATATCACCGCCCGTCAAGCCTTGCCGTGAAACCGGGCCGCCCGATCGGGCAAGGGGCCGGGCCGTGAAGCTGGCGGGCGCTGTGGCCGTGGAGGATCTGCAATGGCATTGGGCCGTGAGAAGGAAAGCATTCGCCAGACGCTGTGGCGCGGCTGGCTGGTCGTGGCCGCGGCCACGCTTCTGGCGGCGCTGGCCCTGGCTGCCGAGATCAATCCGCTTTTCGTGGCGGCCGGCTGGCTGCTCATCATGATCTGCCAGCTTCTATCGCCCGCCATGCCGATGGAGCAGGACAAGAATACGCTCCCGCCGCCGCCGCTGCCGGACCGCGATCCGCTGTCGGATGTCAGCGACGCCTATGCGGCGCTCGACCTTCCGGTCATCCTTCTGGGGGAGGAAGGACAGGTCCTGTTCCAGAACAGTGCGGCCGAGCGTGCCTTCGAGGCCATGGAGCCGGGCTCGCATCTCTCGGCACGCCTGCGTTCGCCGGGCATTCTCGATATGGTTCGCGAAACCATCGCCACCGGACAGGCCAATCAGATCGAGCATTCCGAGCGTCATCCCTCCGAGCGCGTCTATATTCTCCGGGTTGCGCCGATTGCCTCGCAAAACCCGCGGCAGGATGGCGCGGGCCGGCTTTTCGCCCTGACCGCCAAGGATATTTCGGAATTGCGCAGGATCGACCGGATGCGATCCGATTTCGTGGCCAATGCCAGCCACGAATTGCGCACGCCGCTTGCCTCGCTGCGGGGCTTTATCGAGACCCTGCAGGGCCCGGCCAAGGGCGATCCCGGCGCGCATGAACGTTTCCTCGCCATCATGCTCGACCAGGCAACGCGGATGAGCCGCCTCGTCGATGATCTTTTGTCGCTGTCGCGACTGGAGCTCAAAGCCCATATTGCGCCGAGCCAGAGGGTGGATCTGGTGCCTTTGATTGGCCATGTGCGGGATGCGCTGCAGCCGCTTGCCGACGATCTGGGCGTCGATATCCGCATGCATCTGCCAGAAGGCAAGGTGGAGGTGATCGGGGACCGCGACGAACTGGTGCAGGTCATCGAGAACCTCGTGGAAAATGCCTGCAAATACGGGCAGGACGGCAAGGTGGTGGAGATCCACCTGCGCCACGACCAACCGGGACGGCCCGTGGAACTGAGCGTGGTGGATCGCGGCCCGGGAATCCCGGCAGAGCATGTTCCGCGCCTGACGGAGCGCTTCTACCGGGTCAGCGTCGCCGATAGCCGCTCCAAAAAGGGCACCGGCCTCGGCCTTGCCATCGTCAAGCACATCCTCACCCGCCACCGCGCGAGGCTGATCGTGAAATCGGAAATCGGCAAGGGCACCGACTTCACCGTGCGTTTCTGACACTAAGCCAGGATCACGCGCAAACGCATTCCAGAATACCGATCGGTTTCAACTATTTAAGCTGTCACAAATGTTTCATTGAACTGACATAAAAGGGTGTGGCTAGGACGGCTAAGAGAAGCGGGCCGAGCACCGGCGAGAGCGAGAGCTGGTGCAGCAGAATTCACACAAGCCCTACCGGGAGAATACAATGAACATCGTGAAACTTTCCGCGGCAGCCCTCGTGGCGTCCGTCGCTTTCGCCGGAGCTGCCGTTGCACGCGATCAGATCCAGATTGCTGGCTCCTCGACGGTTCTGCCCTATGCCTCCATCGTCGCCGAAGCCTTCGGCGAGAACAGCAAGAACCCGACCCCGGTCGTGGAATCCGGCGGTTCCGGCGCCGGCCGTAAGAAGCTGTGCGAAGGCGTGGGCGAAAACACCATCGATATTGCCAATTCTTCGTCGCGCATCACCAAGTCCGATATCGAACTCTGCGCCAAGAACGGCGTGAACGAGATCCAGGAAGTCCGCATCGGTTACGACGGCATCGTCTTTGCCTCGGACATCAAGGGCGCGAAATTCGCCTTCACCCAGGCTGACTGGCACCAGGCCCTGGCCGCCAAGATCCTCAAGGACGGCAAGGTCATCGACAATCCGAACAAGACCTGGAAGGACGTACGCGCCGATCTGCCGGAGCAGCCGATCCTGGCCTTCATTCCCGGCACCAAGCACGGCACGCGCGAAGTCTTCGATGAGAAGGTGATCGTCGATGGCTGCAAGGAAAACGGCACCTATGAAGCCCTGATGGCGGCCAATGGCGGCGACAAGGCGGCAGCGACCAAGTCCTGCGCGGCCCTGCGGACGGACGGCGTATCGGTGGATATCGACGGTGACTACACCGAAACCCTGGCCCGTGTGGATGCCAACAAGAACGGCATCGGCGTTTTCGGCCTGTCCTTCTACCAGAACAACACCGACAAGCTCCAGGTCGCGACCATGGCCGGCATTGAGCCGAGCGTCGAAACCATTGCTGCCGGCAAGTATCCGGTATCGCGTCCGCTCTACTTCTACGTGAAGAACGCGCATCTGGACGTCATTCCGGGCCTGCAGGATTATGTCGAGTTCTTCGTCTCCGACGAGATGGCCGGCCCAGACGGTCCGCTCGCCGCCTACGGTCTGGTTTCCGATCCGGAACTGAAGAAGACCCAGGAAGCCGTCAAGGCTCGCAAGCCGATGGGCGCCCTGAACTGATCATTTGACACAGCAGACGGCGCGGCGAACGCGCCGTCGGTTTTTTTAGGATTTTTGGAGAAGGTAGGGGCATATGGGCGTTGGCGTCATTCTTCTCGTTCTCCTGGCGCTCGCCGCGCTGGGATACGGTTTCGGCAGGCGAAAGGCCCTGTCTGTCTCTGCGCAAAGTGGCGTCAAGCTTCATTCGCTTCCCGGCTATTACGGCCAGATGGTGGCGCTCTTCACCGCGGTTCCTGCCTTCCTCGTCCTCATTATCTGGGTGCTCGTTCAGCCCGTGGTGATCGAGAACCACGTGAGCGGCATGATCCCCGACAGCGTCATTCCGGATGGCGGGGCCCGCAGCCTGGTCATGTCGGATGTGCGCCGCATTGCCGATGGCCTCGATGCCGTCCTGACGCGTGGCGGGCTTGGCGAAGAGGGGCTGGACCGGATTGCCGCGGATGGCGACAATGTGCGCGGCCGGCTTGCCGAAGTCGGGATCGCGCTTGCGGGCGATGTGCCGCCGGTGGTCTTCGAGGCGGCGCGCAGCTACCGCGCCAGCAGCAAGACGGGCACGTTCCTGATGATGGTGGTGGTGCTCGGCGTATCGCTGGTACTCGGTGCGCTCGCCTACCGGCGCATCCAGCCGCTGATGCGGGCCCGCAATGTCAGCGAAAGCTTCATCAAGTCGCTCCTGATCGGCTCGTCGATGATCGCCATCCTGACGACGATCGGCATCGTCTTCTCGCTGGTCTTCGAAACCATTTCCTTCTTCAAGATCTATCCCGCCAAGGACTTCTTCTTCTCCACGGTCTGGAACCCGCAATTTCGCGGCGGTTCGGAGCTCGGCATCCTGCCCTTGCTATGGGGTACATTCTACGTCTCGTTCATCGCGCTTCTGGTGGCCGTTCCCATCGGTCTGATGATCGCCGTCTATCTTTCCGAATATGCCAGCCGGTCGCTGCGCAGCATTGCGAAGCCGGCCATCGAAATGCTGGCGGGCATCCCGACCATTGTCTACGGTCTCTTCGCGCTGGTCACGATCGGGCCTTTCCTGCGCGATTATTTTGCCCAGCCGCTCGGCCTCGGCTCCTCGTCCTCCTCGGTTCTGACGGCCGGCCTGGTCATGGGTATCATGATTATCCCCTTCGTCTCCTCGCTGTCGGATGACATCATCAATGCGGTGCCGCAGGCGCTGCGCGATGGCTCCTACGGCCTCGGTGCAACGCAATCGGAAACCATCAAGAAGGTGGTCATGCCGGCGGCGCTGCCGGGCATTGTCGGCGCCATTCTGCTTGCCGCCAGCCGTGCCATCGGCGAAACCATGATCGTCGTGCTCGGCGCCGGTGCCGCCGCCAAGCTCGACATCAACCCTTTCGAGGCCATGACGACCGTGACCGTGAAGATCGTGAGCCAGCTGACCGGCGACTCCGAATTTTCCAGCCCGGAAACGCTGGTGGCCTTCGCGCTGGGTCTCACGCTTTTCACCTTTACGCTCGGGCTGAACGTGCTCGCCCTTTACATCGTACGCAAATACCGGGAGCAGTACGAATGACCGATCTCTCCGTTTCCAACACCGCCGCCCTGCCGGCCTCCACCCCCAAATCGCTTCTGACGCTGGATGATCGGACCCGCCGCCGCAATGCATCCGAGGTAAGGTTCCGCATGATGGGCCTGACCGGGGTGACGATCGGCATCCTCGCTCTGCTCTTCCTCCTCGGGTCGATCCTGTCGAACGGCGTCTCCTCCTTCAGCCAGACCTATATCCGGCTGGATGTCTTCCTGGATCCCGCCAAGCTCGACAAGGCCGGCACGCGTGACCCGGCCGAGATCGCCAAGGTCACGACCTTCGGCTATGCGCCGCTGATCAACGCCGCCCTGGCCGCGGCGATGAAGGAGAAGGGCATCGAGGGAGAGGGCGTGAGCGTCAAGGCGGCCGGCGACCTGATCTCCAAGGAAGCGCCGGCAACGCTGCGCAATTTCGTGCTGGCCGATCCCTCGGTCATCGGCACCACCGTCTCCTTCGATCTCCTGGCATCGGGCCGCATCGACGGCTATTACAAGGGCCGCGTGACGATGGAGAGCGCTCAGCTCGACCGCAACATCTCGCCCGACCAGCTGATCCTGGCAGACAAGCTGAAATCTGCCGGCATCCTGACCAATCACTTCAACTGGGGCTTCTTCACCGCGGCGGATGCCTCCGATACGCGTCCGGAAGCCGCCGGCCTCGGCGTCGCCATTGTCGGCTCGATCTACATGATGCTGATCGTCCTGGTCCTGTCGCTGCCGCTCGGGGTCGCGACCTCCATCTATCTGGAGGAATTTGCGCCGCAGAACCGCCTGACGGATATTATCGAGGTCAATATCGCCAATCTGGCGGCCGTTCCCTCCGTGGTGTTCGGCATTCTGGGCCTGGCCGCCTTCATCAATTTCGCCGGCCTGCCGCAATCGGCGCCGATCGTCGGCGGTCTGGTGCTGACGCTGATGACCCTGCCGACCATCATCATCGCCACGCGCGCGGCGTTCAAATCCGTGCCGCCGTCGATCCGCGATGCGGCGCTGGGCGTCGGCGCCTCCAAGATGCAGGCGATCTTCCATCACGTCCTGCCGCTGGCCATGCCCGGCATCCTGACCGGCACGATCATCGGTCTCGCCCGGGCGCTGGGAGAGACAGCGCCGCTGCTGCTGATCGGCATGGTGGCCTTTGTCCGCGATTATCCGGCCGGACCGCCGGAAGGCTTCTTCGACCCGGCCTCGGCTTTGCCGGTCCAGGTCTATAACTGGACCCAGCGTGGCGACCCGGCCTTCATCGAACGTGCCTCCGGTGCCATCATCGTCTTGCTGGTCTTCCTGATTTTGATGAATTTGTCCGCAATCATCTTGCGTCGCCGCTACGAGCGTCGTTGGTAGAGGGAGAATTCCTGATGATGAACAATATATCAACGATGAATACGACGACTACGAAGGCAGCAGTCATGATCGACTCCAAGATTTCCGCGCGCAACGTCCAGGTCTTTTATGGCGAGAAGCAAGCGATCCGCGATGTGAATATCGAAATCCGGCCGCGCTCGGTCACGGCCTTCATCGGTCCGTCGGGTTGCGGCAAGTCGACCTTCCTGCGCTGCATCAACCGGATGAACGACACGATCGACAGCTGCCGGGTGGAAGGCAATATCCTCATCGACGGCGAGAACATCTATGATCCCAAGGTGGATCCGGTGCAGCTGCGGGCGAAGGTCGGCATGGTCTTCCAGAAGCCCAATCCGTTTCCGAAATCCATCTATGAGAACGTGGCCTATGGCCCGCGCATTCATGGCCTTGCGCGCAAGAAGTCAGACCTCGACGAGATCGTCGCATCCTCCCTGCAGAAGGCGGGGCTTTGGAATGAAGTGAAGGATCGCCTGCATGAATCGGGCACCGGTCTGTCCGGCGGCCAGCAGCAGCGTCTGTGCATTGCCCGCGCGGTTGCCGTATCGCCGGAAATCATCCTGATGGACGAGCCTTGCTCGGCTCTCGATCCGATCGCCACGGCCAAGGTGGAGGAGCTGATCCACGAGTTGCGGACGAATTTCACCATCGTGATCGTCACCCATTCCATGCAGCAGGCGGCGCGCGTCTCCCAGCGCACCGCCATGTTCCATCTGGGCCTGCTGGTCGAGGAGAACGACACCGACAAGATGTTCACCAATCCAGACGATCAGCGCACACAGGATTACATCATGGGCCGTTTCGGCTGAGGCCTTTCGCTTCGCCTGAAGCCTGCCGATCAACTCTATTCCCGAGGAAGCATCATGTCCCCCACCCATATCCTCTCGGCCTTTGACGAGGACCTGAAATATCTGAACCGCCGCATATCGGAAATGGGCGGGCTTGCGGAGCAGATGTGCTCCGATGCGGTGCGTGCGCTGGTGAATTCTGACAGCGCCCTGGCTCAGAAGGTGATCTCGGACGATGTGATTCTCGATCATGCCGAGCGCGAGATCCAGGAAAAGTCGATCGTGACGATCGCCCGCCGCCAGCCCATGGCGGGCGATCTGCGCGAGATCGTCGGCATCCTGCGCATTGCTTCGGATCTGGAGCGGGTCGGTGATCTGGGCAAGAACACTGCCAAGCGGGTGATTGCAGTTCAGGGCACGGGCGTGCCGCGCAAGCTGGCGCGGGGGCTGGAGCATCTCTCGGATCTGGCGCTGGTACAGCTGAAGGAAGTGCTGGACGTCTTTTCCAGCCGTTCGGTGGAGAAGGCCGAGGCGATCCGCCAGCGCGACGAGGAAATCGATGCGATGTACACCTCGCTGTTCCGCGAACTCCTGACCTATATGATGGAAGATCCCCGCAACATCACCACCTGCACGCATCTCCTGTTCTGCGCCAAGAACATAGAGCGCATCGGCGACCATGCCACGAACATTGCCGAGACCATTTATTACATCGCCACCGGTGCGGCGCCGGAGGGCGAGCGCCCGAAGGATGACACGTCGAACATGCTGGGTGCCGTTGCCGAATAAGGCTGCGATCGGCTGCCAATGTGAAGGATGTGTAAGACATGCTGCCGAAGATTGCGGTTGTTGAGGATGAGGAAGCGCTGAGCGTGCTCCTGCGTTACAACCTTGAGGCCGAAGGTTATGAGGTGGAGACGATCCTGCGGGGTGATGAAGCGGAAATCCGGCTTCAGGAGCGCCTGCCGGATCTTCTGATCCTGGACTGGATGCTGCCGGGCGTCTCCGGCATCGAGCTGTGCCGCCGGCTCCGGATGCGTCCGGAAACGGAGCGCCTGCCGATCATCATGCTGACGGCGCGCGGCGAAGAGAGCGAGCGGGTGCGAGGCTTGGCGACCGGCGCCGATGATTACGTGGTTAAGCCTTTCTCGACGCCGGAGCTGATGGCGCGGGTGAAGGCCATGCTGCGCCGGGCGCGCCCGGAAGTGCTCTCCTCCGTCCTGCGTTGCGGCGATATCGAGCTTGATCGCGAAACGCATCGTGTGCATCGCAAGAGCCGCGAAGTGCGCCTGGGGCCGACCGAATTCCGGCTTCTGGAATTCCTGATGGCCTCGCCAGGCCGGGTGTTTTCCCGGTCGCAACTGCTGGACGGAGTCTGGGGCCACGATATCTACGTGGACGAACGCACGGTCGATGTGCATGTCGGACGTCTGCGCAAGGCGCTCAACTTCTCCAATATGCAGGATGTCATCCGCACCGTGCGCGGCGCAGGCTATTCCATGGAAGCCTGAGCCGGCTCTCGATCCGGTTGGGATCGCGGCGGTGAAGGGCAGAGAGGATGACAGTGCCCTGCCGATCGGCCAATGGCGTCGTCACGGTCGTCACGGTCGTCACCGGTGTCGGCGCGGTGATCCGTCGCGGCCATTAGCGGCTTTCATGTCGGGATCATGGGCAAACGGCTGTCACAGGCGGGATCTGCAATGACCTGGCCTCTCTGATCGACTTGGCCGGGCCTACCTCACCAAGTCAACCTGGCTAAGCCTGCGTGACTGGGCCTGCATGAGCAAGCCTGCCTGACAAAGCCTGCATGACCGGGCCAACCCCACCAAGCCTGCGTGACTGGTTCTGCATGACCGAGCCCTGCACGACCGAGCCTCATAGGTCCGCTTCTGTCGGATCTCAGCTCGGATGCTCGATATGTGGTTGCTGGACCTGTGATTGCTGAAAATGCGAATGCTCGACTAAGGCATGATCGCGCTTCGTGTAAGCAAAAGATCAGGGATGGAGATTGCGTGCCCGGGATGCTGTCGCATCCAGATACCTGCGCCGTGGTGGGGGCTCGGCCTCTCATCGCGAAGCGGCGGCATTTCCGGAATATCAAATGCGCGCTCATGCTTCCGGCGCGAGCATGCAATGCGCCTTTCATCCCCTCCGCCAGGTCCTGGCAGCCGATCGCACTGCCCGGGGCCGGCCGTCAGGGGTCTTGCGGACCACCGTCCGCAGGACATCAGCATTTGGCCGGACATCGCCCGGAGCCGGATGCCTCGCCTCTCAGACCAGACGTTGCGCTGAGCCTGGGTCATGCGCAAGGACCAGCCATCGCGCAGCAAGCCGAGGCCGGATATCAGGCGCGAGCGACCGAATTGGCAGCCTTGCGCCGCTCCGTCACGGGCTGATAGGCGAGCCGTGCGTGATATTTGCAATAGGGCGAGCTGTCGCCGCATTCCGCGCCGCAGAAATGAAAATCTTCCTTCAGCGGATCGCCCACGGGCCATTTGCATGTGCGTTCGGTAAGTTCGGTCAGCGCAAGACGGCGCGCCATGGGAACCACACCGCTCGTCGGAGCGGCCACGGTTTCCACCAGGCCGATCTCGATCTCGTCTCGAGACGCCGCAGATCCCGCCGCGCGGGTGATTGGGCGGGCGGCGGCGCTCTGCGGAGCGGCGGTCGAACGCGCATTGAAGGTGGAAGGGCGAGGGGAAGCCGTCGGGCGCTTCTGAGTTCGCGGCTGGGCCGTGTTGCCACCCGCCTTCACGCGGCCGGGCAGGTTCAGCCGGTGCACCTTGCCGATTACGGCATTGCGGCTAACGCCGCCCAATTGCGCGGCAATCTGGCTCGCGCTCAGGCCTTCCGCCCACAGCCGCTTCAATCTCTCGACGCGTTCGTCATTCCAGTTCATGCTGTCTCTCCGCCATGAGCATACCAGCAAGACAGAATCTCTCACCGTTACGGCGAAGGGGCTTCGCCGCGCATACTACATCTATACTGTTGGTGACTAGTTCCGCCGCATGCAGTCTAGTAATTGATCTTTAACCTAATGGGCGGTGGACTCGCTGACAAGAGTCGCTCGAATCAGCGCGAATCGATTTTCGGGTTTTCCCCAACTTGCTTCCCGATAGAGTCTTTTTTGTCACATACCAATGGCGCTGTCCGCCAATCGGGCAGCGGTCGCGCCAAAGGCCTGAAAGCCGCTGGAATGTGCCGCATTTGTTGACAGGTCCCGCCGAAATGCGGATAGTGCGCCGGCCGCCCGCTGAGGCGGCATTTTTGATTTCTGGCGGTCCTGGTCGCCAGGTTCCTGAGAGATCGCCTGAAGGAGTGCGTCGTCATGGCTGAAGCTGCGCTTTTCGACACGTTTGCAAGGGCTCCCCTGCGCTTCGAGCGCGGTGAGGGAGTATGGCTCGTGACGGAAACGGGCGAGCGATATCTGGATTTTGGTGCCGGCGTGGCCGTGACCTCCTGCGGTCACTCCAATCCGCATCTGGTCAGCGCGCTGAAGGATCAGGCCGAAAAAGTCTGGCACCTGTCCAATCTGTATGAAATTCCGGAGCAGGAGCGGCTGGCGCGTCGTCTGGTCGAGGCGACGTTCGCCGACAAGGTCTTCTTCACCAATTCCGGTGCGGAAGCGCTGGAATGCGCGATCAAGACCGCGCGCCGCTATCATTATGCCAAGGGCCAGCCGGACCGGTATCAGATCATCACCTTCGAAGGCGCCTTTCATGGCCGCACGATTGCGACGATCGCCGCAGGCGGGCAGGAGAAGTATCTGGAAGGCTTCGGCCCCAAGGCGCCCGGCTTCGACCAAATTCCCTTCGGCGACATGGCTGCCCTGAAGGCGGCAATCTCGGATCACACGGCAGCGCTGCTGATCGAACCCATCCAGGGTGAAGGCGGCATTCGCGTCGTGTCCAAGGAATTCCTGCGGGAAATGCGGGCCCTCTGCGCCGAACATGGCATCCTGCTGATCTTCGACGAGGTCCAGACAGGCGTCGGCCGGACCGGCCGGTTCTTCGCCTATGAATGGTCCGGCGTCACGCCCGATATCATGGCCGTGGCCAAGGGCATTGGCGGCGGCTTTCCCTTCGGCGCCTGCCTGGCGACAGCCGAGGCTGCATCCGGCATGAAGCCCGGCGTCCACGGCACCACTTATGGCGGCAATCCGCTGGCCATGGCCGTGGGCAATGCCGTGCTGGACATTGTCCTGGCAGAGGGTTTCCTGCAAAACGTCAATGACGTGGCGCTGGTCTTCCGCCAGGGTCTTGCGGCGCTGAAGGACCGCTTCCCCGATGTCATCGAGGATATCCGCGGCGAAGGCCTGATGCTCGGCATCAAGGCGCGCGTGCCGGCTGCCGATCTTGCGGCCGCCATGCGTGACGAGCACATTCTGGGCGTGCCGGCGGGCGACAATGTCATACGTCTGCTGCCGCCGCTGGTGGTAACTGCCGACGAGGCGCGCGAGGGGCTTTCGCGTATCGAGCGTGCCGCGGCCAAGCTCCAAAGCGAACAGTTGAAGAAAACGGCCTGACCGCCGCCTCTAGGAGAAGCGGGCCGCCGGACGGCGCCCCGGATGGAAAAGATCATGGCATCACCCAAGCATTTTCTCGACCTCTCGACCGTTTCGTCAGAGGACCTGCGCACCATTCTCAACGATGCGCAAACCCGCAAACGCGCATTGAAGGCCGGAACGGCGGACAAGCCGCTGGCCGGCAAGATGCTGGCGATGATCTTCGAGAAGCCCTCCACCCGCACGCGCGTATCCTTCGATGTGGGCATGCGCCAGCTGGGCGGCGAGACGCTTTTCCTGTCCGGCACGGAAATGCAGCTGGGACGCGCGGAGACGATCGGTGATACCGCCAAGGTGCTGTCGCGCTACGTCGATGCGATCATGATCCGCACTACCGATCACCGCCGTCTGCTCGAACTGGCCGAACATGCCACCGTGCCTGTCATCAACGGTCTGACGGACGAGACCCATCCCTGCCAGATCATGGCCGACCTCCTGACCTTCGAGGAGCATCGCGGCCCTGTCACCGGCAAGACCTTCGCCTGGACGGGTGATGGCAATAATGTGCTGCATTCCTTCATCGAAGGTGCGGCCCGCTTCGGGTACCGCATGAACATGGCCGTGCCGCTTGGGTCCGAGCCGCTCGACAAATATCTCAACTGGGCGCGCAACAATGGCGGCGACATCATGCTCTGCCATGATGCCGAACGCGCCGTCAGCGATGTCGACATGGTGGTGACCGATACCTGGGTCTCGATGAACCAGGAGCACAAGGCGCGCGGCCACAACATCTTCCAGCCTTTCCAGGTCAATACCGAACTGATGAAGAGGGCGAAAGCGGACGCGCTGTTCATGCATTGCCTGCCCGCCCACCGCGGCGAGGAGGTGACCGACGAAGTGATCGACGGCGCGCAATCCGTGGTCTTCGATGAGGCGGAAAACCGCCTGCATGCGCAGAAGTCTGTGCTGGCCTGGTGCTTCGGCGTCGTCTGAACGCGTGAGGTGGGACCCGGCAAGGCTTCGGGAAGCGACGGATGGGGGTCGATCTGAGGGCTGATCTGGGGCTTGACCTAAGGGCTGACCTGGGACCGGGCCGGCGTCTTGATTTGGCCCGCGCGCGTCACCATCTGTCGGTCTTTCAATCCTTGGCATCCGGCCCGTATGGGTTTGGAGGCTTTAACCAGACAGCGTCGGCTTTGTTTGCGCGGCTTAGCGGTTCCGCTTGGTTTTTGCGTGTGCGAAAAGGGTTTATACGGCGCGAAGGAGCACATCATGGCAGAGGCCATTGTTGACATCAGCGATCTCACCCTGGCGGGTGATGACCATGTCGTTCCCTTTCAGATCGAAGGGCTGGATGTGCGCGGCCGTGCCGTGCAACTGGGTCCGCTTCTGAACTCCATCCTCGGCCGGCACAGCTATCCGGCGCCGGTTGCGCGGCTTCTGGCCGAAGCCATCGTGCTGACGGCACTGATTGGCACCTCGCTGAAATTCGAGGGCCGGTTCACCGTCCAGACGAAGGGCGATGGACCGGTGGATCTGCTGGTGGCGGATTTCAGCAGCCCGGAAAGCATGCGCGCCTATGCCCGTTTCGACGAGGAGGCGCTTGCCAATGCCGTTGCGCTCGGCAAGACGGAGCCGCCGGAGCTTCTCGGTCAGGGCGTTCTGGCCTTCACCATTGATCAGGGCCATGGCATGCAGCCTTATCAGGGCATCGTGCCGCTGGACGGCTCGTCGCTGGAGGAGATCGCCGGCGTCTATTTCCGCCAGTCGGAGCAGATCCCGACAAAGGTGCGGCTGGGCGTTGCCGAACTCTTCGATCGTGACGAAGAGGGACGGCCGCGTCACAACTGGCGCGCCGGTGGCGTTCTCGCACAGTTCCTGCCGCAGGCACCTGAACGCATGCGTCAGCCGGACCTGCATGGCGGGGACGGCGATGAAGGCGAGCATCATCACTCCGAGGATGACAGCTGGTCGGAAGCGCGCATGCTGATCGAAACCGTCGATACGGACGAGTTGACGGATCCGCAGGTGGCGATCGAGCGACTGTTGTATCGGCTGTTCCACGAGCGCGGCGTGCGGATCTACGAGCCGCAGAGCGTGGCGGACCGCTGCAGCTGTTCGCGCGAGAAGATCAAGGGTGTGCTGGAAGGTTTCTCCGCCGAAGATATCGAAGCCAGCCAGGAAGAGGGAGCGATCGCCGTGACATGCGAATTCTGCTCCACCACCTATCGCTATGATGTGACGGAGTTTCAGACCGCCTGAACCGCCGATACGCATTCGCCGGTCGCAACAGATCGTTCATGATCCTGCCCGATAGCGCAGGTCATGAACGATTCCTGCGGCCGGGAGAGCCTGATCGGGCAACATCCAGCCGTCAGTTGAGAACCCGTGCCAGTCCGGGTGAATCGAGCGAAAAGGCCGGAATGGTCACGATGAAGGTCTCGCCCTCATCATTTTCCATCTGATAATGGCCGAACATCATGCCGGAGGGCGTGTCCAGCGGGCAGCCGGACGAATATTCATAGGTGTCGCCGGGGTTCAGCCTGGGCTGTTCGCCGACCACGCCCGGGCCTTCCACCTCGTCCACAATGCCGTTCTGATCGGTGATGTGCCAATAGCGATGCACGAGCCGTACGGTCATCGAGGAATGATTGGAAATGACGATGCGATAGCCCCAGACATAGCGGCTCTCTTCCGGATCCGACTGGTCCGCAAGATAGTAAGGTTCGACGACGACCTCGATATCTCTGGTTAGCGCACGATACATGCCGATACCTTCATCTAATCCATAAGGCATATCATATACCTTGGCCGCAAGGTCAAGAAATGCAACGCCTGCCTGGCGCCGGAGAGGGCAGGGCGGTGGCGGATTGAGCGAAAGCATTCGGTGCCGGCGCAAGGCCGGCTGTCTCCAGCCGGGAATGACGAGATGTCTGCTCCCCGGCTCTTCCCTTCAAGCCTGGCCATTGCGCGGGCTGGACGACAGGCCGTCCGGTCTCAGGCGGAAATGCGCGACAGCGCGGCTTCCAGATCTTCGATCAGGTCATCGGCATCCTCGATACCGCAGGACAGCCGAAGCGTTCCGGCGGAAATGCCCAGTTCGGCACGTGCCTCATCCGTCAGGTTCTTGTGCGTCGTTGTGGCCGGATGGGTGATCAGGCTCTTGGCATCGCCGAGATTGTTGGAGATCTTGATCACCTCCAGTGCATCCTGAAGCGCAAAGGCGGCATCCTTCCCGCCCTTCAATTCGAAGCAGACGAGGGTTGAGCCGCCGCTCATCTGCCTAGCAATGATATCCGCCTGCGGATGGTCCTTGCGGCCCGGATAGATCACGCGAGCGACCTTGGAACTGTCTGCCAGCACGTCGGCGACCTTCGCAGCGCTTTCCGTCTGCTGACGCACGCGCAGGGGCAGGGTCTCCAGACCCTTCAGCAGCGTCCAGGCATTGAACGGCGACATGGCCGGACCGGTATGGCGGAAATAGTCGTGCAGGTTCTCGTCGATCCATGCCTTGTCGGACAGGATCACCCCGCCGAGGCAGCGGCCCTGGCCGTCGATATGCTTGGTGGCGGAATAGACGACCACATGGGCGCCGAGCTCAAGCGGCTTCTGGAAGAGCGGCGTCGCAAACACATTGTCCACCACAAGCTTCGCACCGATCTGGTTGGCGAGCTTGGCAACGCCCTCGATATCCACCACTTCCAGCGTCGGATTTGTGGGGCTTTCAAGGAAGAACACCTTGGTGTTCGGGCGGATGGCCGCCTCCCAATTGGCAAGATCGCGACCGTCCACCAATGTGCATTCCACGCCGTAGCGGGGCGCCAGCGTTTCCACCACATAGCGGCAGGAGCCGAAAAGCGCCCGGGCGGCCACGATGTGATCGCCGGCCTTCACCTGGCAGAGAATTGCGGCCGATACGGCGGCCATCCCGGATGCGGTGGCGCGGGCATCTTCGGCGCCTTCAAGCGCAATCATGCGCTTTTCGAACATGTCATTGGTGGGGCTGCCGTAACGGGCATAGATGAAGCCATCCGTCTCGCCTTTGAAGCGAGCCTCTGCTGCCTCAGAATTCTCGTAGACGAAACCCTGGGTCAGGTAGATGGCTTCGGACGTCTCGCCATATTGCGAGCGCAGCGTTCCACCATGGACGAGTTGTGTTGCCGGGCGCCAAGTCTTGCTCATTGCGTGTTTCCACCTCGAAACAAAAAAACCGGTCGCAAAGCGGACCGGTTTCGCACCCGGTCCTTTTAGCCACTTGTTTAACGTGGCTGCAAGCCGACCGGCCAAATCACCACGGGATAATCCTGCCATACGCCCCCGCGGCGCTTGCGTCAATTCCCCGCTTTTGCTTTTGTCGCGCGGTCAAAGGAACGGGTCAATGAAACGCAACGCGGGCATTCTGGCAGATCGCGCCATCGGCGCATTATTCGACGAAGGCAGGCTGAAGAGCGAAATGCCGCTGGACAAGGACCAGGTCCAGCCGGCAAGCCTGGATCTGCGCCTGGGTTCCAAAGCCCTGCGGGTGCGGGCGAGCTTCATGCCGGGGCCGAACCATACGGTGGTCGACAAGCTCGAGCGGCTGACGCTGCACGAGATCGACCTGGAGCAGGGGGCGGTTCTGGAGACCGGCTGCGTCTATATCGTGCCGCTGATGGAGAGCCTCGATCTGCCGGCCGATCTCTCGGCCTCCACCAATCCCAAGAGCTCGACCGGACGACTGGATATTTTCACCCGCGTGATGGTGGATCGCGCTCAGGAATTCGACAAGATACCCGCAGGTTACCAGGGTCAGCTTTACCTGGAGATCTCGCCGCGCACCTTTCCGGTCATCGTCCGCCGCGGCTCGCGCCTGTCGCAGATCCGCTTCCGCACCGGTCACGCTCTGCTTTCCGAGTCAGAGGTTCTCGCGCTGCATAAAGATGAGATGCTGGTGGCCAGCGACACGCCGAATGTGTCGGGAGCGGGCATTGCCTTGTCCATCGATCTCCAGGGAACAGGTCCGGACGGGCTCGTGGGCTATCGCGGCAAGCATCATACATCCGTCATCGACGTCGATCGCAAGGCGGCGCTGGACGTGCTGGATTTCTGGGAACCGCTCTACAGCCGCGGCCGCGACGAATTGATCCTCGATCCGGATGAGTTCTATATCCTGGTATCGCGCGAAGCGGTGCATGTTCCGCCGCTGTATGCCGCGGAAATGACGCCCTATGATCCCCTGGTGGGAGAGTTCCGGGTGCATTATGCCGGTTTCTTCGATCCCGGTTTCGGTCATGCCTCCGTCGGCGGTACCGGAAGCCGCGCTGTGCTGGAGGTGCGCAGCCACGAAGTGCCCTTCATCCTGGAGCACGGCCAGATCGTCGGCCGCCTGGTGTTCGAGCACATGCTCGAGCGTCCCCAGGCGCTTTACGGCTCCGGATTAGGATCGAATTACCAGGCGCAGGGCCTGAAGCTCTCCAAGCATTTCCGAGGCTGATCGCATCTGTTTTTTCCCTTGAAGGGGCCAAGGCCAGGTGCTAGTTCTCAGCCTCGCAGGCGGGTGTAGCTCAATGGTAGAGCAGTAGCTTCCCAAGCTAACGACGAGGGTTCGATTCCCTTCACCCGCTCCAGCGGCATTCTTGTCCCGCCGAATGGCGGCTTTCTTTCCGATCCCACGCAGCTCATGAAATGGCCCGACAGGCGGATGTCGCCGGCCGGGCCTGCTATCGCGGTTCGTCCGTAGCGTGACGGGATCGTTCGCATAGCTGCGTCACGCGTTCAGCCTTGCCCTCACTTGGCATCGCCTGTCGCCGCCGCAAGCCGCGCGGTGTCGCGCGACCTGCTTTCGCCGTGGAAGCGGCTCAGAACTCCGCCCATTCCTGGCGTTCGGCAGCCGCTCCGCCCATGGCTCTTGCCACCGCGCTCGTCATGCGATGCACGGCCGGCGCCGAGGATTGCCGGTCGCGGCCATCGACGGCGCGCAAGACGGACTGCTGGCGGATCTTGAACTGCGCGACCAGCCGGCCAAGGCTGTCCGCCTCGGCAGACAGCTTGTGCGTCGCGGCGGCCGTCTCCTCCACCATGGCGGCGTTCTGCTGCGTCACCTGGTCCATCTGGTTGACGGCGGTGTTGACCTCGTGCAGCCCTGTCGACTGTTCCTGCGATGCATTGGCAATCGAATGGATGCGCTCGTTGATCTGCAACACGTAGCGTTCGATATCCGTGAGGGAGCTGCCCGTCTGCTCGACCAGAGCCACGCCCACCTGCACGCTCTCTCCCGATTTGGTGATCAGGTTCTTGATGTCCTTGGCAGCGGTAGCCGAGCGCTGGGCCAGTTCCCGCACCTCCTGGGCCACCACCGCGAAGCCCTTGCCCGCCTCGCCGGCACGGGCGGCTTCAACGCCGGCATTGAGCGCGAGCAGGTTCGTCTGGAAGGCGATCTCGTCAATGACATTGATGATCTGGGTGATCTCGCGCGAGGCGTTTTCGATGTCTGCCATGGCCTTGATGGCGTCCGTCACAATGCGGGAGGACTGTTCGGTGCGCGCCTTGGCCTCACCGACCATCTTGTTTGCTTCCTGAGCACGATCTGTCGAATTGCGCACCACGGCGGTGATCTCGTCCAGCGCGGCAGAGGATTCTTCCAGGGCCGCGGCCTGCTGTTCCGTCCGCTTGGAAAGACTGTCGGAGGAATTGCGCAGTTCCGCACTGTTGGCGTTCAGGCTGTCGCTTGCAAAGCGGATGTCCTGGATCGTCCGCTCCAGATGAGCGACGGTGCCATTCACGTTCTTCTTCAGCTCGTCGAACACGCCCCGGAACTCGCCCTGCATGGACTGGGTCAGGTCACCTCCGGAGAGAAGTTTCATCACCCGGCTGGTTTCTGTCACGCCGATCTCGACCGAGGCCACCAGCTGATTGACGTTGCGCGCGAACTGGTTGAGGTTTTCGTCGCCATAGTCCTTGGTGATCCGCTTGGAGAAATCGCCGTCGGCAGCCGAAGAGACGACGGTCGCCAGCCCCGATTGCAGCTCCTGGTTCTTCACTCTCATGGCCGTTTCCTGGGCGTTCATCCTTTGAACGTCCAGGCCGTTCTGCTTGAACACATTGACAGCCGCCGCCATGGCACCGATCTCGTCCGACCGGCCGGTGAAGGGAACCTCAACACTGTAGTCGCCATCGGCAAGCGTGCCCATGACCTTGGTGACCTGAACGATGGGCCGGCTGATCTTGAAGGTCGCGACATAGATTGCCGCGCCCGCACCACCGACCACGCCCACGACGGTTGCCAGGATGATGATCAGCAATGCCGTCGCCTGGAACTCATCCATGGATTGCGACAAGCCGGCCAGCTTTGCCTTGTCGGCATTCACGACATCGTCGATTTCCTTCTGGAAGGCTTTGCGGTTGGCGCGGTTGTCATCGGTATTGCCATGAGCATTGGCAGCCTCGGGTCCAACCTCGGTCGCGAGCCTCGCCGTCTCGGTCCTGAAGACGGTGAAGGAGGCGGCGGTCTGCGCCAGCTCGTCAAAATCGGTCTTCTGATCGGCAGCGACAATCTTCGACCAGTCGGAGACGAGCGTATTCAGCTCGGCCAGCTGCTTTACCGCGCCGGCGGCGAAAGGCTTGGCCACCTCGGCGTTTTCGGCATTGTAGGCCCCGCGCAATTCCATGACGACCGCCGTCACGATGCGGTTCAGGTGCTCGCCATACTGCGCACGCTTCGCTGCAAGCTCATACTCGGTGACATGGCCATCATAGGCGGCCAGGGTGTAGGTACAGATTGCGCCGATGGAAACTGCAACGAACGCCATCGCCGCGACGACGGCGAAGATCTTGCTGCGAATGCTCATGGAGAGGTGCCTTTTCGATTGATTACCACCTCAGCCTTACCGGTCAGCGCTTAAAGATTAGTTCAAACTTAAGTAAGCGTCTCCCAAGAATTCCCCTGTCAGAACTTATAGTTTTCTTGACATCCATCGGTTTTGAACCAGATGCGGCGGTATTTGCGGCGCAATCCCTCTGGCTCTTGCTGATGGCGTCTCCCATGACCCCATTGGTTGGGAGATGCGGCGTCTTCTTCCAGAAAAACGGGTCCGTCCGCAGTTCGTTCAGTGCCCGCCAGGCGGCATAGGAGCTCATGAACCAGTGCACGGGCACGCTGATCCAGCGCCAGCCCAGCATTTGCCTCTCCCTTGCAATCATGGCGCCGATCCCGAGCTTGAGGAAGATCAGGTAGCTGCCGGAAACATTGGCGGCATCGACGCAGAGAAGAACGAGGCTGTCGAATGGCAGGGACCCCAGACCGAGGACTGTTGCCCGGTAACCGGCTTCTATGACAAAGGCGATGATCAGGGGATGGAGCAGGGCGGAGGCCAGCATGCCGCCGATCAGCAGGTGGAAGCTCAAGGCGGCGCGCAGGCCCATCTGGCGCGCGCAGAGCACCGGTGCCCTCGTCATGACCAGCCAGGTCTGCAGCCATCCCTTGAACCATCGCGTGCGCTGGCCGATCCAGACGCGCCAGACAAGCGGGGCATCCTCCAGCGTCTGGCAGCGCAGCGTCTGCGCGCGGTAATTGAGCCGGTAGAGGCGAAGGCCGAGATCGGCATCCTCGGTCACGTTGAACGGATCCCAACCCCCGACATCCCGCAGCACCTGCGTGCGGAAGTGGTTCGAAGTGCCGCCAAGCGGCAGCGGCAAACGATGATTGGCGAGCATGGGCAGCATGGCGCGAAACAGCGCTGCATATTCCAGCGCGAACATGGTGCTGATGCTGTTGGCATCAAGATTGGCGATGATCAGCGGCGCCTGCAGGCAGGCCACGTTTTCATCGCAGCAGCGGAAACGCGCATAGGCTTCCCGCAATTGCTGTGGATGCGGCCTGTCTTCCGCGTCGTAAATGGTCAGAAACTCGCCGCGTGCGCCGGCCAGCGCATAGGTAAGGGCCTTTGGTTTCGTGCGCGGATGGCAGGCAGGAACTTCGACGATGTCGAAATAGGGTGGCAGCGCCATGGCCTTCAGCGCGTCGATCGTCTCGCGGTCGTCGGCTTCGCAGGCAAGCTTGATGTCCAGGAGGGACCGGGGCCAATCCAGCCGCTCGAGATTGGCCACCAGCTGCGCCACCATGCCGGCCTCGCGGTAGAGCGCAACCATGATGGTATAGACCGGAAGCGGCGGTGAGACGGGCATATCGACTGCATGAACGGCCGGCCGCTTCTGACCCACTGCCCAGAGGCGCATGATGAGGGCGGAGAGGTAGACCAGCGAGAGGCCCGCATGCAGGCTTTGCAGAGCCCCGGCAGGATAGACGAGGAGGAGGGCAATCAGGCCGGTGACGGCGCATCCGCCCATCCAGCCCTGCCATCCGGTGGCGACGATGCGGGCGGAATGGTGCGGTTGGCGGTCGAAGAGATGCGCCACCGTGTGCTTGACCCGCCTCTGCGCCCCGGCGGCCCAGACGGCGTTGCGGATCGCCGAAGGCGTCGTGATCACCAGCTGCTGCGCAAGCTGCGGCCCTTGCAGGAGGCGGGCGGAGAAATCCGCCAGAAGCGCCGCTTCCGGGACCAATGCGATCTGCGGTGCGCGATCCGGATGGTTGATGCGAACCTGCCGCGGCGTGACCAGCTGGCTGTCGAGAAAGTCGATGTCCTGAACCGCCGCCGCCGCAATCTCATCGATGAAGGGAAGACGCATGGCACGCGCAATGGCGCCGTAATAGGCATCTTCCGAAACGGAGCCTGAATGCAGCAATTCCCGCTCGATCGTCGTGCCATGCATCCGGGCCCGGTCTCGCATGGCGAGGATGAGCGGCCTGGCAAAGCCGAGCGACAGGAGTGCGGCCTCTTCGCTCTGCACGTCGATGATGGGAAGGACATCCGTCGAATCCTGTCCGGGCTGCGCGAGGGTCTCCAGGTCTTGACGTGGCGGATGCGGCTGAGGAAGCCGCACCGGAGGATCCACAGGCGCGGAAAGGCGGATGCCTTCGATGTCGAGCGGATATTCCCCTGCATCCGTCAAGCTGATAAACCCCCGTCTGCAGCCGGCTATGATGCTAGCGCGCTTTCACTGGCGCTCATATGGAGTGCGAGCGCCGCGCCCAGCCGGATCTCGGTAACCGTAGGTGTGCGCAGAAGGGCTTTCAATTGACAGATCTGACGTATTGGAGATGCCGCACCCTCTCTTTAGGTCTGGGATTTTTGCTGGCCTGCTCTGCTGCCGGCACAGGCCTTGCCCAGAATGCGCCGAAGCCGGATCAGGCGGTCCAGACGGTGGAAATTCCACTTCTCATCGATCCCGCTGAGCGCCTGGCAAAGCCGGACCTCACGGCGCTGCCGCGGTTTCGCGTTCTCACCACAGTGGATTTTCCGCCATTCAGCTTTGTCGATCAGACCGATCGCCTGTCCGGTTTCAACATTGATCTGGTGCGCGAGATCTGCCGCGAGCTTGATATCGAAGCCAAGTGCCAGCTGCAGGTCATGCCCTTCGCCGACCTGAAGAAGGCGCTGGAAGAGGGGCAGGGGGAGGCCGTGGCTGCGGGAATCTCGGTCGATGCGGAGCTGCGGCAGAGCTTCGACTTCTCGAGACCCTATCTCACCATTCCCGCCCGCTTTGCGGCCAGCAAGGCGGCTGCTCTCTCCGGTTCCGCGGCGCTCGCGCTTGTCGACCGGCCTGTCGGTGTCATCCAGGCAACGGTGCATGAGGAGATGCTGAAGAGCTTTTTCCCCCGTGTGAAGCCTGTCTCTTTCGCCAGCCGTGGCGACATGCTGACGGCGCTGAAGGAGAGAAAGGTGGATGCGGTCTTCGGCGATGGGCTCAGCCTGCCCTTCTGGATTGCCAGCCCGGATTCCGAAGCCTGCTGCATCCTGTTCGACGGACCCTATCTTTCGGAGCATTTTCTCGGGGAGGGCCTGTCGCTGATGCTCAGACAGAAGCCCGCACAACTCACGCAGGCGGTCAACTACGCGCTTGTGCGGCTGGCGGAGACGGGCAAGCTGCAGGAAATCTTCCTGCGCTATTTCCCGAACGGCCTTTGACAACAGTCAAGTGAGGCGCCTGCGCGGAAGGCAGAGCCGAAGCGTTGGGCCTGGCGGCTTTGCGTGACGCATCGGCTCTGCGACATAGCCGATTCCGCTTTGTCGCCCGATGCTGTCAGCCCCTCTTACTGGCTGGCCCAGATGATCCGCGCTACCCATTCGATATCGGTGGTATCGAAGCTGCGATTGGGGTGTTGCGGGTTCAATGACATGAGTTCGATGGTGCGGGCGCTTTGGCGCACCAGCACCTTGGCCATGACCTCGCCCTCCCGCGTCTTGACCACCACCCGATCGCCCCGGCGCACCTGTGCACCAGGCTCGACGATCAGCCGGTCGCCGTCGCGATACAGAGGCATCATGGAATCGCCCTGCACTTCCAGGGCATAGACGCCAGGCCGGCGCGACGCGGCAACGGGAAAATCCACCACATCCCATCCCTGGCCGGCAGGGAAGCCGCCGTCGTCGAAGAAGCCGCCGGCACCGGCCTGGGCAAAGCCCAGAAGGGGAATGGAGCCGGCCTGCGGCGGGAAGGCTCCATCCGGCAGGTCATTCTTCGCCAGCTCGTCCTTGAGCTTTGCCTGCGGCAGATAAGACAGGAATTGCTCGATCGTGGCTCCCGTGGCGTCCAGCACCTTGGAGATCGACTCGGTCGATGGCCAGCGCATGCGTCCGTCCGGACCCTGCCGCTTGGACTTGTTGAAAGATGTCGGGTCCAGCCCGGCGCGCCGCGCCAGCCCCGAGGCGGTCAGATGGTGCCGCTCGGCCAGGGTGTCGATGGCTTTCCAGATCGTCTCATGCGACAGCATTGTCGGCTCGCTCTCCGGCAGTTGGCCGGCGTCAAGATTGGAACGTCGAGCCGGTACGGGGTTACGCGCCGCATCTTCAGATACAGACAAAGGCGGCTCCGAACTCTGGTTTCAGACGGCGAAAACCCTTCGCCGCCACCTGTCAGCCACATTAATCGAAGGAACAGGTCGAGTAAAGCAGAAAAAGGAATAAAATCCTTTTGAGCCGATCAAGCCACCAGAGCCATGTTGATCTTGCCGAGCTTGATGACCGCCTGGGTTCGGCTGTCGACGTTGAGCTTCAGCAGAATGGCCGACACATGCGCCTTGATGGTGGCTTCCGACACGCCAAGCTCATAGGCGATCTGCTTGTTGAGCAGGCCCTCCGCCAGCATGGAGAGAACCCGGCTCTGCTGCGGTGTCAGCGTCTTCAGCCGCTCCATCAATTCGGTGACGGCGGGATCTTCCTCTATGTCGTGCTCCACACCGTGCGGGGTCCAAATGCCGCCCTCAAGCACCGTTTCGATCGCCTGGCGGATTTCGTCCAGACCGGCGGATTTGGAAATGAAGCCGGAGGCGCCAAGCTCCAGCACGCGCCGCACCGTGGCTCCGTCATCGGTGGCGGATACGATGGTGATAGGCAGGTGCGGAAAGGTGGTGCGCATGGACATCAGCCCGGAAAATCCGCTGACGCCCGGCATCGACAGGTCGAGAAGCATCAGGTCGGCATCCGGATGCTCGCTCGCCGCCGCCTGCGCAGCTTCGAATGTGCCAGCTTCGACAATGTCCGCATGTCCGGCAATATCGCCCAAGATCTGGCGCAGTGCGCCTCGAAAGAGCGGATGGTCGTCTGCGATGATGATCTTGATTGAATGCATGTCCACGCCCCCTCCCAAGAGCATAGTCCGCTTCCCTGCCGATACCACTAATAATACCGCCGGGCTTTTCAAACAAGATGAAGTTTTCCGGGTGAACCGGTTAAAGCCGATCAGGACTAAGCTCTTCCTGCGAGCGGAACTCCTCGATCAGTCCCATGAAGCGGCGCATGAAGCGCTCCATGATCGACAGGGATTGCTCGATCTCCTCCTCGCTGGGAAGGTTTCCCTTGGCTCCGGCGGCCAATCTCTGCTCCAGAGCCTCGACGCGGCGTTCCAGCCCGTCGAGTTCCTGTTCGAAGGCCGTGCGCTCGTCCGCCGTCATGCGGCAGACGAGATTGCCGCGTTCCTCCTTGCAATAGGTGATGGCGCCGGTTTTCTGGTCGAGCCGGATGAAGCCGCTCTCCGTTTTCTCCAGATGATAGCGGTTGCCATCGCGGTCGGAGGGGGATGCCGCATCGCCGCCGGGAGACTGGGCCGCTGCCGTGCCCGCCAGCAGAAGGGCCAGTATGGCTGGATAAATTCCTAGGTTCATGCGCTTGTCCTCCGGATCTCTAGGTGAATTCAGCCCTGTCGTTGAGGGGCGCGGCATGGACAATCCACCCGCTTTGCGGCAAAGCCTGCTGGACAGAGCATGAAGACGGATGCCGCCGATGAGTATAGTCCTTTATAAGATCGTCCCGGAGGATTTATGGCAGCCGGCGCGGCAGGCCGGCATTTTCTACGGTGCGCCGGTGGATGTCAGCGACGGCTTCATTCATTTCTCCACCGCGGCCCAGCTTGCCGAGACCGCCAGACGTCACTTCGCCGGCCAGGATGGCCTGCTTCTGGTGGCGGTTGCGCAGGAGCGCCTGGGCGATGCCCTTCGGTTCGAAGTCTCTCGCGGCGGCGATCTGTTTCCGCATCTCTTCGCGCCACTGCCGCTTTCGGCGGTCCTGTGGGAAAAGCCGTTGCCGCTCGGAGCCGATGGCCAGCATGTCTTTCCGGAGCTTGATTGATGCCGATCTATGATTTTGCCCGCCGGGCGCTGTTCCTGCTCGATCCGGAAGCCGCCCATGGGGCCTCCGTCGCCGGCTTGAAAACGGGCCTCGTTCCGCCCTGTTCGATGCGGGCCGATCCGCGGCTTGCGGTCAGGCTCGCCGGCCTGGATTTTCCCAATCCGATCGGACTGGCCGCCGGCTACGACAAGAATGCCGAAGTGCCGCAAGCCATCCTGCGGCTGGGCTTCGGCTTCACAGAGGTCGGCACGCTGACGCCACGGGCGCAGGCGGGCAATCCGAAACCGCGGATGTTTCGTCTGGTGGCCGATCGCGGCGTGATCAATCGCCTCGGTTTCAACAATGAAGGGCATGATGCCGCCTTTGCCCGCTTGTCCGCCCTGAAGGCAGGCGGTGGCCTTCACTCCTCGGGGCTCCTGGGCGTCAATATCGGCGCCAACAAGGATGCCGAAGACCGGATTGCCGATTACGTGTCCGGCATTCACCGGTTCTACGATCTCGCTCACTATTTCACCGTCAATATTTCGTCCCCCAACACGCCCGGCCTTCGCGATCTGCAGGCGCGCGAGAGCCTGTCCGCCCTGCTGAAGGCGGTTCTGGCGGCACGCGAGGAGCATCATGAACGTTCCGGCCGCCTCGTCCCGGTCTTCCTCAAGATCGCGCCGGATCTGACCGAGGAAGGCATGGACGATATTGCCGAGGAAGTGCTGGCCCATGCGCTGGATGGCCTCATCATCTCCAACACGACGCTCTCCCGCGAAGGTCTGAAGGATAAGGGTCAGGCGCAGGAGGCAGGCGGATTGTCCGGTGCTCCGCTCTTTCGCCGGTCCACTGCGGTTCTGGCACGCATGCGCAAGCGGCTCGGACCACATATGCCGATCATCGGCGTGGGCGGGGTGAGTTCTGCCGAGACGGCGCTGGACAAGATCCGCGCCGGTGCCGATCTGGTGCAACTCTATTCCGGCATGGTCTATCACGGCCCGACGATCGCGGCAGATATCCGTCGCGGCCTCTCGATGGCACTCGATCGGCTCCAGGCGCCCTCTTTGGCGTCACTGCGCGATAGTGATGTGGAGAAATGGGCGGCAGAGACTTTATAACGGTCCTTTCAGAAATCTGATAATTTGCGAGCGAGATCGCGACGCATGAGCATGAGCATGAGCATGAGCATGAGCATGAGCATTAAGGTGGCGTGGGCTTCAGGGGCCGCGCTTTCCGGTCACCGGTCGCGAAAATTTCTCCCAGTCACGCAAATGTGGCCAGAATCCTTGACCTTTTGTCCACACTCATCACTCTATATTTCATAGTGTAACAACGGGACGGGAGTCATCCGCGTCCCGGTTCAACACGATGGGGGTGCCACGCAATGCAGATCCATGTGCCACTGCCGAAGGCCAATCTTGCCGGCGTCACGCCGGTTGCAACCATCGCCGCGCTGCTTCTTGCCGTCCTAGTGCTGCGCGCAGCCATCTGGATCCTGCCACCCGGGATCTGACGCGGCGTGAATGAGAAAGGCGGCGGCCGCTTTTGCCCGCGAAGGGTCCGGCTGCCTGCCAGACCGGCGGCGTCTTGGCCTCAGGGAAACGTCTCGCGCAATTTGCGGGGCAGAAGCAGGGCGAGCAACAAGCCGCGCGCCAGCAGGAACAGGTTGAGGGCGATCCAGAGCCCGGTATTCGACAAAGCCGGCACGGCGATGGCCAGGCAGGCGGCGTAGACGATCAGCGATGCCAGCATCATGTTGCGCATATCGCGCGACCATGTCGCACCGATGAAAATGCCATCCATGTGAAAGGCGAGCGCCCCGGTTGCTCCGGTCAGGGCCGCCAATGGCAGGTAGATCTGCGCGGTCTGGCGCACATCGCCGGAAGTGCTGAGCAGCGAAATCAGCGGAGCGCCGATGATCAGGAAGACGCACATCAGCACGAGTCCCATGCCGATGGACCAGCCGCCCGTCAGACGCAGCGCGCGCCGGAAGGCGGATCGGTCCCTCGCGCCCACGGAACGCCCTGCCAATTGCTCGGACGCGCCGGCCAGCCCGTCGAGGAAGAAGGACGAGAGCAGAAAAATGTTCATGAGAACGGCATTGGCCGCCAGGACGACGGCACCCTGGGCCGAGCCGATGCGGGTCATCAGGGCGAAGGCGGCATTCAGCACGAGCGTGCGGACCAGGATATCGCCGTTGAGCCGGAAAAGCGCCGACAGCTTCGCGCGGTCGAAGACCTCCGCCCGGCTGGGTCGGTCGGCGGCCTCGAATTGGCCGAAGACGAGGATGAGGCCGACAATCATGGCGAGGAGTTCCGCGCAGGCGGTGCCGAGCGCCACGCCGGTGATCCCCAGGCCGAGATAAAGGCCGAAGACCAGGGTTAGAACGATATTGGTGCCGTTCAGCAGGATTTGCAGCTTCAGCCCGAGAACGCCCTGGCCGCGGCCGAGCACATAGCCGAGTACGGCGAAATTGACGAAGGTTGCCGGGCTGGTGAGAACCCGAACGGCAAAATAGCTGCGGGTAGCGGCGATCACGGCAGGATCCTGCGCCATCAGGCCGGGGGCGTAGAGCCAGATCAGGGGCGCGAGCAGGAGCATGGCCGCGCCAAGTCCCACGGACCCCAGCAGGGCGCGCTGGAAGACTGCCTGCTGCTCCCGCGGATCGTTCCGGCCGAATGCCTGCGCCACAAGTCCGGTTGTCGCCGTTCTGAGAAAGCTGAGGCTGCCATAGAGGAGGTCGAACAGAATGGCACCGATGGCAAGCCCGGCAAGCGCGGCCGGATCGCCCAATTGCCCGACCACCGCGGTATCGGTCAGTCCGAGAAGCGGGGTCGTCAAATAACCCATGGTCATCGGAATGGCGATGGAAAGGACCAGGCGATGCGTGACCTCAAAGCCGGGCGGGTCGCTGCGAAGATCCGGACTGGTCACGGGCATTATCCTCGGCTGGACGCGACAAACCGGGCCCCCTGCAGAATGCGGGAGGCCGGCCGCTGTATGCGGCGAGGATTTTCATTCGCGCGGAAGGCGGTCTTGTCAATCCACCGGAGCCATTATTCGGCCTCGGCCTTGTCCTCGGCTCAGGCGGAGAGGACCATGGCCCAATAGGGACGCTTGGTCGACGGGGAGCGTGCCACGGCGACGCCGACATGGGTGTAGGATCCCAGCATATTCTCCAGATGCTTCTTGGAATCGATCCAGGCCTGCACGGCACCCTGGACATCCTGCTGCCCGCTTGCAATGTTTTCCGCCGCCGGCAGGGGCACGCTGCTGCGTTTCATGCGCGAACCGAAATCATCGCCGAGCCCGATCAGATGCGTCATCTGATCGGCCCGCGCCATCCGCACCGCCTGTTCGGCAGCGCCCCGGCCCGTCGGTCCCGAGGGCGAGAGGGGGCCGAGCGAGTTCTTGGCGCGCAAGGCATTCACCAACGGCAGGGCGGCTCTTGTGTCATCGGTCGCGCCATCGACGGAGACGGAGCCCCGAAACGTCGAGCAGCCGGCCAGGCCTGCAACAGCGCCGCCGGCAAGGATCAGGAAACCGCGGCGGGCATAAAGGGTATGGTTGATCATGAGCGTCGAAAACTGAACAGCCTTAGCAGGATAAAGGCGGGAATGACGATGATGGCGCCCGCCAGGAGATAATCGCCGACGGCACCGAGTGCGTCGAAGCCGCGATGCCACAGATCGAGGATGAAGTCCCGCAGACCGTAGAAAATGTCGAAGGGACGCAGATCGAAGACGGCCATGACAAAGCCGACGATCAGCGACACGACGAGCAGCTTGACGATGGTGCGCCCGGGCGTATCGCCGAGAAGCCTGTTCATCTGGTTCGACATGTCATATCTTTCCTCATTCCAATCGCCGTTTCTTCGGCCAATCATCCGAGACATAGGATCGCAGAACCACAGTCACAAGCATTCTGCGGTGCCGCTTGCGATAGAACTTGTGTTTTTTTATGGCTTCGTTCAGAAGCGCGCAGCCTCAACGCGTCAAAGTCCATGACACCCATCCAGTTCTCGTCCGGCGATGTGATCGCCGACCGCCGTGCCGATTATGCCCGCATGCTGCAGGAGGCGGGAGACGCCCCGGCCGCCGTCGATCTGCTCGAACAGGCCCTGGAACGCGCGCCGCTGTGGGCGGCGGGCTGGTTTCTGCTCGGCGAGTATTGCGAAAAGGCGGCAGACACACATCCTGAAATGCGGGGCAAGGCAATCGCCGCCTTTGAAAGGGTCGCGCGGCTGGACGAAACAGGCATTTTCGGCGCTGAATTGAAGCTTGCCGTGCTGGGGGCGGGCCCGATGCCGGAAACACCGCCGACCGCCTATGTCGAAGGCCTGTTCGATGATTATGCGGACCGTTTCGAGACGGCGCTGATGGAGAAGCTGAACTATAGCGTTCCCGAAAAGCTGTTCGCCATGGTGGCGAGCCATGCACCCTTCGATCTGACGGTGGATCTTGGCTGTGGCACCGGGCTCTTCGGGGCGCAGGTGGCGCATTGCAGCCGCCGTCTCGAAGGGTACGATCTCTCGGCCAACATGCTGGCGAAGGCGCAGGAGAAAGGCATTTATGCCGTTCTCGGCCAGGCCGACCTGGCGGATCCCTCTGCGACCCTGCAGATCCTGTCGGCGGAGCGCGGCGCAGAGCGGGCGGATCTCGTTTCTGCCGCCGATGTCCTGATGTATCTTGGCAATCTGGACGTCACCTTCGCCCTGGCCGCCGAGCTTTTGAAGCCCCAAGGCTTGTTTGCCTTTTCCATCGAGGATGCGCGCGAGAATGCCCAAAGCGAGAGCGCCGAAAGCTTCGTCCTGCAGCCTTCCCTGCGCTATGCCCATTCGAAATCATATGTTCTCGACCTTCTGGCCAATGCCGGCTTCGATCTTCTTGATTTCCTGGAAACGGATATCCGCATGGATGCCGGCCGCAATGTCCAAGGCATCCTGTTCCTTGCCCGGAAGCGGAAGACCGCTGCGGGTTAATGGGTCAGCCTTACTGTCTTATCTTGCTTTTGTCGCTCCCGCAGTGCACAATAGGGCATCCGCAGCAGAGGGACGAGACCGATGGCGCAATCCAAATCGCTGGGCTTCTATAGCGTCGACCCCTCCCACCATACGGTGATGGAGGATGGTCAGGGCATCCTGACGGGCGCGCTTGTCTCAGCCTTAGGCTTTTATCTGCTCGGTCGCGTCGGGCTGCTGACGGGCGGTACGGCCGGCGTCGCATTTCTCATCCATTACGCGTGGAAGATCCCCTTCGGCCTGCTGTTCTTCCTCGTCAACCTGCCCTTTTATTACCTGTCCTTCCGAAGGCTCGGCCTTGCCTTTTCGGCGAAGACATTCCTGGCCATCGGCCTTGTCTCCATCGGAACGGAAGTGGAGCATCGATATCTGGTGATCGATTACCTGCATCCCTTCTGGGGCGCATTGATGGGAGGGCTGCTCCTGGGCTATGGTCTCTTGGCACTCTATCGGCACCGGGCGAGCCTGGGCGGGATCGGCATTCTGGCGATCTATATCCAGGAGCGGTTCGGCATTCAGGCGGGATTGATACAGCTGGCCTTCGATAGTTGCGTCATGCTGTGCGCCTTCCTCTTGCTCGATCCGGTGGTCGTTGCCTGGTCGATCCTGGGGGCGGTCATTCTCAACCTGTTCCTGGCGATCAATCATCGTTCGGACCGTTACATCGTGGTGCGCTGATGGCCGATGTGAAGACAAGCCGCCTGCCGCTGGGACTATGGTCCTCCTCCTCGCACCGCCATTCGCTGATCGAGGATATCCAGGGCGTGCTGGCCGGCAGCATGCTGGCAGCGCTTGGCGTCACTCTGCTGGCATCGGCTCACCTTCTGATCGGCGGGACGGCCGGTCTCGGCTTTCTGCTGCGCTATTCCACCGGGCTGAGCTTCGGCCTGGTCTTCTTCCTGCTGAACCTGCCATTCTATTGGCTGGCCTATCGCAGGCTTGGCCTTGCCTTCACGCTGAAGACCTTTGCCGCCGTCGCCCTGACATCCTTCCTGACCGAGATCCTTCCGGGCCTCATTCCCATCGGCGCCATTCATCCGGTCATTGCGGCACTGTTCGGCGGCCTGTTGATCGGCACGGGCATGCTGGCGCTTTTCCGTCATCGCGCCAGCCTTGGCGGCTTCGGCATATTGGCGCTTTACCTGCAGGACAAGCTCAACTGGCGCGCGGGCTTCGTGCAATTGGCGCTCGATGGCGTCGTGCTCGCCATTTCGCTGTTCGTTGCAACACCCTTCGTCATTCTGTGCTCGATCCTTGCGGCGCTGACGCTGAACCTGACTCTGGCCATCAATCACCGCACGGACCGTTATATCGTGCGCTGACCTCAGCAAGGGATCGCCGCCTGGCCAAGGCCCCTTCTTTTTCCGCCGCAAGCCATTACCTTCTGCCCCGTGGATACGAAGATCGCCGATGCGCCCAACCCCGTGCAGGATCTCTTGCCGCAGCCATTCGTCAAATGGTTCGCGGAAAAGGGATGGCAGCCGC